>NZ_JAKDLO010000033.1 GCF_030452765.1 Intrasporangium sp.
CAGGAGTCCTGAGGCCGGGCAAGGGTTCTCAAACTCCCTACGGAGCTCCACCCCAGGTGGCTTGTTGGAGCCCTCGGTAGGGGATGTGCCGGGGAGTAGGCCGGAAATGGAGCCGTCTCATCGAAGACACGCCCTACGGCCGCCGCCGACGCGTGCTCTCCGCGATACCCCTGTAGGTATGATGGAGAGTCGTCACGGCGAAAGGATCCACGGTCATGCAGCTCGACCCCGAGGGCCTCGGCCCTGTCATCAACCGGATCAAGCGCGCCCAGGGTCAGCTCGGGGGTGTGCTGCGCATGCTCGAGGAGGGCCGCGACTGCGAGCAGGTCGTCACGCAGCTTGCCGCGGTGTCCAAGGCGCTCGACCGAGCCGGCTTCGCCATCATCGCGTCCGGGCTGCAGCAGTGCCTCACCGCGAGTGACGACGCCGAGATGGACGTCAAGAAGATGGAGAAGCTGTTCCTGTCGCTCGCCTGACGGCGTACCTCATACGGCACCCACGTCTACCGCGGAGGCTCGGGAGAGTCAGCGCCAGAAGTCGTTGGCCTGCGCGACCGTCTGGAAGTTGATCGCGACCACCTGCGATGCCGCCGTCAGGCTGTCGGCGTTCTCGGCGTAGTCCGGACGCAGCCGGTCACGGACCTCCGCCGAGGGCTGCGTGAACTTGACCGCCAGACGCGAGAGCTTCAACGCGAGCTGAAAGCCCTCCTCGGGGGTCGCCGTGATGAGTGTCGGCAGATACGGCTCGGACATGCGTGCCCTCCTGTGGCGGGGTTGACTGCGCCCAACCTACCGCGCAGCGGGTCGGCCTCGGCCCGGGCGCGGTCCCCACGCGCTCCCTCGTCCGAGGCGAACTCGGCCCCCGAGCTGCTCAAGATCCCACCGAACCAGGTGAGCGGCATACCGGCTGTTCCGCCGGACGACCACCATCGGGCAGGCGACCGCTCACCCGTGCTCAACGCGTCACCCGGACCGGAATGGTGGTCGTTCTACGCAGCGGCACCGGCCCGGCCCTGTCAGGACTGCTGGCGCGCGGCCAAGTACTCGCGCAGGGAGATCGGCCGCAACCCGGTGACCCGCTCGACGTCCGGCGAGACGCCGTCGAGCTCTCCCGCCTTGACCGCGGTGTACGTCGAGACCCACGCGTCGACCTGCCAGGCCGGGGCACCATAGGTCGCCCGCGAGGCGTACGCCTCCTCGATCGTCTCGTCGTGGAACGACGCGGGCACTCCGGTCACCTCGGAGATGATGCGCGCCATGTCGGCAAAGGACAGCGCCTCGGGACCCGTCAGGTCGTACGCCCTGCCCCGGTGCTCGTCCGGCGCCAGCAGCACGGTGGCCGCGACCCGGGCGATGTCGTCGTGCGAGACGACCGCCGCCCGGCCGTCGCCCGCCGGGCCCCGGATCACCCGGTCCTCGCCCATCATCTGGTCCATGAACTCGAGGTAGAGGTTGTCCCGCAGGAAGGTCCACGAGAGACCGGAGGCCTTGACGTACTCCTCGGTGACCCAGTGGTCCCGGGCCAGAGTGAAGGTCGCGTCCGGGGCGGCACCGAAGAACGAGACGTACACGAGGTGCTGCACACCGGCCGCGACCGCCGCGTCGACGAAAGTCCGGTGCTCGTCGAGCCGGGCCGCACTCTCGCCAGCCGAGACCATGAACACGACGGGCAGCCCCCACAGGGCACACTCGACGGCGGCTCGGTCACCGTATGACGCGGGGTGGGCCACCGTGGCGCCGGCCAACTCAGGTGCCCTGGCCGGGTCGCGGACCACCAACCGCTGGGCGATCCCGCGGTCGGCCAGGTGCCGGGCCACCAGCCCGCCGAGCCATCCGGTCGCGCCGGTCACTGCGGTCGAGATCTCCGTCATGCCGTCATGTTAGGCACCCTGGGCACCATCGCCCCCGGCTGGACTGGTCGCTCGTGACCGAGCGGGCCGGTACACCGAGCCGTTCGACCAGCAGTGGACTGTTCGGGAAGGATGGAGCGGAAAGCAGCATACGGTGTGCACTGTGACCGAGAAGACCACCGTGCCACGCGGCATCCGCGAGGCGAGCAGCTGGGCCGGGCGCCTGCTGCTGATCGCTGCCGCCCTCGCCGTCCTCTACCTCGCGGTCGCGTTCCTGTCTCCGGTCCTCGTGCCGATCGCGGTCGCGTTGCTGCTCACCGCGCTGCTGCGCCCGCTCGCGCTGCGGCTGCACCGATGGCTGCCGCTCGGCGCCGCCACCGGGGTCATCGTGCTCGGCACGATCGTCGTCGTCGGCGGGCTGCTCACCCTCGTCGGCACCCAGTTCACGAACGGCTTCGGCGACCTGACCGCGCAGGTCGCCGACGGGGTGAACCAGATCCGCGACTGGGTCCGGACGACCTTCCACATCACCGACACCCAGTTCAACGCGTGGTTCGACCAGATCCGGGAGACGATCAGCAGTTCCGGCGACCTCAGCGCGAGGGCGGCCTCGATCGGGCTCACCGCGACGCACTTCGTCGCCGGGATCTTCGTCGCCCTCTTCGCGCTGTTCTTCTTCCTCTACGACGGCCCACGCATCTGGCAGTGGGTTGTCCGCCTCTTCCCCCGTGCCGCGCGCGACAAGGTGGGCTCGTCGGGACAGATCGCGTGGCACCAGCTCTCGGCGTTCGTCCGGGCGACCATCATCGTCGCGGCCGTCGACGCGATCGGCATCTCGCTCGGAGCGGCGATCCTCGAGGTGCCGTTCGCCTTCGCGATCGGTGTCCTCGTCTTCATCCTGTCGTTCATACCGATCGTCGGCGCCCTGCTCTCCGGCGCTGTGGCGGTGCTGCTCGCGCTGGTCGCGCACGGCCCGGGCGTCGCGCTGATCATGCTCGCCGTCGTCATCGGGGTGCAGCAGATCGAGTCACACGTGCTCCAGCCGTTCCTGCTCGGGCGGGCGGTCAGCGTCCACCCGCTCGCCGTCATCCTCGGCATCGCGGCGGGCTCGCTCATCGCCGGTATCGTCGGCGCCCTGCTCGCGGTGCCGACGATGGCGATCCTCAACGCTGTGGGCAAGCACCTGCTGTCGGGCGACGCAGAACCTGACCGGGAGCCAGAGCCCGACCCGGGACTCGCCGGGCCGGTCGGGGAAGGGCCGGAGCCGGCCAACGCCTGACGCTGTGGTTCAGAGGTTGGCGGCGCGCCGCGCGGCGGTTGCGTTCTCGGCGAGCTCGTCGGCCTCGTCGGCGAACTCCGGGGTTGCGAAGACATCCGCCGGGACACCGGCGGGCGTCATCCGCGGCTCGGCCTTGGCCTTCATCGTGTAGGTGGGCGGCGGCACCGGGACGGGGCTCCACGTGCCCTCGGCGGCCGGCTGCGGTACGGGCGCGAGGGTGGCGTCGCGGGCGATCTCCGCTTCGAGGTCGTATGCCGCTGCGCCGGCCTCCTGATGCACCGACCCTGCCGCGGCGGCGGGCCGAGCGGCCCGAGCCGGTCCGGCCGCGACGGACTCGGCCCCGGGGGGGTGGATCTCCTGGGTGTCGTCGGTGCTGAGCGCCCGGCGACCGGCCCCTCGTCGGGACCTCCGAGCCGAGGCGCCACGGGCACGGTCGGCCTGGGCGTGGGCGCGGTCGGCACGCACCTCGAGCCGGAGCCAGGCAAGCACCGCGACGACGGTCAGGACGGCGAGCAGCACCGAGACCCAGAGCAGGACGTGCAGGGCGGCGAGGACGACCGAGGTCGGCACCCAGAACAGCGACAGGAGCAGCAGCGCCCCGCGCGCCCGTCGGCGCCAGGGGCCCACCGTCGGGTTGAGAGCCACCGGTCGGGGTGCGCGGCCTCCGCGAGGCTCCGGTGGCTCGCGCCGGGCTGATCCGGTCGTGGGTGAGCTGGACATGACTGCCACCTCATCGGTTAGGGAACGGGCTGGTTCGAGGTGCTGACCGTCCGTCAGGGTCCGCCGATCACCACGACGCCTGGCCGTCAGCGGCCGGGCCGACCTGCTGGACGCGGCGCCGGTGGTCGGCTCGGGCACGAGGGTCCGCTTCGGCAGCACGCGCATCGCCTCGGAGAACTGCCGGACGGAGTCGCTCGCGGCCGCGTGCTCGCGGCGGCGGATCCAGTGCTGCAGCAGATAGACGGCCCATGTCGCGACGATGACCACGAAGATCAGGCTGCCCACTTGCACGCCCCCAACCGTAGGGGGTCACATCCGTCACACGATGCACATTCGTTGCGTGTCGCGCAAGAGCCTCGTGCGATCAGTCCGGCAACCGGGCCAGCAGGCCACCCGGCCCGATCTCCTCGGCGGTGACGGCGAAGGACCGGTGGTCCCGCCAGGCACCGTCGATGTGCAGGAACCGCTCGCGAACTCCCTCGTCCCGCAAGCCGAGTCGGCGCATGATCGCGAGGGACCGTTGGTTGTCGAGCCGGATGTTGACCTCGATGCGGTGCAGTCCGGCATCGCGCAGGCTGTGGTCGATGGCGAGCGCCACCGCGCGCGTCGCGATCCCGTGCCCGACGACCGCATTGTCGAGCCAGTAGCCGACCGCGCCCGACTGCTGCGCCCCCCGGACGATCCCGAAGATGTGCACCTGCCCGACGATGCGACCGCCCACGTCGACGACCCAGGGCAGCACGTGGTCCGCGCGGGCCTCGGCGTCGAGGTCCTTGACGAACTGCCGGAACGAGACCACCGGTCGGGCGCGCACCCCCGGCGGGAGGGTCGGCTCCCATGGCTGGACGTGGTTCGCGTTGTCGGCGCGTACCCGGTGCCAGCCGATCTCGTCGCGGAAGCGCAGCGGTCGCAGGGTGATCGGCGGCGACCCCGATTCGTCGGTCAGCACGACCGGCCAGGGTGCGTCGCCCTCGTGGTGCGACTTCCAGGGCAGCTTCACGGTGGCGCTCCCGCCCCCTCACACGCTCTCGTGGTCGCTGCCGGGGATCTGGACGAGGATGTGGGCGAGCACCTGGTCGAGGACCTCGAGGGCGTCGACGACGGCGCCCTTGGACCCTGGCAGGTTCGCGACGAAGGTGCGTCCCGCCAGCCCGGTGAGGCCGCGCGAGAGCATCGCGGTGGGAACCCCCTTGGCGAGCCCGGCGGCCCGGAGCGCCTCGGCGATCCCAGGGACCACCATGTCGATGAACGGAGCCGTCATCTCGGGCGTCCGGTCGCTCGGCGTGAGCCCGGTGCCACCGGAGGTCAGGAGCAGGTCGGGCTCCGAGCTGAGCGCCACCTCCAGGGCCCGGCCCACCTCGTCACCGTCGGGCACGACGATCGGGCCGGCAACCTCGAAGCCCCACTCCCGCAGCCGGCCCACCAGGATCGGCCCGGACCGGTCCGGATACCTGCCGCGGGCCGCCCGCGTCGAGGCGACGATGACGACCGCGTGCCGTCCGGCGCCGACCAGCGTCTCGTCACTCACTCCAGTCTCCTGACCGTCCACCGGACTTGGCCGTGACGCGGACATCCGTGATCCGCCCGTGCTTGTCCACGGCCTTGACCATATCGACAAGGGCGAGTGCGGCGATCGAGACGGCCGTGAGCGCCTCCATCTCGATCCCGGTGCGGTCGGCGGTGCGGACCGTCGCGGTGATCGAGACGCCGTCGTCCTCGACGGTCAGGTCGACCTCGACACCGTGCACGGCGATGGGGTGCGCGAGCGGGATGAGCTCGGGAGTCCGCTTGACCGCCTGGATGCCGGCGATGCGGGCCACGGCGAGCGCGTCGCCCTTGGGGACAACGCCTTCGCGCAGGGCGCCGACGGCGGCCGGGCTGAGCAGCACCCGCCCGGCCGCACTCGCCTCGCGCGCCGTGACGGCCTTGGCCGAGACGTCGACCATGTGCGCCGTGCCGTCGGATCGGACGTGCGTCAACCGGGACTGGCGCTCGCTCACGAGCCGTCCTCGGTGCCCAGCAGGATGACGTCCAGCTCGTCACCGGGCTCGACCGCCGTGACCGTCTCGGGGACGACGAGCAGGGCGTTGGCCCGGGAGAGGTCCGCGACGAAGTGCGACCCCTGTCCGGCGACCGGCTCCGCGACGAGGTGGCCGGCGGCGTCGCGGCCCACGACCGCCCGAGCGAACTGCCGTCGTCCCTCGGGTGAGCGCAGCCGCGCCGTGACGGTCGCCCGGCGGGTCGGCCTGCCCTCCGGCACGAGTCCCATCATCCGACGCAGGGCGGGCCGGACGAACAGCTCGAACGAGACGTAGGAGGAGACCGGGTTGCCGGGCAGCGCGAAGACGGGTACCCGACGACCCGAGGACCCGACGACGAAGCCGAAGCCCTGAGGCTTGCCCGGCTGCATGGCGACGGTGACGAACTCGACACCCTTGTCCCGAAGACCCGACTTGACGATGTCGTAGGCGCCCATCGAGACGCCACCACTGGTGACGATGGCGTCGGCGCGCCTGACCACGTCGGCCGCCCGTCGGGCCGCACCGGCCCGTCGGGCGGCATCGGCCCGTCGGGCCGCGTCGGCCCGAGCGATCGCGTCGGCCTGCCCGATCTCCTCCATCGGGCCGATCGCCTCGTCGAGCACGAGCAGCAGGTCGCGTTCGCTGTCCCCGACCGCGGAGCGGATCTCGGCGCTCGCCCCGGCCGTGACCGCGGCGGTCTCGAGCATGACCGAGTTGGAGTCGTGGATCTGCCCCGGCCCCAGCGGGTGACCCGGCGGGACGAGCTCGTCGCCGGTCGAGACGACGACCACGTGCGGCCGCCGGTGCACGACGCAGTCGGCATGCCCGCTCGCCGCGACCAGGGCCACGGTGCGCGGCCCCACGACCTGCCCGGCGCGCACCACCGCGGTCCCGGCGCGCACGTCCTCGGCGCGCCGCCGGACGAACTGCCCGGCGGTGGCCGCGGCCCGGCAGGTCACCTGGCCCGTCGCGGCTCCGTCGGTCTGCTCGACCGGGATGACCGCGTCGGCTCCGGCGGGCAGGGGCGCACCGGTCATGATCCGGGCCGCCTGCCCGGGGCCGACCTCGAACCCGCCGGACGCGCCGGCGGCGACCTCGCCGACGACGCGCAGGCGCACCGGCTGCGCGCCCGCACCGGCGAGCGAGGCGGCCTGGACGGCATACCCGTCCATCGAGGAGTTGTCGAAGCGCGGCAGGTCGACGGCCGCGGTGACGTCCTCGGCCAGGACGAGCCCGACCGCGTCGGCGAGCGGCACGCGCTCGCGGGGCCCGACGGTGATCGTGGCGAGGATGGCCTCGAGGTGCTCCGTCGCGGTCCGCACCGGTCAGGCCCCGCCCAGGACGGCCCCGTCGGGCACGCGGCCGGTCCCCTGGATGACGACGTCGTCGATGCACCGCACCTCGGCGCCGAAGGTGACGTCACCGGTCACGGTCAGGCTCGTGCACTCCCGCATCGAGGGCACCCCACCCGGGAAGCGCGTCTCGAAGTGCGGGATGAGCTTGAAGTAGTCGTCGTCGAGGTCGACGAACGGCTCGGGGCCGGGCCGGGACGCAACGATGTGGAAGTCGTCGTCGAGCGAGAAGAAGTCGGACCGCAGGACGAGCAGGTCGTTGGTCGTCTTGACGGGCCGGAAGCGGGTGCGCGGCACGAGCAGCGCCTCGGACCGCTCGAAGATCTCGATCGCGCCACCCATTGCCGACTCGATCTGGATGACCTTGGTCGAGGTGGGATCAGACGGGTCGACCCGCTTGCGGTTGACGATGATCGGCAGCCCGAGCACACCACCCGTGCGGGTCATCCGCTTCTCGAGGTCCTCGAGACTGACCCAGATGTTGTTCGCGTGGAACGTCGAGTGCCGCCCGATGTCGCGGAAGTCCTCCTCCTCGCCCGGGTAGACCATCGCCAGGTCACGCAGCACGAGCCGGCCGTCGGCCTTGCGGACCGCCAGGTGGCCGCCCTTGCGGTCGCTCGGGGTCCGTTCGCAGACCTCGGCGACGTAGGGAAGGTCGTGGTCGAGCATCCAGCCGGCGACGTCGGGGTCGCACGTCGCGCCCAGATTGTCTGCGTTGGAGATGAACACGTAGCGGATGCCACGGTCGAGAAGTGTCTCGATCAGGCCCGAGGTCATCATCGAGACGAACACGTCGCCGTGACCGGGCGGGCACCACTCGAGGTCGGGGTCGGCGGGCCAGTCGACCGGGGACAGGTCACGCGCGCGCAGCTTCGGCTCGGCGTTCTGGAGGAACTCCAGGGGCACACCGTCCAGCTCGAGGTCGCCGTAGGGCCGCAGGGCGGTGACCGTCTCCTCGGAGGTGCGGAACGAGTTCATGAAGACGAGCGGCACATCGACCCCCCACCGCTTGCGCAGCGCGAGGGTCTGCTGGGCGATGACGTCGATGAAGCTGTAGCCGTTGACGACGTGCAGCGCCGACTTCGCGCCGCTCATCCCCATCGTCGTACCGAGGCCCCCGTTGAGCTTGACGATCGCCGTCTGCAACAGGGCGCGCCGGGCGGCCGCCTCGGTGACCTCGACCGACCGGAGCCGCTGGATGTCCCCGAGCGGTTCGATCGTCGCCTCGGGGATGACGCCGAGCGCGCCCTCCTCGAGCTGGTGGTAGTAGTGCCGGAAGACGCGGATGGCCTGGTTGCTGATCCCCCGCGTGCGCATGCGGTCGATCGACTCCCGCAACCCCTGGTCGCTCATGGAGCCACCTTACGATGAGGCTCGTGAGCGCGAAGTCGGAAATGCGAAGGGCCGCCCGAGCCCGCCGCTCCCGGCTCGCCGCGCGACTCGCGGCGCCGAGCGACCGAGACCTGGCCGCCGACGCGATCGCCACCACGATCCTGGGGGTGGTGCCCGCGGGCGCCCGGGTGGCGGCATACCTCTCCCTGCCCGACGAGCCGCCCACCGGTCGCCTCGTGGACGCGCTCCTCGAGGCGGGTCACGCGGTCATCGTGCCGATCACGCTCACCGACTTCACCCTCGAGTGGACGTATGCCGCTCACGGCGCGGTCGTGGACGTGGCGCGGGTAGCCCGGGGCGCGGTGCCCGACGGGACGAGCGTGCTCGGTCCGGAGGCGTTGAGCACCTGCGACCTGATCGTCACCCCCGGCCTCACGGTCGACGAGCGGGGCGGACGGCTCGGACAGGGCGGCGGGTGCTACGACCGGGCGCTGCGCCATCGGCGCCCCGGGGTCCCGGTCATCACGCTGTTGCACGAAGGTGAGGCCAGCGGGCAGCCACTGCCGCTCGACCCGCACGACGAGCTCGTCGACGGCTACGTGACGACGACCGGCCGCCTCGTCTGGGTCAGGGGCGGCTGACCGGGCTGAGGGTCAGCGTGTCCTGCGCAGCCTGCTGCGTCGCGGCCGGGCTGAACGGCCACGGGTAGGTCTCGTTGGCAGCCCACGCGTCGATCTGGTCGGCGTAGTGGTCGGACATCGCGTGCCCGCTCTGGCCGGTCGAGTTGACCCAGCGTGAGCCGTCGAGGTTGGACAGGTCGACGACCATCCGCATCGACGGTCCGGCGGTGACGTCGTAGCCCTTCGCCGAGGCGTCCCACGCGTTGGCGTCGACGATGGAGCTGCCGCCGCCGAGCTCGATGCCCCCGCGGTTGAAGATCGCACGGACGACACGGGGGACGGTGTCGCCGCCCAGCACCTCGTGCCTGAGGTCGAGCTGGTGCAGCCGGCCCCACCGCCACGTGACGGGTTCCTTGCCGAGCTTGCGGGCCAGGTCGAGGCGGGCGTCGACGAGGGCCCGCTTGAGGATCTCGCCGGAGGTCTCCACCACGCCGGGGGTCGTCTTGTCGTCCCACCAGTCGTTGCTCCGGTCCTTGAGCAACTGCTCCATGACGACCATCCAGCGGCTCCCCCCGTCGGGGGCGATGTCGGGGGGCAGCTCGTCGAAGGTGTATTCGAGCAGGTGCTTCCACACGGCGTTGTAGTAGGCGGCGGCAGCCGAGTTGCGCGACTTGTCGGCCGGCTGACTGTAGTCCCACTGCGTGAGCAGCCGCTGCGCCTGGGCGGTGAAGTCGTCGACCTGGACTCCGAGGAGGTGCTCGACGAGGACCGGCGCGAACATGTTGCGAGTGTCGCCCTGGATCTGCGACATCAGCTCGGGTGAGATCTTCGGGGTCGCCTCGAGCAGGTTGCGGATCCGCTGGGACCGGAACCCGTAGTCCCACTCCGTCGTGAGGAAGGGCGTGCTGCTCGCGGTGACCGCCTGGTTGGCCGTCACGATGAAGCCCTCGCTCGGGTCGAGGACATGTGGCAGGTCCGCGAAGGGGACGTAGCCGCGCCAGTCCCACTGGCTGTCCCAACCCGGGGACGGCCAGAAGCCGGGCGGCGCACCGGGGGTCGACGAGCGTCGGATCGGGATGCGGCCCGGGGCCTGGTAGCCGAAGTGGCCATCGACGTCGGCGTAGACAAGGTTCTGCGACGGCACCGCGAAGAGGGCGGCGGCCGCCCGGAACTGGTCCCAGTTGGACGCCGTATCGAGGGCGAAGATCGCGTCGGCCGTGGTGGTCGGGGCAAGGGCGGTCCAGGCCAGGGAGACGGCGTAGTGGTTCGACTGCGGCGCGCCTCGCACGACGACCCGGTCACCGGCCTCGGCGACGGCCGGCACGACGTCGGACAGGATCGGGCCGTGAACCGTGCTGCGCACGGCGATCGTGACGTCGGCGCCGCCGGCGACCTTGATCGTCTCGGTGCGCGTCGCGAGCGGCTTCGCGGCCCCGTCGCGCAGGTAGGTGTCGCCCTCGACCTGCTCGAGGTAGAAGTCCGTCACGTCCGGGTCGAGGTTGGTCATCCCCCACGCGATCCGGGCGTTGTGGCCGATGATGACACCGGGCAGTCCGGAGAAGGTGAAGCCGGACACCTGGAAGGGGCACTGCTGCGTGACCTGGCGGCACTGGAGGGTGACCTGGGACCAGACGCTCGGGATCGACAGGCTCAGGTGCGGGTCGTTGGCCAGCAGCGGCTTGCCGGTGGTCGTGCGGGGCCCACCGACGACCCACGAGTTCGACCCGACGTCCTCGCCCCGGCCGAGCATCGTCGGCACCGCGTCGAGCGCGGCCGCTGCCGACTCGAGCGCAGCCTGCCCGTCGGGAGTGCCCAGGGGCGCCACGAGAGCCTTGGGCAGCGGCGTCGCGGCCTGGTCGCGGCGCTGCTCCGGTTGCCAGTCCTCCGGTGAGAGGATCGGCAGGTTGCGATCCATCGGGTATGGCGGGTATAGCAGCGCGATCTGCTTGACCGGCGTGCGCCGGGACAGCCGCGCCCGGGCCAGCTCGTTCTCGTAGTCGCCGCGCAGGTCCCACGCCATCGCCTTGAGCCAGGCGAGCGAGTCGACCGGCGTCCAGTCCTCGACGCGGTAGCCCGGGTTGCTGCGGCCCAGCAGCGTGTACTCGAGGGAGAGGTCGCTCGGGCTGTCGGCCTGGCGCAGGTAGGCGTTGACGCCGTCGGCGTAGGCCTGCAGGTACTGCCGGGTCTCGGGACGCAGCTTGGGCAGCTCCTGCTCGGCGACCCGGCGCCAGCCCATCGTGCGGATGACCGTGTCGGCCTCGACCCCGGGCTCCCCGACGAGCTCGGCGAGCCGGCCCGCCGTGGTGTGCCGCCGCAGATCCATCTCGAAGAACCGGTCCTGGGCGCTGACGTATCCCTGGGCCCGGAACAGGTCGGCGGGGGTGTCGGCCGTGATCGTCGGCACCCCTCGTGCGTCGCGGGTCACGGTCACCGTGCCCGTCAGCCCCTCGACGTGCAGCTCGCCGTCCGTCTGCGCGAACGAGTGCCGCACCGTCGAGATCGCGAGGATGCCCGCGGCGACGAGCGCAAGGACCACGAGGACGATCACCGACAGGGTGATGCGGCGCACGAGCTTGATCCGAGGCACGACCCCGAGCGTAGGTCACCCAGTCAGGCGTGGACCCCCCGCCATGCGGGCCAGTGGGCCAGTCGTTATCGGAACGGAGCCTGAGGCGCGGTGCCCGGTGCCGCTCACGGCCGGTCGGCTCACCCGCGGCACTTGGAGTGACCGGGCACGCCAGGCAGGTGGCAGGCAGACGGTGCAGCCAGTGGCACGGTCGATTGGGTGGAAGTGGTTTCATGGTCGCAGCCGCACGCCAGGAGCCCGTGTGACCGCACTCATGTCCATATCGTCGTCGGAGATCACTCTCGACGACCTGACACGCGTGCTCCTGATCGGCTCGGTCGTGCTGCTCGTCGCGGTCGCGGCGGTCCGGCTCTCCATTCGCTCGGGCATGCCCTCGCTGCTCATCTACCTCGGGCTCGGGCTGCTGCTCGGCAAGGGCGCGCTCGGGATCGAGTTCGACTCCGCCTCGACCACGCGCGTGCTCGGGTACGCAGCTCTCGTCCTCATCCTCGCCGAGGGCGGCCTGACCACGTCCTGGCAGAAGATCCGCGGGGCGGTCGCACCGGCCGCAGTGCTGGCGACGGTCGGTGTCGTCGTCTCGGTGCTCGTGGTCGCCGTGGCCGTGCATGCCTTCCTCCCGTTGTCGTGGACGATCGCGCTGCTCATCGGGGCGATCGTCTCCTCGACCGACGCGGCGGCCGTCTTCGCGGTGCTGCGCAACGTGCCGTTGCCCCGCCGCCTCTCCGCTGTGCTCGAGGCCGAGTCGGGCTTCAACGACGCACCTGTCGTCATCCTCGTCGTGGCGTTCGCCGCGCAGGGGGTACCCGGCGGGGCGGCACATACGTGGTACGAGCTGGCCGGGTTCGCAACCCTCGAGCTCGCCGGCGGCCTGGCCGTCGGGCTCGCCGTCGGCTGGCTCGGCGGACAGGGCCTGCGCCGTGTCGTCAGCGCGTCCTCCGCGCTCTTCTCGATCGGGATCCTCTCCCTGACGGTCCTTGCCTATGCACTCGGCGCGCTCGCGCACGTCTCGGGCTTCCTCGCCACCTACGTCGCGGCCCTCGTGCTCGGCAACCTCAACCTGCCCCACCGCGTCAGCTTCCGGTCGTTCGCCAACGCGATGGGCTGGATCGCGCAGATCGGCCTGTTCGTCATGCTGGGCCTGCTCGCCGACCCCCGCCGGCTCGGGGGGCAGGTCCTGCCGGCGATCGTCATCGGCCTCGTGCTGCTCCTGTTCGCCCGGCCCCTGTCGGTGTGGGTGTCCACCGTGTGGTTCCGCTTCTTCACGTGGCGCCGGCAGGCGTTCCTGTCCTGGGCGGGGCTGCGCGGCGCGGTCCCCATCGTCCTGGCGACCGTGCCGCTGACGACCGGCACACCGGACACGGACTGGATCTTCGACCTCGTCTTCGTGCTGGTCTTCATCTTCACCATCGTCCAGGCGCCGACGCTGGGCTGGATGGCGCGCCGGCTACGCCTTTCCGAGGGGGTCGCGGCCGTCGACGTCGACCTCGAGTCCGTGCCGCTCGTCGAGATCGGTGCCGATGTCCTGCAGGTCACGATCGGCGCGGACTCGCTGCTGCACGGGGTCGCCCTGTTCGAGCTGCGCCTGCCCCGGGGGGCGCATGTGGCCCTCGTGGTGCGCGGCGACTCCTCGTTCGTCCCAGACCGCCACACGACGTTCCGGCACGGCGACCGGTTCCTCGTCGTGACCACCATTCAGGCCAAGGAGCGGGCGGAGCGCCGGATCCGGGCGGTCAGCCACGGCGGGCGTCTCGCCGACTGGACGTAGAATGGAGCCAATCCAGCAACCCATCGGAAGGGCTCCTTATGCCCACATACTCTTACGCCTGCCGGTCCTGCGACCATGCTTTCGATATCCGACAGTCCTTCAGTGACGACCCACTGCTGATGTGCCCCAAGTGCGGTGAGCTGCAGCTTCGCAAGGTCATCTACCCGGTCGGCATCTCCTTCAAGGGGTCCGGCTTCTACCGCACCGACTCGAAGTCGTCGGCGGTCTCGCCTGCCAAGCCGTCGTCACAGCCCGGGTCCACGTCGACGGAGTCGAGCACGAGCTCATCCTCGTCGGAGAGCTCAGGCAGCACCGTGGCCGCCTCGTCCACAGCGTCCTGACCCGCGCGGGGTCCCTCCACACGCAGCAGGTATGCCGCTGAGCCCTCTGCCGCTGGCCCCTAGGCTTTCCGGCATGACCTCCTCAGCGAGCCGTCCTCACCCCTCGTCGGTCTCGAGTGGCTCATCTGCCTCGGACTCGTCCGAGGTCCGCGGACCTGTCGACATCGGGGTCATCGGCGGCTCCGGGCTCTACGAGTTCCTCGACTCGCACGAGACGGTCGAGGTCGAGACCCCGTTCGGCCCGCCGAGCGACCCGATCGTCGTCGGTGACGTCGACGGTCGAGCCGTGGCGTTCGTGGCGCGCCACGGCAAGGGTCACCGCTTCGCGCCACACAGGGTCAACTACCGCGCCAACCTCTGGGCGCTGCGGTCCGTGGGGGTTCGCCAGGTTCTCGCGCCGTGTGCCGTCGGGTCGCTGCGTGCGGAGTACGGCCCGGGCGCGTTCGTCGTGCCCGACCAGGTCATCGACCGCACGTGGGGGCGTGCCCACACCTACTACGATCTCGAGGGTCCGGTCGTGCACGTCGGGTTCGCCGACCCCTACTGCCCGCGCGGTCGGTCCACTGCCATCGAGAGCGCGCGCCGGTCCGGTCATGCGGTCGGCGCCGAGGGGACGCTCGTCGTCGTCAACGGGCCACGCTTCTCGTCGCGGGCCGAGTCCGGCCTGAACCGGCAGGCCGGCGGCACGATCGTGGGGATGACGACGATGCCCGAGGCGGCGCTGGCCCGCGAGCTCGCGATGTGCTTCACGAGCCTCGCCATGGTGACCGACTACGACTCCGGGGTCGACGGCGGCGCCGCGGTCACCCACGAGGAGGTCATGCGGGTCTTCGCGAGCAACGTCGAGGACCTCAAGGCCGTCCTACGCCACACGATTGCCGGCCTGCCGCAGACCGAGGACGACGAGGACGCAACCTGTCCGTGTCGACGCAGCCTCGACGGGCTCACCCTGCCATTCCCTCTGCCGGGCCGCTGAGGGAGGCTTCACGACGATGCTGCGCCGCCGCCCACCGTTGCTTCCCGCCCCGGATGCGGGCTCGGGAGCTGCCGCTCAACCCGCCGACGGGTCTGACGCGCCCACGGGTCGGCCTGCGCGTCGGTCACGTCCCGCGGATGTGCCCGGTCGTGGGTCCCGGCGACGGGGCGGGCTGCCCCGGACCGGGCGACGTCGGGCCGCGCGGCGGCACCGGTTGCGACGCTGGGGTGCCGCGCTGCTCGCCGCGCTGGCTGGGTTCGTCGGTGTGACCGCCCTGACGCCGCGAGGCGCCGCTGCGCCGGGCGTGGCCACGGTCGTCGCTGCTCACGACCTGCCCGCAGGCATCACGCTGACCGCAGACGATCTCGTCATCGAGCCGAGGCCCTCGAGCCAGCGGCCCGAGACCGCGGCCACGCGGGCCGGCGACGTGGTCGGCAAGGTGCTCGCCACACCCGTCTCGGCGCGCGAGGTCGTCACCGCGTCCCGCCTGCGCGGTCCAGGGATCCTCTCCGGCCAGGCAGCCGGCACGGTGGCGATGAGCGTGCCGGTCCTGGACCCCCAGGCGGCAGGCGTCACGTCCGGCAACCGGGTCGACCTGTACGCGAGCGGCTCTGGCGACCGCGTCGCCAGCGACGTCGCGGTGCTGGCAGTCCACGTCCCGGAGACCTCGACCATCTCGTCCGGCGGCGCGGCGAGCATCACGCTGGCCCTCGACGAGCCGACCGCGAGCCGAGTCGCCCAAGCCGTGTCGACGCTGCAGGCCGGCGAGATCTTCGTCGTCGCCCTCCGCGCGGGCTGACGCGGGTTTGGTCACGTAGGGTGCCATCATCTTGTCGCCACCCGCTCCTGAACAGCCTCTCCCGACCACGAGAACTGCGCTCGACGTCAGTTCTCACGTAAACACCCCCTCCTCATGCTCTGGGTCACGCTAGGCTGAATGCCGCTCCACCAGCCACACGATGCACACTGTCACCTTTCGAACCAGCGGCCCCGTTCTGGATCTCGGTCCCGTCCGGGCGTCCTCGGCACAGCAGGCTGACACTCAACTCATGCTCGCCACCAGTCGTTCTCCGGTGGTTTCCCTCCGGTAGGAGGGTTGGTCAGGAAGGAAAGCGCACATGCTCAAGGGCTTCAAAGACTTCATCATGCGGGGCAACGTCGTCGACCTCGCGGTCGCGGTCGTCATCGGCACCGCCTTCGGCTCGGTCATCAAGTCCTTTGTCGACGTCATCATGGACCTCATCGGCAAGCTGGGCGGTCAGCCGAACTTCTCAAGCTGGGTCCCCGGCGGCGTGCATGTCGGGGCCTTCATCACGGCCGTGATCAGCTTCCTCATCATCGCGGCGGCTGTGTATTTCCTCGTGGTGGCACCCCTGAACGCCCTCGCCGCTCTCCGCGCCAAGGGCCAGGACGAGACCGAGGCACCATCCGAGGAGGTCGTCCTGCTCACCGAGATCCGCGACGCCCTGCGCGCACGCTGAGCACGGAGCCACCTCCCGTCGGGGCGCTGCCTCGCACTCGCGGCGGTCTACTTCGGCATCGTTGTCGTCGACAGGCCATTGCCTGGTGACAGCCCAGGGCCGTCATGCAATCCTGGTCAGTCCCAGCCAATGAGTGTGCCCATCTGGGCCGAGACTGACCCGTAGACGACGGGTACGGCGCTCAAGGAGAGGACGTCCCCCTGTGCCTTGGGCCGTTCGTAGTCGGCGAGGATCTCAGCGAGGGCCAGCGGACTCTTGGCCTCCTCGTGGCGGCCGGCCCGCTGGAGTGTCCGGCCGAGGAGCAGATCTGCGTATGCATCTGTGGGAGCCTTCTCGACGAGCTCGACGAGAACCGCCTCGGCGCGGCCGAGCTGGGCCAAGTGGAAGTAGGCACGGGCCAGCAGCAAGCGCAGCTCGGTCGTCCCAGTAGCAGCTCCTGCCCCTCGAGGAAGAAGCGCACTCTCGATCGCGAAAAGTGCACTCTCGAGCTGGAGAAGTGCACTCTCGAGCGGGAGAAGTGCACTCTCGATCGCGAAAAGTGCACTCTCGAGCGGGAGAAGCGCACTCTCGAGCGGGAGAAGTGCACTCTCGATGACGACAAGTGCACTCTCGATCAGGGGGTGGAGGCGTGGCAAGGGGACCCGGCAGACGCGGCCGGCACGCCGATCGACGGCATGCCGAGGCTGACCGCGGGCTTGCCGGACCCGTTCGGGAGGTCCTGGAGCGCGGCCCAGGCATCGCCGCCGCGAGTGCGCTGGACGGCATACCGACCGCGGTCGACGAGGCCAGAGTCGGCGACGAGGTGGTGGGGCGCGCCATACGTCACTCCCACGGTCGCGAGGTCACCAGGGCGAGGCGGTTGCGCGCCCTCGGGGACGGCGAAGTGCACCAGCCGGTTGTCCCGGGCGCGCCCCGACATCCGGTGGGTCTCGGCGTCCTTGCGGCCCTCGGAGGGCGCGACGAGGACCTGCACCTCATGGCCCTCGAGGCGACGGTTCTCGGCCAAGCCGACCTCATCCTGCAGCGCGATGAGCCGATCGAAGCGCTCTTGGACGACCTCCTTGGGCACCTGGCCGTCCATCGTCGCCGCCGGGGTACCGGGCCGGATCGAGTACTGGAACGTGAAGGCGCTGGCGAACCTCGCCTCGCGCACCACCTCGAGCGTGCCTTGGAAGTCCGCCTCGGTCTCACCTGGGAAGCCGACGATGATGTCGGTCGTGATCGCGGCGTCAGGCATGTGCTCCCGGACCTGGTCGAGGATCCGCAGGAACCTTGCGCTTCGGTAGGAGCGGCGCATCGCCTTGAGTACCCGGTCGGAGCCGGACTGCAGCGGCATGTGCAGGCTCGGCATGACGTTCGGCGTCTCGGCCATGGCGAGGATGACGTCCTGGGTGAAGGCCGCCGGATGTGGGCTGGTGAACCTGACCCGCTCGAGCCCCTCGATGTCGCCGCAGGCGCGCAGCAGCCTGCCGAAGGCGAGCCGGTCACCGAGCTCGACGCCGTACGTGTTGACGTTCTGGCCGAGCAGGGTGACCTCGATGACCCCCTGCGCGACCAGGGCCTCGATCTCGGCGAGGATCTGACCGGGGCGGCGGTCCTGCTCCTTGCCGCGCAGGCTCGGGACGATGCAGAAGGTGCAGGTGTTGTTGCACCCCACGGAGATGGACACCCAGCCGCTGTAGGCCGAGTCGCGGCGGGTCGGGAGGGTCGAGGGGAAGACCTCCAGGCTCTCCTTGATCTCGACCTCGGCGCGCTTGTTGTGTCGGGCTCGGTCGAGCAGCGCGGGCAACGAGCCGATGTTGTGCGTGCCGAAGACGACATCGACCCACGGGGCCCGCTCGACGATCTGGCCGCGGTCCTTCTGCGCGAGGCAGCCGCCGACGGCGATCTGCATGTCAGGGTTCCTCAGCTTGGCTGGGCGCAGCTGGCCGAGGTTGCCGTAGAGCTTGTTGTCGGCGTTCTCGCGGACGGCGCACGTGTTGAAGACGACGATGTCCGCCACCTCGGGGCGCCGGTCAGCGGGCAACCCTGCGAGGTCGACGTACCCTGCCGTCTCGAGCAGGCCGGCGAGGCGCTCGCTGTCGTGCACGTTCATCTGGCAGCCGTGCGTGCGCACGTCGTAGGTCTTCTGGGTCTTCACGTGGGTCGTCGTCATGGCACCGTCAAGGGTACGGCGTCATCCACCTTCCAGCTGCCGTGACGAGGCTGCGCCGCCGGCTCGAGGGGCTGTGAGTGTCGCGCGCACGGTCCACAACCCAATGTACTTGACAATTCAACTGCAATGGGTCAATATAGTTATTGAAACTTCAAGTGCCTCTACCCCGAAGGACTTCACATGGGACTCTTCAACCGCTCCACCGACACCCTCGAGGCAACCTCCGCCGCCATCGCCGACATCGCGGGCGACTACACGCTCGACGCCGCGCACACCCGCATCGGCTTCGTCGCCCGCCACGCCATGGTGACCAAGGTCCGCGGCCAGTTCGCCGACTTCGAGGGCTCGGCCCACATCGACACGGCCAACCCCGCCGGCTCGAGTGTCAAGGTCGTCATCAAGGCAGCCAGCGTCAGCACCGGCAACGAGCAGCGGGACGGCCACATCGTCACGCCCGACTTCTTCGACGTCGAGACCTACCCCGAGATCACCTTCGTCTCCACCAAGGTCGAGCGGGACGGCGCCGAGTGGGGCATCACCGGCGACCTGACGATCAACGCTGTGACCAAGCCCGTGACGATCGAGTTCGAGGAGACCGGCTCGGTCATCGACCCGTGGGGCAACACCCGCATCGGGTTCGAGGGCGAGACCACGATCAGCCGCTCCGAGTGGGGCCTGAGCTGGAACGCCGCGCTCGAGGCCGGCGGCGTCCTCGTCAGCGAGAAGGTCAAGCTCGAGTTCGATGTGTCGGCTGTGGCGCAGGTCCCGTCCCAGGCCTGAGGGATACCGAATCACACCCGAGGGGGTGAGGACCACGAGTCCTCACCCCTTTCGCGGCTCTCGGGCGCCGTGACGACGTATGCCGCCCACTGGCCCGATGCGCGGCAACGAACGTTGTGCATCCGACTTCCCTTCGCGACCCTTTCCCTATGAACGAGTACGACGTAGTGGTCATCGGCGGCGGGGCCGCCGGCCTGTCAGCCGCCCTGGTCCTGACCCGCGCCCGACGGCGGGTCGCCGTGATCGATGCCGGGCAGCCGCGCAACGCCCCGGCCGCCCACATGCAAGGGTTCTTGGGCTCCGACGGGCTTGCACCCACCGAGCTCCTCGCTACCGGACGGGACGAGGTAGCCGGATACGGTGGCCACTTCCTCTCCGGCACCGTCACCCGGATCAACCCCTCGCCGGCGACAGCCGCGGGCCGGATGGGCTTCGAGGTCACTCTCGAGGACAGCCCCTCCCTGCGTACCCGCCGCGTCCTGGTCACCACCGGACTACACGACGACATCCCAGACCTCCCCGGGGTGCGCGAGCGCTGGGGCCGCGACCTGCTCCACTGCCCCTACTGCCACGGCTACGAAGTGCGCGACCAGCCCCTCGGCGTCCTCGGCGGGACGCCCGAAGCCGTGTTGCACGCCCATCTCGTCCGCCAATGGTCCGACGACGTCGTCTTCTTCCCGAACGGCGACCCTCTGACCGCCGAGCAGCGGCAGCAGCTCGCCGCCCGCGCCATCGAAGTCGTCGAGGGTGCCGTCGCCGGGCTCGTCGTCGAGAACGACCGCCTGACCGGCGTCGAGCTCGTGACCGGCCACGTCGTTCCCCGAGCCGCCGTGTTCGTCCGGCCCCGGTTCGTACCGAACGACACCCTGCTCACCGCGCTTGGCTGCGTCACCGACGACAACGGTTGGGTCGTCGCCGACGCCACCGGTCGCACCAGTGTGGCAGGCGTCTGGGCAGCCGGGAACGTCAGCAACGCCCGCGCACAGGTCATCACCGCCGCCGGTGAAGGGTCCGCCGCCGCCATCGCCATCAACAACGGCCTGGTCGAGGAGGACATCCCGAGCCCGGTCGCCGACATCCAGCAGGGCGCCCAGCTGAGCTGATCACGCGTCCTGACCACTCGGACCGCGTCCCCGTATGCCGCCAGCAGCCCGGCCTGGGCACCTTCGTCCTCACGACCGTCGCAGTCCCGATCGTCAGCTACGGACTCATGCCCCGGCTGCACCGCATCCGCGTCCGCCTGCTCACCGGCCGGCCGCCTGAACCGACCGACGGGCTGGGGTCCCGAGCCGGCGCAGCTGTCCCGGGAGCGCCCGGGCCGGCGCAGCTGTCCCGGGAGCGGACGGGGCCCGAGTGGGCCTTACGCGACGTCGACCGACGCCGTCAGTGCCGGCACTCGCCACAGCAGGGCTGACACGGCGAGCAGCCAGATGCACCAGACGACATACCCGGCAAAGTTGGTCAGACTCGCCCACTCGAGCAGCGGGATCACCACGCCGGTCGCGATGAGGCCGGCAGCGACGTACCCGACGACCGCGAGCCAGCGTGGCAGCACCGACCGGCGAAGGGCGACGACGGCGAGCACGGTGAACGTGGCGGTCAAGGCGTAGCCGATGGTCTCGCCGATCACCTTGCCGACAAGCACGTGCCGGAACTCGAGACGGCTCTCGGCGTCTGCGCGCTGCGCGGGGTCCAGCGCGTCCTGGCTGATGCCGGGCACCATCGTGACCCAACGCTGCAGGCCGATCACCTGGACGGTCGCTGCCGCGACGCCGACGGCCGTGATCCAGCGGCCGAGACGCCCGCCGGTCATCCTGCCGAGCCAGATGCCGGCGGGCGCCATCAACCCGGCGCTGACCACGAGCACCACGAACCAGGTCATCACAGGCACTTGGTTCGCCCGGTAGAGGGCGAGGATCTCGGCGGTCGGCTGTTCGAGGATCTGTGGGTACTCGAACACCGAGCCGAGCACGGTGAACCCCGCGATGGCGAGCATCGAGGCGAGTCCCAGGGCGGTACCGGCGCGTCGGGCGAGGGTGCGGTCGTTCATGGCTTCCTCCGGTCGAGGTGTGCGGGTCAGACGGGCATGGCCGCGCGGGCGGCATACCACTGGAAGGTGGTGGCCAGGGCCACGTCGAGCGGGGTGACGAGGTCATCCGATGGACAGCTCATGATCGGCTCTCCTTGGGTGTGCGATGGACGAGGAGAACGGGCAGGGCGCAGGTGAGCAGAGCGGCCGCGACCGCACCCGCGGAGCCGAAGACCGTGAACCGGTCGCCGACCTCGACCCCGATGGCGGTCGTGACCGACCAACCGACCGCCCAGACGCCCGCGAGCCACACGGGCCAGAGGAGGGCGATGGGCCCGGAACGTGGGAGCAGGGTCACGGCTTGAGCCGCTCCGACGGCGAACCCGCTGATCGCGCCCTGGGTGACCAGACCTTCCAGCTCCGTGCCGAAGCGGACCATCGCGGTGCCGACAGCCAGGCCCGCAGCGAGGCCGATCGCCGCCCAACGGGAAGCCGGCGAACGAGACCATCCAGCGGCCCACGATCCCCACCGTCGAGGGTTCCAGCGGGGCTGTGGCGATGTCGGTCATGATCGTCCCTCTCAAGACTCACAGGGGTCGGCTGGCGATCCAGGCCGCCAGCAGGTGATCGGGGTGCTCGGAGAGGTGGTCGCGCACGAGACCGTCGAACAGGTCTGCCTGCCCGTGCAGGTGTGCGTCCGCTAGAGCGACCAGCTGGCGCTCGCGCGGGGCGAGTGCGAGCTGCGCCGCGCGAGCCAGCATGTCCGGGTCGCGCGACAACAGGGCCGCGGCCGTCAGCACGCTGGCCGAGCGGGTCCCGGGCACGAGCGCAAGCACCTCGTCGTTGGCGGCCGGGTCTGCGCCGATCAGCCGCAGGAGCACTGCTGCCTCGTCGTTCTCGTCGTTCACGTCGGTCACGGGAAGAGGGTCACCCGGACCGCTGACGAGGCACTGACGACGGTCTGATGGGGGACAATCGTCCAGTGGTGCTCATCGTCCGGCTCCTCGGCGAGGTGCAGGCATGCCGGGACGGCGTGCGACTGGAGGTGCCGGCCGGCAAGACCAGCGAGCTGCTCGCCCGGCTGGCGCTGGACGCCGGGGTCCGCGTCCGCGCCGACGCGCTGCTCGAGGAGCTCTGGGCCGAGCCGGCTGGACGCAACACCTTGCAGTCGAAGGTGTCCCAGCTGCGCGGTGCCCTCGGCGACAAGGATCTGGTCGTGGGGTCGGCCGAGGGCTACCTGCTCGCGGTACCCAAGGAGGCGGTGGACGCGACGCGCGCGACCGACCTGGCGTCCGCGTCGTCGACGGCTCGGGCGGCGGGCAACGCCGCCGCATCACTGGAGCAGGCGCTCGAAGGCTTGGCGCTGTTTCGTGGCGACGTCCTGCTCGAGATGGGCGACTGGGCAGGCCCGCACCGCGCGCGGCTGGAGGAGGTGCGGCTCGGCCTGATCGAGGATGCCATCGCCGCCCGCGTGGACCTGGGGGCCGGCGGCGACGTCGTGGGCGAGCTCGAGATGCTCGTGGGTCAGCATCCGCTGCGCGAAGGCCTGTGGGTCTCCCTCATCACTGCCCTGTACCGGGCCGGCCGGCAGGCGGAGGCCCTGGCGACATACCGGCGGGTGCGGCGAGCACTGCGCGAGGAGCTCGCCATCCAACCGGGTACGGCGTTGCGGCGGCTCGAGCAGCAGGTGCTACGCCAGAGCGTGCAGCTCACCGGACGAGCACACGCGGTGGCGCTGCCCGGCAACCTTCCGACCGCGCCCGACACGCTCGTCGGCCGCGAGAAGGAATGCGCAGCGGTGGCTGACGCGGTCGATCGTCACCGCCTGGTAATCGTCGTGGGACCCGCCGGTGTGGGCAAGACCCGGCTCGCGGTCGAGGTCGCCGCCCAGCTCACGGCACCGGGCGGTGTCTGGCTGGTGCGGCTGGATGCTGTCGACGCGACCTCCCGGCTGGCTCAGGTCGTGGCCGAGACGATGCACGTGCACGGCGGCGAACCGGCCCTGCGGGAGCGGTTGGCGGGCTCCGACTCCGTGTTGCTTCTCGACAACTGCGAACATCTCGTGGTCGAGGCGGCGGCTCTGGCCGAATGGCTGATGGACGCCGTACCCACGCTGCGGCTGCTCGCGACCAGTCAAGTGCCGCTCGGGGTCGAGGGTGAGCACGTCCACCACCTCGCACCCTTGACGCAGGAGGACTCCGTCGCACTGTTCGCGGCGCGGGCCAGGGAAGCGCGCCGTCAGCTGGCACTCGACGACGAGACGAGCGAGGTGATCGAGCAGGTGTGCACCTCGCTCGACGGGCTGCCGCTGGCGATCGAGCTCGCGGCGGCCCGGGTGCGGTCGCTGTCGGTCCGCGAGATCTCCCGTAGGCTGCACGACCGTTTCGCGCTGCTGCGTGACCCGACGAGCCGGCGACCGGAACGCCGCCGCGCGCTGGAGGCTGCGATTGAGTGGAGCTACCACCTGCTGTTCCCCGACGACCAGCGCGCCCTGATGGCCCTGGCGCGCTTCGCCGGGAGCGGGTCGCTGTCTGCGCTCGAGCACGTGTCGGCGGTCCTGGGGGTCCCGGCCGCCGCGGTACTCGACACGGTCGGCCGTCTCGTCGACCGATCGCTGGTGATCGTCGACGAGGGCGAGGGTGGCGAGGTGCGCTACCGGTTGCTCGACAGTATTCGCGCGTATGCCGTCGAACGGCTCCTCGAGTCGGGGCAGGCGGAGGCATGCGCGGCCGCGCATGCCAGGTGGTACGCCGCCGCGGCGGCCTGGTGCGACGAGCACGTGCGCAGCTCACGCCAGCCTGAGTGCCTGGCGGTCGCGCGAGCCGAACGGGCGAACGTGGACCTCGCTCTCGCCTGGTGCGCCGAGCACGACCCGGGGCTCGGCACCCGCATCGCAACCGGGTTCGGCTGGACCTGGGTCGTCCTCGGGGACGGTCCGGCGGGGGCCACCCGCGTGCGGAACGCCCTGCATGACGAGGCCGCGGCGGCCGAACGCGCCTACGGGTGTCTGCTCGCCGGATGGCTCGAGGCGTCGGCCGGCAACGTCGAGCTCGCGAGGGACGACCTCGACGCCGCCAGGGCACTGCTCGAGTCCCTCGACGACGAAGTCCTGCTCGCGGACGCCGACCGCCACCAGGCGTTCCTGGCCATCCAGCAGGGACGCCCCGGGGTCGTCCTGGAGACCGCGAACGCGAGTCTGGCGACCTACCGGGCTCGCTCACTGTCCTGGCGCACCGCCGGGAGTCTCCTGCTGGCTGCCTACGGCTCCCTCATGCTCGGCGACACGGGCACCGCTGCCCGCGACGCCGCCGAGGCCGTCGAGATTCTCGAACCGATCGGGGACTCGTGGTGCATGGTGCACGGCGAGGCCATCCTCGGCGGTATCGCGCAAGCCGAGGGGCGGCTCGAGGAGGCTGCCGTCGCCCTCGAACGAGCGGCCGACAAGTCCCAGCTGATGGGGTTCCGGGGCCAGGCCGCCTTGCACCGCGCGACGCTCGGTCGCATCCAAGACCGCCTCGGCGACGCTACGGCGATCGCCTCATACGAACGCGCCATCGCCGACGCCGTCGCCGTCGGCGATGGGCGGCTGACCGCTACCGCCCGCCTCAACCTGGCCCGGTGCCTGCGCCGCCACGACGAGCCCGACCGAGCCATGGCCCTGCTGGTGGAGAACGACCGCTGGTACCGCTCCGCGGGGGGCGGCGACTTCGCTCTCCTCACCGCCTGTCTCCTCGCCTCGATGCGCGAGGACGAGACACTCCTGCTCAAGGTGCTCGAGCAGGCGCGCTCCGACACGAACCTCGAGGTGCAGATCCACGCCCTCGATGCCCTCGCTCGACTCGCCGCACAACGTGCAGACACCGACCGCGCGGCCGCGTTGTTGGCCGACGCGGACGAACTGGCACCCGACATCGGGCATCTGGTGGACCGGCAGGACAGGATCGACGCCGAGTTCGCCCGGCGCTTGAGCACGTGAACGTCGGGCGCGCCTGGCAGGTCAAGCGACCTGCGCCAACTCCCGAGCTGGCAAGCCGGCCCTGGGGACCGCCTCATCGGCCAGTCCCTTGGACCCGCACATCCTCGCGCTGATCCCCCCGGAGCGGTCAGTCTCGCCGGTGCTCGTGGGCATTGTTGACAGCGTCTCTGATGACGGGCCAGGCGATCTCGCCGGGGTAGCCTTTGCGGGCCAGCAGGCCGGCCAGTCGTCTGGCTTGCGTGTCGGGGTCGACGCCGTGCATGGTGCGGAGCTTCTTCGAGACGAGCTGCTCGGCTCGGGCCCGCTCGTCCTCGATCCCGAGCCCGCCCAAGGCCTCCTCGGCGATCTCCTTGTCGATGCCGTGCTGGCGCAGCTCGTGGGCAAGGCCGGTGCGGGACAAGCCCTTGGTCTGCGACCTCGACCGGACGAGCATCTCCGCGTAGGCCTCGTCGTCGACGAGTCCGACCTCGGTCATCCGGTCGAGGACCCGCGCGGCCACGCCGTCCTCGCAGCCACGTTGACGCAGCTTCTTCTCGAGTTGGGTCCGGCTCCGCGGCGCCGTGCTCAGCTGCCGCAGCACGATCGCCCGCGCCACCGCCTCGGGATCCGCGTCCGGGACAACCGACTGCGGATCCTCGGGCGGCGGCGGAGTCTGGCTGCGCCCTCTCCGGCGATCCCCCCTGCCGTCGTTCTCCGGTCCCGCCCGCTCAGCGCTGGACGGCAGCCCTGCGACGGCGTCGCCGCCTTCGAGGTGCGCGGCGGCGTTGCCGGCCCGCACCCCGGCTCTCGCGAGGGCGGCCGCGGCGCGGGCCAGCCTGGCGGCCTGGGTCAGGTCGCTGTTCGAGTCACCCATGAGGCGTCGGGTCAGAACTCGACAGGGACGTCCGCGCCGTCGGCCGGCTGGTCGACGCGGGGACCGACCCCGAGCTTCTCCTTGACCTTCTTCTCGATCTCGTCGGCGAGGTCGGGGTTGTCCTTGAGGAAGCTGCGGGCGTTCTCCTTGCCCTGCCCGAGCTGGTCGCCCTCGTAGGTGTACCAGGCGCCGGCCTTGCGGATGAACCCGTGCTCGACGCCCATGTCGATGAGGCCACCCTCGCGAGAGATGCCCTGACCGTAGAGGATGTCGAACTCGGCCTGCTTGAACGGCGGCGAGACCTTGTTCTTGACGACCTTGACCCGGGTGCGGTTGCCGACCGGCTCGGTGCCGTCCTTGAGGGTCTCGATGCGCCGGACGTCGAGCCGGACCGACGCATAGAACTTCAACGCCTTGCCGCCGGTGGTCGTCTCGGGACTGTTGTGCACCATGACACCGTCGACGAAGTAGTTGTGCGTCCCGGCGATCTCGATGTCGAACCGGCGCATCGAACGAGTCTTCGGCTTGACGTGGACGTCGAGAACTCGAGCCGGAACAAGCACTTGGGTGGGCTCGACAAACTCGGGCTCAACGGCGAACTGAGCACGAAATCGTGGCAGCAGCTTGTAGTCCATCGACGGGTGGATGTAGGGCGCCACGATCTCCTGGAACCGAGCGGTGCCTGCCGTCGTCATCTGGAGAACGGCCTTCTGCCGGGAACCACGGAGCGAGACCTTGCACTCGACCCCGTGGATGTCTCGCAGGAACGCGACAAGCCGCTCTCGACTCCCATGGCTCATCGCCTCCACACAGACCTCGATCCGGCCGCTTCCACCAGCGGTCCGCTGCTGAAGTCCCTTCGATCGCAGGGCGAACGTCCCGTCGTCCATGTACCAGATCGCGAGGGCGTGGGGTGTGATGCGCTTGATGACGTCCTCAGTCAGGTGCTTCTTGCCGTCGCCCCAGTACATGACCTCACGCAGCTCACCGAGCTCAGGTAGCGGGGTCAGGTCGACATGGACCGAGCCGTCCGGCCGGACAGTCCGGGTCTGCCCGATGTTGGCGAACAGACCGGCCTTCCAGTCGAGGTAGTCCACCTGCTTGGCCCCATGGCCCATTCGGAAGCGCACGCCGTGACGACCCTGACGGTTGGGGGCGAGATGGCCATCACCCATGAGTCCGCCGAAGATGAGCTGCCACTGTTGCCGGCTCAGGCGAGCCGTCTCGTTGACCATGACCCGGTCGCCGACGATGATCTCGCACGCCTCGCGCCACCCGCCAGGAGTGCGTACCAGGTGGTTCTCCGTCGCGGCGAACTGTGAGCGGCCGTTGCCACCGGATTTCTCGACGGTGAACTGGAGGAATCTCTGCGTGTCGCCGTTGTCGAACCAGTCGGTCACCGGGCGAGAGACGATCTCGTTCGTCTCCGGGTCGTAGGTGCGCACCTCGACGGGCAGCCTCTGGTTGACGATCTTGCCGATCTTCTCGGTCGACCCGTCGGCGAGAGTCACTCGGGTGCTGTAGCTGACGCACCCGAACATGACTCCGATCTTTTCCCGGAGCTGGTTGATGAAGATCGCTGTCGTGCCGGTGTTGTTCAGCGCACCGGTCAGCTTGCGCAGGGCCTGGCTCATGAGGCGGGCCTGCAGGCCGACGTGACTGTCGCCCATCTCGCCCTCGATCTCGGCTCGGGGCACGAGGGCCGCGACCGAGTCGATGACGATGATGTCGAGCGCGCCGGAGCGGATCAGCATGTCGGCGATCTCGAGTGCCTGCTCCCCGGTGTCGGGCTGGGAGACGAGCAGGCCATCGGTGTCGACACCGAGCTTCTTGGCGTACTCGGGGTCGAGGGCGTGCTCGGCGTCGATGAACGCCGCGATGCCCCCTCCCCGCTGCGCGTTGGCCACGGCATGCAGCGCCACGGTCGTGTTGTGCGACAGCACCCCATTGGCCAGGAAGCTGTGGGAGCCCGGCACCACGATGTCGAAGGTCGGCTGCTCGCCACCGTCGTCGATGGCAACGACCTCCTCATAGGTGTAGCGCTGTGCGGCCAGCGACTTCAGGTCCTCGATCAGTGCACGAGCCCCGTCCGTGATCCGCTCGGGACGCGCCTCGGCCCAGGCGACGACCTTGATGAGTCGAGTCCGCGAGCAGCGGAGGTCGAGATCCGTACGAAACAGGTCACCGGCAACCCGATCGAACTCCCGGTCTCCTCCGATGGAGTCGCGCAGGTCGGCGATGCGCGCACTCTGGTGCGGGACGTTCTCCCGCTGGGGATCGCGGGACGACGGCCGGAAGCTTGCCTCGACCTGCGCGGCACGACGGGCCGAGCGGAAGCCGACGACGTCCAGGAAGCGGTGCACCGCGCTCGAGTTGACGATGATGCTGTAGTAGTCCCGCTCATATGTCTTGTTGAAGCAGGTCTGCAACGTCGCGGGCACACCAAGGCCGTAGAGCATGAGCTGGACCTGCTCAGCCAACTGAAGTGACGCGGTGCCGAGTCCGACGGTCGAGGACGTGTCGATCCATCCGTCGCCCTCGAACAAGGCAGACAGGAAGGCGCGCTGGGCCTTTGCTCCCGCCGTGCGGACCCGGTGGGGCACAGACTTCTCCGGTGCGTTGACAAACGCCAGGCCGTACTCGTCGGCGAGCCGCTGGCGCAGGGCGGTGTCGTGGATGACGTGCTCACGGTCGGCATAGTGCTTCACCGTGCTGCCGAACAGGGCCTCCATCAGCCCTGAGAACTCCGTGGCGACCTCCGGGTCCCAGCTGGTGAATCGCACGGCATGCCGGTTCTGCTCACCGAGCGTGCCCTCGGCTACGAGGTAGCCGAGCAACACGGCCTCGTCCTCGCTGATCCCGTCGCCGAGAGCCGCCTCCTCGGCACCGAAGAGCGCCGAGACCAGTGTGTCGCCAAGGGCCAACCTGCCCGCCGCACGCCAGACGATGGTTCCCCGCTCGTTGATGACGCGCAGGGGATGGTTGTGGGTCGCGCTGACCGTGCGACCCGAACTGAGGCGGATGCGCAGCACCGGCTTGCGGTTGTTGTGCGTCGTGGCAGCGACCGCCTCGAGCTCGCCTCGCTCGTTGACCACGCGCATCCCAAGCCCGCTCACGCCCGTCACCCGTGAGGTGCACGAGGCGTGCTGTCCGGTCCGCTCGAAGAGCTCTGCGATGGTCTCCAGGCCACGGTCGGACCAGACATACGTGTCCGCCGTGAGGCACTTGCCCGAACTCTCCGGTCCGTAGATCTCCACGACGCGGCCGCGCGGCAGACCGCCGATGCCGAGGGCGACGTCGAGCGCGATCGAGCCGGTCGGGATGACCTCGATGGGCGGGCGGATGTCGTCGCCGAGGCGCATCACCGCGCCCTTGCCGTAGCTCTTCTCGATCTGGCCCATCACCGTGGAGAGGGCCTTGTCCTTGTCCTGCGCCGTTGCCATGTCGATCACCTGTCTGCCGTCCCTGGTGCGGTCGTCTACCTGCGACCCTCGGGCGAACGGCTCGTGTCGTGCGCTGTCGAGTCAGACGTTAGGTCGGACCACCGACACCGGGTTGCTCCACGAGACGGCCCTGTGGACGGCGCACATCCGGCGATCGACCTTGTGGATCACAGTACCGAACACGTGTTCGAGGTCAATGACCGCACGCCGCGACACGCCGACCCCACCACCTGAACCCACAAACCCTGAACCCACCAACCCTGAACCCACAACCCGGCACTCACTACCGGGCGCCCACCACTCCACCCCTCAGCCCTCGATGACCCGGACGAAGGCGGCATACGTCGCCTCGGAGAAGAGCCAGAAGCGCGCCTGCACGACCGTCGGGAACCGCGCCATCGCGGCCGCGACCGTCGTGACCGCGACCTCGGCCCCCTCCTCGAGCGGGTAGCCGTACACCCCGCACGACACGGCCGGTAAGGCGAGCCGGGCACAGCCGTGCTCCGCGGCCACCTCGACGGTGCGCTCGTAGCACGACGTCAGCAGCGCGCGCTCCCCTGCTCCGCCGCCGTGCCAGATCGGGCCCACCGTGTGGATGACGTACGAAACGGGCAGTCGCCCGGCACCCGTGATCTTCGCGTCGCCGGTCCGGCACCCACCGAGCCGCCGGCATTCCTCGATCAGCCCGGGACCGGCCGCCCGGTGGATGGCGCCGTCGACTCCGCCACCGCCGAGCAGCGACTCGTTGGCCGCGTTGACGATCGCGTCGACGTCGCGGTCCGTCGTGATGTCACCGCGGTGCAGGCTGATCCCCGGGAACCGGCTCACGACCCCACCTGCCCCC
>NZ_JAKDLO010000159.1 GCF_030452765.1 Intrasporangium sp.
CAGAGCGCGATTACGGCGCCTTTAGCTGTATCTGCATGTGCGGGACATGCTCACCGCTGTCGTGGTGTACCAACGAAATTCGCCCAACTGGCACGCTGTCAATGGCCAAGCTCAGGTCCCCGCTGGTGGCCAAGTGAAAGTCCCCACCCTCTGCGGCTTGTTCAGCTGCTGGGTGCCTCACCTCCTTGGCGGGTTCGAGCGTGGCGCATGCGGTAGGACTGGCCGGAGGTGACCACGGTGGTGGCGTGGTGCAGGAGCCGGTCGAGCATGCTGACGGCGGTGGTGTGTTCGGGCAGGAACCGGCCCCAGTCCTCGAAGCTCCAGTGCGAGGCCACGCCGAGGGCGCGTCTCTCGTACGCGGCCGCGACGAGCCGGAACAACAGCTGCGCCCCGGTGTCGTCGAGCGGGGCGAAGCCGACCTCGTCGAGCAAGATGAGGTCGTATCGCAGGAGGGCCTCGATGGTCTTGCCGACGGTGTTGTCGGCCAGGCCTCGATAGAGGGTCTCGACGGCCTCGGCAGCGGTCAGGTACTTCACCCGGTGCCCGGCGATGGCGGCGGCGTGCCCGAGCGCGATGAGGGTGTGGGACTTGCCGGTGCCGGCCGGGCCGATCAGGGCCAGGTTCTCCCTCGCACCGATCCACTCGAGCGAGGTGAGGTAGGCCCAGGTCGGTGCGGGGATCGAGGACGCCGCGAGGTCGAACTCCTCGATGGTCTTCAGGACGGGGAACCCCGCGGCCTTGAGCCGGGCCCGTTCGTTGGAGGCGTCGCGGGCGGCGACCTCGGCCTCGACGAGGGCGCGCAGGACCTCCTCGGGCGTCCACCGTTGGGTCTTGGCGGTGACCAGCAGCTCGGGGGCGAGCTGGCGCATCGCGGCGAGCTTGAGCCGGCGCAGCCCGGCGACCAGGTCAGCGGGCAGGGTCGGTGCGGTGGCGGCGGTCATGACCACACCACCTCGTCGTCGAAGCCATTTTCCATCGAGTCCTCCCTGTTTCCAGTGCTTTTCCCCGCTCGCCCGCCCGGTGCGTACTCGGCGAGGGACCGGCCGGTGGCGACGGGCAGGTCGATGACCAACGCGTTGCCGGCGGTCCTCGGATGCGGGGTGCCGGCGCCGGCGGCGAGGATCGAGCGGATGTCGGCGGCCTTCCACCGCCCGAACGCGGTGGCCCGCTCGAGGGCTGCGACCATGGCCTCGGTGCCGTGCGCGGCGGTCAGCGTGTTCAGCTCGGCCAGCTCCGGCCCGAGGCGGGTGTGCCCAGCGGCGGCGGCGCCGGCGATGAACGCCTCCGCAGCCGGGCCGAGCGCGCAGAACTGTTTCTCCGCAGCGGTTTTCGGCCGGATCGCCCGGACCGGGACGGTCGACCGCGGGCCGCCGTAGTGCTCGTCGAGGATCGAGGCCTCGCCCGGGGCGACGAGGGGGTGCTGCGCGTGCACCTCGCCCGTGCCGACATCCAGGACCAGAACCCGGGGCCCGTCGACCACCACCGCGACCCGGGCCCCGCGCAGCCGGACCGGAACCGAGTACCGGGCCGAGCCGAGCCGGATCGTGGACAGCTTGTCGACCTTGCGGGTCACCGGCGCCGGCCCGATGCTCGGGCGCAGCGAGGGCAACCCGGCCAGCAGCTCCCGCTCACGCTCGAGCCGCACCGCCGGGACCGCACCGGTCTCTGAGTGCACGTTCGCGTTGACCTGCGCGCACCACGCCGCGGCATGCCCATTCGCCGCCGGCAGGTCCGCGAGCACCCTTGCCGCCACAACGGATTCGTCGATCCCAGCGCCCACGTCGAGGGCGTGCTCGAGCAGCAGCGGGCGCAGCAGGTCATCCTTGCCGTACCCGACCAGGTTCTCCACGATGCCCTTGGACTGCGGGTCGTACCCCTCGCAGAAGTCCGGCCGGAACCGGTAGTGCGTGGCGAACCGGACGTACTCGCTCGTGGGCACCACCCGGTTTGCTACGACCCCACCCTTCAGGCAGTTCATCCGGTCCGCCAGCACCACGCCCGGCACCCCGCCGAGGGCCTCGAAGCACTCCGCCAGCAGCGCCAGCGTGGTGTGCGCCTTCTCGTCCGGGGCGAACCGCACGAACCGCACCCTCGACCAGGCCAGCACCGCGCAGAAGACGTGCACGCCGGCGATCACGCCCCAGTCGATCACCAGGTGCTCGCCCGGGGTCCACACCGCCGGACGGCGCGAGCTGCCCCGCTCACGCCGGTAGCGCTTCTTCTCCTCGGCGACCAAGCGCCGGAAGTTGCGGTCCGAACCGGTGTACCCCTCCAGCCGCGCCTTCGGCAGCAGCCGCTTCGCGCTGACCCGCCCCAAGCCGGACTTGACCGACTTCGCGACCAGCTCCCGCACCCCCTCGTAGTTGCTCGGCCGCGGCGCCCGCCCCGGACCCTCCCGGCCGGCCTCGGCCCGCTCGATGACCCGCTTGACCGTCTTGTGCGTGGTGCCGCAGATCTCCGCGGCACCACGGTAGGTGCCCACCTGCTGGTAGGCGGCAATGATGTCCATCTCTTCCCTCTTGCTCTTCAATGGAGCTCCCTGAGCGGTGACAGTGACTGGTTGGCACCGCCACCGCTCAGGGCCTCAAGCTCCCGGTCGACACGACGAGCAGAGGGTGGGGACTTCTAATTGGCCACCAGTGGGGACCTCACCTGGCCACCAGTGGGGACTTTTCCATGGCCATGGACACACGCCTGCCGTCTTCATCATTTCTTCATCGTTCCTACGTCACGATTGTTCGGTAGAACGCAGACAGTGGTCCCGTGAGAACCATGAACCCATCCCCCTTTGGGCCCTCGGCGCAGTCGAGTCACGACCCGGCGAGTTGGGCGACCGTCCCAGAAAGCCGAGCGGCGGCGGAGCCGGCGCAGGCTGGCAGCGCCCAGACGGCGGACGACGGCGTCCGCCAGGAGTTCTGATGTCTGCCCGGTCCGACAAGCCGAAAAATCGTCGGGCGGCACCGACACTCGACCGCAGTACGAAGAGTCGTTCGCCTCGGCAGGACGCATCCGGTGCCGCCTTCTTCCGGACACCAGTGGCTCGAGACCGGCCGCAGTCGGCGGCCCAGGGGGCTCTGCGGGAGGCGCGGGGGTCCCGCCGAGACGCTCGCCCGACACCGGGGGCCGAGTCCGCGGGCGTGAAGACGCCGTCTGCACCGCAGCAGCCACGTCCGGAGACTCCACCGTCGACTCGCACCGTCGCTAGGCCGTCGCCATCGCCGGGTCGGCCTCCGGCAACGAACCCGCCGGCACCCACGGGTCTCTTCGCTCCATGGGCGTCGGTGGCCCGGCCCCGCGTCGCCGAGGAGGCCCCGGCTGCTCTGGTGGACCCGAGCGCCGCGCCACCTCGGCTGGTGCGGCACGCCCCGCGCTCCCCCGTCGTGATCACGGACTTGAGCTGCAGCGCGCTCGATGACGCCGACCAGCAGTCGCTGGGTGTCACGTACTGGTTCGACGCTGAACCCGTCGGCGACCCCTACGACATGACCGTTCACCTCCGTGGCCACCTGAAGGGCAGTCCCGGTGAGGATGGCGGCTCCGCAAGACCGGTCGAAGGGACGGAGTTCGACCAGACCTCGACACTCGAGAACATCGTGCCCGGCTCGGGACGGATCGCCTTCACGACCCGGATCTCGGAGGTCGCCGCCGGCGAGTGGGAAGTGGTGGCCACGCCGGTCCGGCCCGCGCCCCCCGGCTCACCCGCCCCATGGGTGGAGGTGCACAGCCCTCGGCTGCCGCGCGGCGCGGCCTCGGGCCGCACCGCGCTCGCACCCCTAGTCCGCAACCTCGCACCCGGGGTACGCCTTGGCGCATGGCCGACGCTGGTCGGTATGGGGTTCGTGGTGGCTCTGGTGCTCCAGACCCTGCTGGCACGCCAGCTCGACCTGCCCGGGCTGCGCCTGCCCTTTCTCACCGCCGTCGCGAGCGCGCTCGGCCTCGTCGGCGCCAAGGTCTATTACGTGCTCACGCACCCGCGGGAACCGCGGAGCTTCGTGACGCCCGGCATGTCCGTGCAGGGCTTCGTCATCGTCACCGTCGGGGCGCTCGTGTCGGGGTCGTTCCTCCTTGATCTGCCCCTGGGTGCGGCCCTCGACGTCACGGCACCGGGTCTGCTCTTCGGGATGGCGGTAGGAAGGCTCGGATGCCTGTTCGGCGGGTGTTGCGTGGGCCGGCCGACATCGTCGAGGTGGGGCGTCTGGTCCTCCGATCGACGCGTCGGGGTGCGGCGGATCCCGGTGCAGCTCATCGAGTCCGGGCTCTCCGCGACGGTAGGGGCCCTCGCGCTCCTGGCCGTCCTCCTAGCGCCCACCGCAGGCACCGGCCTCGTCCTGGTCGGCACGCTGGCGGCCTATGTGCTCGGCCGCCAAGTCCTGTTCCCGCTTCGCAGCATCCCCCGTGCCACCGCGCACGGACGTGCCATCACGGTGGTCGTTGCGGCGCTCGTCCTCGCCGCGTCGCTCGGCGCACTGCTCCTCCGCTGAACCCGGCGGGACCGCCCAGCAGCCGCCCGCCAGCCGGTCGCTAGCCGGGCGGGAGAGCAGCTGGTGGGGCCGCTCGACGCTGACGCCATCCGAGGATGCCGGCGGCACCGTGTGCGGTCCTCGCCCAACCAGCTCGGCTGACCCGCCCAAGCGCTGCGCGCGTTCGTTCTCTCGGACGGTCACGCGCTCACGCTCTGCGATTTTCGTGTCTGGAGCGCAGCAAGGACGGTCGGCGCCATGGCGTCGGCGATCCGTCCATACCCGCTCGCCGACGGATGGAACAGGTCGGGACTCATGTTGCTCACATCGTCGATGAACTCCCGGCCGACGGCACGGCGGACGTCCACCAAGTACACGGATTGGCTCCGCGAGGCGGCGCATCGCTGCACAATCCGCACGAGCCCGCTGTACGACCGGACAGCCGCCGACAAGGGATTGGGCAACAACCGCATCGCGCGGAACTCCGGAAGGCTGGAAACCACCACCGGCGCCCTCTGGTCCGCCAACGCTGAGAAGAGCTCGGCCGAGCTGCGGGCGAGGGGGAGGAGCGATGTGAGGTGGGTGACGTCGTTGGTGCCCACCACTACCACCGAGACATCAGGGGCATGCCGCATTGATGGGACCTGCCCGGCCAGCACGTCCCGGGTCCTCGCGCCGGAACGCGCGTAGCCCACCACGTGCACGTGTCGTCCCGACCCGTCAGCAACCCGCTGCGCGAGCTGCACCGGTAGAGGCTCTTCGAGGGCGTACACCCCGACCCCAGCCACCGAGGAATCTCCGAACGCTGCCATCTCCAGAGCGGCTTGGCCAGCCTGTGCAACGCCGAACGGTGCCACGGTCACATCGATGCGCCGAACGTCCGGCGACGCGCCGCCGTACCTTCGATTCACCTGCGCCGCCTGGGCGGCGATGAGCGTCACCAGTGCGGCAAGCGCCGCCATGATGCCGAGAGCCTTCCCGCGGGGGGCGGTCCGCACCACGTGGCTCGATGTCACCGTCGCACTCGCCGACGCCACGTCACCCGAGCACCGCGCTTCCTGTCGGCCTAGTCGCATCGCCACGCTCCTCAAGGGACGCGCACACCCCAATCCCATCTGGATAGCGCCATGGTCGCCCCGCGGCGATGTAGGTGCTGTAAAGGAGCCGTGAAGGTTCGGTGTAGGTCCTGCGCCGAGGGGTGCACCGGCGACACATCCGTGCCGCGCAGGGGTAGCTTGGCACGCGTGGGCGTTCGCCTATGGGAGCCCATCACGCGGTGCCTGCGCCACCCACCGCCGTGCCAACAACCGGGCGGGCGGGCGATGACGAGCCGCTCTGGCCACGAAATTGAAAGAGGACATCTGATGGCACACGATCACGGCCACGGCGGATGCTGTGGCGAGGGGCACGGACACGACACCAGTACGGTCCTGCCCGGCGCCGGCGACGAGCGGGTCACCTGTGCGGTGAAGGGCAGCACGACGTTGAGGTCGCAGGCGGAGTCGGCCGGGCTGGTGCGCGACTTCGAGGGCGTGCGCTACTACTTCTGCTGCGCCCACTGCGCCGACGCCTTCGACGCCGACCCGAGCACCTATGCCACCGTGGCCTAGCCAGCGAGCGTAGATCGATCCCGGTCGTCCAGGCTTGGCCGTGGGCATTCCCCGGCAGGCGAGGCCGGGGAAGGCTGCTGCGGTCATGGCGTGTATGGGCGAGACGCTTGTTACGGGACGCCTGCCGGATTCGGGCGGCATCCCGCATCCACCGCAGTGCGGCTTGCACGGCCGCGCAGCCGGTAGGGGCCGTTGCTGCTTGAGTTATCGGAGCCGTGACCGCGACGATAGGGACGGGGCCGTGACCTTGGTTCTTGGACACGCTGAATGCCCCATTGTGGGAGAGCGAGATGATCCTGAACCATGGCCGGCAAGAGCTACTCCGACGAGTTCCGCCGGCAGGCCGTCGACTTGTACGAGTCTACTCCGGGCGCGACGGTGCGCGGCATTGCGCAGGACCTGGGCATCGAGCGGGGCACGTTGCGGCACTGGCTCGAGCGGTCCGCTTGACGCGGAATAGGAGCATCGGACCCGGCGGAGAAGGTGGCAACATCGATTCTTCATCGAATCTGAGCCAACATGAGGGGCACCTGCGGCGAACATCAGAGTGGGTGACGGATCCTCGTAACTGCCCTGGTTCCGCACACGGGGCCGGGGTCGTCGCGTGAGCCGCAGGGCAGATGCCCGGCGGTTGCCTGCGACGTGGCCGTTGCCCTCGAGCTGGAGGTGGTGCAGGTGCGCGGAAATGTGATGGTCCACGCTCGGTCTGGGAGTGCGGCCCCCCGGGGGCCGGACGGGGCGAGATCATGACGACAATCGGGTCCACGGTGCACCGTCGCCGCCGCTCGGCTGCGAGTTCGGACTGGCCTAGTTCCCGGGCATCCTCCGTTCTGGCCGGAACGTTCCTGGCCGGTTCCGCGCCGCTGGGCCAACCTGGGGACGCCGCGAGCGATCACCCGGTCAAATGGTTGATCGGTTTGTTAGCCGTCGCGGCGCTCGGATGGCTCGGCTGGGTGGTGAGCGGCTTCGGACGCGACACCGTGATAGACCTCGGCGCACCGGGGGGCGGCGACGCGCACAGGTTGGCCCAGCCAGATAGGGTCCGCAAGGCATCGCGGCGTTCGGGCCGTTCGGTGGACAGGCGGGCGCGGCAGATTCCAGCCGGTCCTCGTGGATCTTTCGGGCCCGCCGGAACGCGGGGGGCATCGTCAGAGCCGGTTGGGCCGGAGGACGACGAGCACTTCATGCGCCAACTGAGTGAGCAACTCGAACGTCGGCGCGCGGAGCGCCAGCGCGACCAGGAAGACGGCACAGATGCTGGCGGAACCCGTTGAACCTGTGGCCGGGAACGGACGCCGACAGGCTCGTGCATGGGGGTAGGTGAATACTCGCTCTCGAACATCCAGAGCTAAGCCCCGATCCCAAGGCGGGCGCCGTCACGGACGAGCGTGAGGGCCTCGATCTGGCCACCGCTCCTGAGGCCGTGCGCTGGGGGAACGCCATGGGACTGGATGTCCACCGGCCGGGGCGTCGCCCAGGGCGCCACAGAGTGCCGGGTCGACGGCCCCGGTCGGCAGCGAGGTGTCAAGGTCGCGCTTCGTGTCGCCGGAGCACGGACCGCCCTCGTGTAGTCGACACCGTCGGCGACGACCTCGGACTTCCCGGCGGGATAGCCTTGGCGACGTCGCTCGAGACCTTGATGCGGCCCCCCGCGGGAGCCACCCACGACGAGCGGGCTGCGAAGAGCGGTGATCTCGCCGCCACCATCGCCAAGCGGGTTGCCGACGTTCCAGCCACCCGCTCACCCGATGCTGGCGTACTTCGCTGGGCAGCTCGGATACTGGTCAGCGCAGCGCGACCAAGGTAGGCCGCCCTCGGACCTCCTGAAGCATCGTCCGACGGCGGATGATCGATTCGATGCCGTCCGGTGGCCGGGAGGTCCTGGACCCATGGGCTCAGCCGATGCCCCCGGTCATCGCCTCTCAGGCAGGCGTCACCCCGACCGGTTCGGGGAGGAAGTGCCTGCGCATCCCCAGCGCCTCGTCGGTCATGGCGATGGATGCGGCGCCGTCCGGCACCGTGCCGGCCAGAGCCCTGATGGCGTCGATGGACTCAGGCACGACTATGGCCTCGTTGTAGACCTGATACGTGAGAAAGGCCTCGTCCCCCTGGACGGTCAGCACGTCCTCCCAGAGCGCGACCTCCCACATGTCACCGCGGGGACGACCCAGGTCTCGCATGAGCTCGACGGTCGTGTTCAGCCCTGTCAAGCCGTCTTCCATCCGGATGAACGCGATACGCGGGGCGGCCCGCAGCGCGTCCAGGACCTCCTCACGGTTGGCCGGACGGGTCAGTTGCAGGGCCCAGTAGTGGTTGTGAGTCTGGGTGTGCGACGCCTTCGCGGCCATCGTGACCACGTCCAACTCCGGCCGGACCGTCCGGGCGTCGGGGCCTTGGTGCGAGGGGATCGACGACTCCGGCACCATGGTGTTCATGATCCCCCCCTCGTGGGACTCGCCCGGGTCGGTGGCCCGCCGGATGAGTACGCCGCGGGCCCGCGCGAGCAGACCGGCGTCCTGCAGCGCCCCGAGCACGCGCACCATGCTGGTCGTGTTGCACGAGACGACCCGGGTGGCATCCCGCCCCAGCGCCGTGCCGTAGTTGGCCTGGGCGACGAATGAGTGCCCGGTGAGGGAATGGGACTCCCCTCCCTGGAAGACGGCCTTGACGCCCGCCGCTCGGTACGCCTCGAGATTGCCCGCGGCGACCTTCTTCGGCGTGCTGTCCACCACCACGTCCGCCTCCCCCAGCAGGGTGGCCAGATCACCAGCCACTGCCATCCCCGCGCTACGCATCGCCGCGGCGGCGTCCACGGTCGCCGCAAACACCGGATAGCCGAGCTCGACAGCCGTCCGGACCCGCCAGTCCGTTCCAACGTCGGAAACACCGACGAGCTCCATATCCGGCATGAGCCGCACAGCATCGGCCACTCGCTTGCCGATCACCCCGTAGCCGTTGACTACCACCCGAATGTTGCTCATTTCCCTCTACCTCCAGTTCTCTCTGTTCCACCAACTCGAAGCCACGGCTCAGTCAGCCGCCGCCATGCCTGGGTTCCCGATGTCTGCGCCAGCATGGAAATCTGGCAGTCGGATGCCGCCGCGACGACTTCCTCTCGCGCCTAGCAGTGGACGATCCCTGGCATGGCGCCCGAGGGTGACTCGACAGCCTCATGCACACCCGCCAGTCCGGATCGGTCGGTGACGTCACGATCGGCGACGGCAGGCACTCAACCGCCCATGGGCCATCACTTTCTTGGTGTTTCGGTGGGCTCGGCCTCGCCGGGAATCCCAAATCAGGGTGGCAAAGTCACTCGCCGACAACGTGCTTGGCGGCGTCGGCCCGAAACCGCTCCGCGCAGTGGTTGGAGCAGTGGTAGTACGTCTTGCCCTCATACTCGGTGCTTGTGGCGGCGGATGCAGGGTCAACGCTCATCCCGCACACCGGGTCGACGACCTTCTCGGCCTTCTGGGACACGTGTTCCTCCATCAGTGTTGGTGTTTCCTCGTGGTCGCGCCCGATCTTCACCACGCGACGTGCGCCATCCAGCCATACCTGGCCTAGACGTTCGTCCTTCCTCTGAGGAGACAGGGAGCGGCGACGCGCGGAGCCGGCTCCGAGCCCGGTCTCGTCGTTGTGAATCCCTCCGGTGGACATGGCCGCCAGCAACGGAGCCCAGTGTCGGCTGCTGGTCCGCGCCCGATGCGCCGGAGCGAGGACAAACCCGGCCCTCTCCACGGCTGCTCTCAACTGCGAGGCCCCCAGGTGCTCGACGCCCTCGAGGACCAGCAATGCGGTATCGCCCGCGCCGAGGCCCGCCGCTGCGCGGCTGATGCCCTTGACGCTGCGTACCTCTTCCAGAAGCTCGCCCAGACACACCCCGCACACGGGGCCGTTGACAGCGAACGTGCTCACGGTCATTGCGTCCTCCTCGACACCACCCAAGCGATACCGCCAAGGAGGTATCCATCACGGTACTTGCCGTCGCTGAAGGTAGGGCCTGACGAACGGTGAAGGTCCCATGAAGGCGTT
>NZ_JAKDLO010000160.1 GCF_030452765.1 Intrasporangium sp.
CGAGGCGCCGGGCACCGAGGCGCCGGGCACCGAGGCGCCGGGCACCGAGGCGCCGGGCTGCCTGGTAGCAGAAATGCTACCATCCAGCCATGGACGTCATCACGCAGAAGGAGCTCCGCAACCACATAGGGGAGGTCCTCCGCCGGGTCGAGGCGGGGGAGGACCTCGTGGTGACCGTGGCCGGCCGACCGGTGGCCGAGCTCAGACCCACCGGTCGTCGCCGATGGGTCGGTGGGTCCGTGCTGGCCCGTGTGTGGCAGGGGCCCGTGCCACGCGGCCTGGAGGATGACCTCGATCGACTGGATGCCGGGCTCGTCGACCCGTTCGAGTCGTGAGGGCAATTCTCGACACGTCCGTGCTCATCGGTGCGGACGCTCCAGACGACGTGGAGGCCGCCATCAGTGTCGTCTCACTCACCGAGCTGCACTTCGGCGTACTGCTCGCGGCCGACGTCGACGAGCGAGCCCGCCGCACCGATCGCCTTGCCACCGTGGAGGCGACGTTCGATCCCCTTCCGGTCACCCCCGAGGTCGCCAGGGCCTGGGGGCGGCTGGCGGCGGCCGTCAGCCGACGAGGAGGCCAGCCCCGACGCCGCCAGATCGACCTGGCCATCGCCGCGACGGCGTCGGTGGAGCGGGTGCCCTTGCTCAGTCACAACACCGCCGACTTCCGGATCATCGCGGATCTCGTCGACGTGCGTGCGCCGGCACGGGCCGGGGGCTGACGCGTTCTCCCGAACGACCCCTATTCGGGGCCCCGCGGCTTCGGCAGCATTGTTGGGTGAGCCGGGCGACGACAGTGGTCGTCCGGCGCGACAGCGGTATGCCGCTCACCCGCCGCACTCGGACACGCGGGCTGCCGCTCGGCGTGGCCCGCGCGGGTGTGTCTCTGCTGACCGCCCCTTGCAAGACGTGGCTCCCGATGACCGTCCGCTTCGTTGCCCCTTGACAATGCCTAGAATTGATTCTAGTTTTGGTCTCACCACCAGAAGCTTGGAGATGAGCCATGACAAACGCCGTCATCGTCGATGCCGTCCGCTCTCCGTACGGGAAGCGCTTCGGAGACCTCGCGGGTCTGCACCCCGCGACCCTGCTGGGTCGGGTGCAGCAGGGGCTGCTCGAGCGTCTCGACCTCGACCCCGCGGTCGTCGAGCAGGTCATCGGCGGCTGCGTGACCCAGGCCGGTGAGCAGTCGAACAATGTCATCCGCAACGCGTGGCTCGGCACGGGCCTGCCTGCCCAGACTGCGGTCACGACGATCGACTGCGCCTGCGGGTCCTCGCTCCAGTCGGTGCACCTCGTGAACGCGCTCATCGCCTCGGGTGCCATCGAGGTCGGTATGGCCTCCGGTGTCGAGAGCATGAGCCGGGTATTCCTCGGGGCCGCGGGCGGCGAGCAGGGCAGCCCTTACCCGCCGAGCTGGGCGGTCGACCTACCCGACCAGTTCACCGCCGCCGAGCGCATCGCCGCCCGCCGCGGGATCACCCGCCGGCAGGCCGACGAGCTCGGGGCACTGTCGCAGACCCGGGCCATCGCCGCGTGGGGGGCCGGGGTCTTCGACGAGCAGGTCCTGCCGATCATGGCGCCCGTCTTCGACGACACCGGTGCCCCGGTCGGTGAGAAGGAGGTCCGCACCGACCAAGGCCTGCGCCCGAGCACCGTCGAGTCGTTGGGCAGGCTGCAGCCCGTAGCCCCGGGCGGCATCCACACAGCCGGCAACTCCTCGCAGATCACCGACGGTGCCTCCTCTGCGATCCTGATGAGCGAGGAGCGCGCCCGCGCCCTCGGGTACACGCCGCGGGCCCGGATCCGCTCGTCCGTCATGGTCGGCACCGACACGCACTACCACCTCGACGGGCCCGTCGACGCGACCCGACGCATCCTGCAGGCCTCGGGGATGAACATGTCCGACATCGACCTCGTCGAGATCAACGAGGCCTTCGCGTCCGTGGTCCTCTCGTGGCAGCAGGTCACCGGCTTCGACCTGCACAAGGTCAACATCCACGGTGGTGCGATCGCGCTCGGCCACCCGGTCGGCTCGACCGGCATCCGCCTGCTCCTGCAGGCGATCGACGCGCTCGAGCGGACCGACGGCACGACCGCGCTGGTCACGCTGTGCGCCGGCGGCGCGCTCGCCCCGGCCACGATCATCGAGCGGATCGGCTGAGCTCGCCCGGCTCGACGATGCACCACCGCCATATCCCGGCTCGACCGTGAACGCGACGTCGGACCTGCAGGACACTCGTCTACATTCCATCTACAATGGACTATGCCTTCCGTAGACACCACCACCGTTCGTGTTCGCCGACCAGACTCCGAGCGTCTGCACTCCCTCGCCAAGGCTCGGCAGACCGCGGTCATCGATGTGCTCCACGCGGCGATCGACGCCCTGGAGCGGCAAGAGTTTCTTCGCGGGTTGGGTCAGGACTACCAGCGGCTGCGGGATGACCCGGAGCGCTGGGAGCAGTACCTGGCCGAACGACAGGAGTGGGACGCCCTCGCGTGATCTGGCGAGGGGAGGTCTACGACGTCGATCTGGGCCGGCCGGCCGGCCACGAGCCGGCCTTCCGGCGGCCTGCCGTGGTCGTCTCGGTCGACATCTTGAACAACAGCCCCGGTCAGCTGGTCATGGTCGTCCCGGTCACCTCGGCCGCCTACGGACTGCGCAGCCACGTCGAGGTCGAGCCGGGAAGCAGTGGGCTTGGCCACACCTCGTACGCGCGCTGCGACCAGCTGCGTGTGATCTCGACAGCAAGGTTGTCATCCCGTCGAGGAATGATCGTCCCCGATCAGCTGCGTGCCATCGACCAAGCAGTGCGCTTCGTCCTCGACCTGTGACCAGACGGCGGGCCCCACAGATCAATCGGCTTGTGACACTCAGACCGCTGGCAGGCTCGCGACCGCACCGAGCGCACGAAGCATTCCGACCCCGGTGTCCCGCGCTGCGGCATCGGGCGCGGTGGCAAGGACCACGGCCTGCTCGTACCGTTCCCCGAGCCCGGCCCAGGCCGGCGCCGCCTGCTCCCACCGCCCCGCCAGGGTTGGTCCCCACGGCCCGGGCGCGTGCCTCGGCGTCGCCACGGGCACGCCCGCACGCCGCAGGTAGGCGCACAGCTCGGCGTGGACCGCCGGGTACACGCCGTTGGTCATCTCGAGGGCGCGGCGGGTGGCCGGCGTCAGGTCGCCGAGGCTGCCGTCCAACCAGCCGCACTCGGTGGACGCGACCGCGAGGACGCCGGTCACGAGGGGGTCGTCGGCGAACTCGGGACTGCCCAGCGCGATCTGCAGCGTCGAGACTGCCGCCGGGTCGCCGCGCCGCGCCAGCAGCCGAGCCAGCACCGCGTGGGCCAGCACCGCCATCGCGCCCGGTTCGCCGGGGGTGCCGATGAGTCCCCTCAGCTCGACGATCGCGGTGTCCCAGTCGCCTTGACTCGCATCGAGCGTGGCTGCGGTCAGGCGAAGCCGGTACTGCCCGGCCGCGAACTCGCCGTCCGCCGCGGCCTGCAGGCCGGCGGCGACATACTGCTGCGCCTGACCGTGACGACCGGCCCGGTAGGCACCTCCCGCCGCGTTCGCGTACGCCCGGACCAGCGTCTCGGCGCGAGAGTCCGAACGCGCCAGCTCGATGCCCTGCTCGAGGTCCTCGGCTCCACGCGGATCGCCGGTGGCGAGCCGGGCGTCGCCGCGATAGCACAGCGCGAACGCTGCGAGGTCGGTCCGGTGCAGCTGCTGCGCCAGCCCGCGGGCCTGCTCACTCAGCTCGCCGGCCCGCGTGCAGGGCTCGGACACGATGCCGACCGTGGGCAGGTTGCTGTGGGCCCTGGCGAGCTCGATGAGCGCGGCCGTTCGCCTCGTGTCGTCGGCGACGTCGTCCAGCAGGCGCAGCGCCCGTTCGGCGGCATGGCGCGCTCGCGCGGGACCCCGGGCGAACAGGGCGGCCCGAGACGACACCAGCAGCGCGTCGGCGAGCAGCACGTGGTCGGCTGCGGTCTCCGCGGCCGCGACGGCGCCTTCCGCGCACGCCAGCGCCTCCGCGAACCGGTTGACCACGTAGAGCGAGTACGCGCGCCGGGTCGACAGCTCAGCGATCTCGCGAGCGTCGCGGGTGTGCTCGAGCGCGACGCGCAGGATCTCGGCTGCCTGCCGGTGCGAGCCGAGGGCGCTCGCCTCCGCGGCCGCCCGAGGCCCGTACTCCTGGATGAGGTCGGTCAGCCCGGCCCGCGCGGCATGGTGGACAACCCGGGCGGGCTCGACCGCAGGCTCCGAGAGCAGGGCCTGAGCCACCAAGGTGTCTGCGTCGATCCGCTCGCTGGGCAGCAGCGACACCTCGATGGCCTGGCGGGCCAGCTCGTGCCGGAACGCCACCCAGTCGGTGCCCGACGCGACCACACCCGACCGCTCGGCCTCGACGACGACAGCCCGGTCATCGTCGGCCAGGCGCATCGCCAGCGTCCTTGACGCCCTGCTGGGCACGACCGCGAGCCGGCGCAGCAGCGCCCTGACCTCGGGTGAGAGTCGACCGACCCGGGCCAGGACGGCGTCCCGCACGGTCGGGGGCACGCCGGCGTCGTGCGTCGCGAGCACCTCGGTGACGAAGAAGGGGTTCCCCGCCGTGACCCGGACGATCTCGGCAGCCTGCTCGCTCGAGGCGGCCCCGAGCCGGCGCACCGCCTCGACGCTGAGCGGGTCGACGCTGATCCGACGCACCGGCAGACCCGTCAGGCCGCCGAGCACCTGCCGAACCGGATGGTCGGCGGGGAGGTCGGTGTCGCGGATGGTCACCACGAGTGCGGCAGCGACGTCGACCAGCCGCCGCGCGAGATAGCGGATGACGTCCAGCGACGCGTCGTCCGCCCAGTGCACATCCTCGATCACCATCAGCGTCGGCGCGGCGGTGACCGTTGCCAGCACGGCGGGCAGGACGTCCTCAAGGTGCCCGCGGGAGAGCGCGGCCGCCAGGCCCGGATGGTGCTCGGCCATGTCCCGGAACGGGCCGAGACTGCGTGGCGCCAGGAGGTCGTCGCACCCGCCGGACAGGACCGCGACCTCGTCGTGCAGGCGCTCCGTCAGGGCGCGCACCAGCGTCGTCTTGCCGGCACCCGCCTCCCCGGGCACCACGACGACGACGCCGCGGCGCTCGCGGATGGCCGACCGGCAGATGGACGTCAGCTCGTCCAGCGCGACCTCACGCTCGACGAGCAGGCCACCCGCCCGCGCATCGCCGGACCATGGCGCCGCTGGAACCTCAGGGCGTGGTGTGGCCGTGGCCGATGACGCCATCGCCTCGGCGTGCAGGGCCAGGGCCGGGCCCGACGGCGCCACGCCGAGCTCGCCGGCCAGCAACCGCTGCATCCGGTCGAAGCGGCGCAGCGCCTCCGAGCGGTTGCCCCGGGCGAGGGTCTCCCGGATCAGCTCGGTGTGCGCCTCCTCGTCGACCGGATCGAGGCGCAGCACCTCCTCCCAGCGCCGGGCGGCCCGAGCCAGCTGCACCGTGAGCAGCCGCAACCGGTCGCGGGGTTGCTCCAGCCACGGCACGGACCGATCCTCGGGAAGCAGCTCGCCGGCCCGGGCCAGCACCGCGGCGCACCGGTCCGCCGAGACCGGATGCTCCGCCAGGGCCGCTCGGGCGGCCGCCTCGAACGCGACAGCGTCGACGACGACCTCGCCGTCGGGGCAGAGCACGACCATCTCGTGCCGCACGATGATCGCCGACCGCTGACCGAGGGCGCTGCGCGCATGATGAGCCGCCTTGTGCAGTCGCGGCAACGCCGCCTCGAGCGTGAGGCCCGGCCACAGCGTGTCGATCACGAGGTCTCGGTGGACCCGGCCGCCCGGCGACAGCGCCAGCAGCTTGACCAGCTCGGCGCCCGCACGGCGGCTCCACCCACCGGTGGGCGTGGTCGCACCGTCCACCACGACGGCGAACCCGCCGAGCAGCCGGACCTCGACCTGCACCGTGCCTCCTTCCCGAAGTCACCCCGTCGGGTGGGGGAACTCCCGCGTGAGCCCGGCGTGGACGGCATACAGGCCCGCCCCGACGCGATTGGTCACGCCGATCTTGGCGTAGATGTGCTCGACGTGGTTGCGGACCGTCTTCTCGGACACCACCAGCTCCTCGGCGATCTGCCGGTTGGACCGGGCGAGGGCGAGCAGCCGCAGCACCTCGACCTCGCGGGTGGTCAGCCCGTCCGGCCACAGGTCCCGGCGGCGCGCTCGTCGTCCGGTCACCGCGAGCACCGCCTCGACCGCCTCCGGGTCGAGCCGCCCCGACCTGGCCTCGTCCTGCAGCCGCTGCACGGCCTCGGCCTCGGTGTGCGGTGGCCGATGGGGGCGCGGCTCGAGCCAGGTGTGGAAGCTGTCGGCGGCGGCGAGCAGCCGCTGGGCGGGGCCGAGGGCTGAGCCGGACAGCCCTTGCGGGTAGCCCGACCGGTCCTGACGCTCATGATGCGCCGCGGCAATCGCTGCCTCGGGCTCGAGCCCACGCACCCGCCGCAGGATCCGCTCGGTGAAGTAGGGGTGCAGACGCACCCGTTCCCACTCGGCGCTCGAGAGCGGGCCCGGCTTCTCCCAGACGGCGTTGGACACGCCCAGCCGGCCCAGGTCGTGCAGGTGCCCGGCTCGTCGCACCTGAGCGGCCGCATCCTCGCCCAAGCCGCTCTGGTATGCCGCTTGGCCGGCCAGCGCCGCGACGCCTCGTGAGTGCCCGAGCGTGAACGGGCACTTGAGGTCCGCGAAGTCACCGACCGCGGTGACGATCCGCTCGAGGTCGTCACCGGCCAGCACCCGGTCGCCGTCGGGGTCCTGCTCCAGCGTGGCCCGCCAGACGTCGTCGAGGGCGAGCAGCTCCATCCAGGTGGCACGTTCGGCGAGGAACGCGTCGGCGACCTCGGGGTCGAACTGCCTCCCACGCCGGGAGCGCACCATGTCCAGGCAGGCATCCACCCCGTGCGTGCGCAGCCACACTTCGGCCACGTCGGCCAGCTGCGCCACCCGCATCTCGATCGCGATGTCTGCACCCCGGAGACCGTCGGGCATGCCCTTGCCATCCCAGCGCTCGAACGTGTTCGACAGCGCCCGGGTCACGTCCGCTGGCAGCCCCACCTCGGTGGCCAGCAACCCGGCCGAGGTGCAGTGCGAGCGGATCATCGCGACGAAGTCGCCGCGCCCCCGGGTCAGCACGTCGCCCACCAGCCACGCTCGCTGGGGTGCCGGCCGGCCACGTCCGACCCGGTGCACCAGCAGCTGCAGGAACGGCAGGCCCGCCCACTCGACCTGGTAGCTCGCCGCCCTGGTGTCGATGTCGTCACCGAAGTACCTGGCGTACTCGTGCGAGTCAGCGTGGCAGCCGATCCAGGACACCAGGCTGACGTAGTAGACCGTCGCGCGTTGGTCGGGGCCGAGATCCAGCCGGTCGGCCAGCCTCGTCGATATCAGGGCGGCGCGCAGCATGTGCTCCATCGGCTGCCCGAGCCCGAGGTCGATCGCCATGGACAGGGCGGCGAGCAGCTCGGCGCGCCGAGGGCCCACCGGACGCGTCCCGGCCTCGAGGTCCATGGCCCCTCCGATCGCCGACGGCGCCTAGGTCCTTCCGATTCTCGCAGGGGCCACGCCCCGGCGGAAAGCACGTAAACGTGAGGCGGATGCCCCATGTGCGGATGGTCCCACCGCCCGCACCATCGACTCGTGACACCAGAGGCCGTCGGCCTCCCCGCCACTTCCCTCACGTTTCCCTGGCGTTTCCGCCATGCGGGTGGGGTCGGAAGGCTTCCGCCTGACGGGAAGGACGGGGGAAGGCCGATGTCCTACGTTCACCGGGTCGCTCGGAACCCCGAGCGCCCAACACCACCAAAGGAGTTCTCATGTCCACAACCACCACCACCACCGCCACTCCCATCAGCCGCAACGGCGTCGACACGGCCACCCTGTTCGCGACGCTCGACGCGGTCAAGGCACAGCCGGAGCTGGCCGGGTTCCAGTTCCGCGCGAGCAACCGCTGGGTGTCCGGCACACACAGCCAAGGCCGGATCTCCGGGTTCTACGGGGCCGGGTCCGAGCAGCAGCACGCCCGCGGCGAGATGGTCTTCGACGCGGACCACCCCGCCGTGCTGGTCGGCACCGACCAGGGCCCGACCCCGGTCGAGTTCCTGCTGCACGCCCTCGCGGCATGCCTCACGGCAGGGCTGGTCAACATCGCCGCGGCACGCGGGATCACCTTGCACGAGGTCGAGTCGAGCGTCGAGGGCGACATCGACCTGCTGGGCATCCTCGGCCTGGACGAGTCGGTGCGCAACGGGTTCGAGCAGGTCCGGGTCAACTTCCGAATCACGGGCGACGCCTCGGAGGAGGAGCTGCGCGGGCTGCTCGAGCGCTCACGGGCCCGCTCGGCGGTCTACGACGTGATGACCCACGGCGTGCCGGTCACCATCACGGCGCAGGTCGGTTGAGATGAGCACCCGGGTCCAGACCTTGATCGTCGGCGCCGGGCAGGCCGGGCTCGCGCTGAGCGCATGCCTGACCCGGGCCGGCCACGACCACCTGCTGCTCGAGCGGGGCCGGGTCGCCCAGCCTGGCACAGCGAGCGGTGGGACTCCTTCCGGCTGCTCACCCCGAACTGGATCAACACGCTGCCCGGCTGGGGCTACGCGGGCGATGACCCGGACGGGTTCATGGACCGCCGTCAGGTGCTCACCTGGTTCGACCGGTACGCCACCTCGTTCGGGGCGCCGGTGCGTACCGGGGTGTCGGTCACCGCGGTGCGCCCGGCCCGGGACGGCTGGTCGGTGCACACGAGCGCCGGGCGGTACACCGCCGGGAACGTGGTCATCGCGACCGGCCACCACGGCGAGCCGCTGACCCTGGCCCTGGCGGCTCGGCTGCCCCGGGACGTCCACCAGCTGCACACGTCGGGCTACCGCAACCCGTCCGCGCTGCCACCCGGCGGGGTGCTCGTGGTCGGGGCGGGCCCGTCCGGGCAGCAGATCGCCGACGAGCTCGCGCTGGCCGGGCGGGAGGTGTTCATCGCGGTCGGTCGGCACCGGCCGGTCCCGCGCTCCTACCGGGGCGCGGACGTCTACGCCTGGATGCGGCGCTCCGGGATGCTGGACCGCACCGTCGACACGCTGGCCGACCCGCGCGCGGCCCAGACCGCGCCGAGTGTCGTGCTGGCCGGCGAGCCGGAGGGCCTCGATCTGCGCCGGCTGGTGCGCCACGGCGTGGTCCCGGTCGGCCGGCTCGAGTCGATCGAGCAGGCCGAGCTGCAGTTCGGCGGCGACCTGGCCGTCCGGCTGCACGAGGCCGACCAGAACGTGGCCCGCCTGAAGGCGGCCATCGACGGCTACATCACCCGCACCGGGCTACCCATCCCGGCCGAACCGGTGCCGCCCGCCCGGGTCGAGCCGTGGGCCCACGACGCACCGCGACGGCTGCACCTGCGCCACGACCGGATCGGCACCGTGGTCTGGGCCACCGGGTTCGGACGCGACTACTCGTGGCTCCACGCGCCGGTCTTCCATGCCGACGGGGAGCCGATCCAGACCCGCGGCGTCACCGACGCGGCCGGGCTGTACTTCCTGGGCCTGCGCTGGATGTACCGGCGCGACTCCAACTTCATCGGCGGAGTCGGCTCCGACGCCGAGTACCTGGCCGAGCACCTCACCGACACCCGCGCCCTGCAAGCCGCCGGATGAAACCGGGTCGACCCTGTTGATGCACAGCGACGTCGACCGCCGCCCGTCAGGCCGGGAAGCGCACCCCGCGCAGTCACGCCGTATGCCGCTGAGTCAGCTCAGCGGCATACGGCAGCTCGGCTGTCGGGATCAGCGGGACGATGGGCCCGCATCAGGCTCGACCGTGATGTCTCGCGCCCGGGCCGCGCCGGCCAGCGCAGGTGCGCGTTGCGGCCCTTGCCTACTCGTCTCGTAGGTCGATCCCGCGTTCCCGAGCAGCTGAGACGAGCCGCGCGTCAAAGGTGACCAGCGATCCCGGGGCCTGTCGGCCCGGCCCGACCAGCACCTCGGCGAGCGTGATGGGGCTTGCCGCCAAGGACT
>NZ_JAKDLO010000034.1 GCF_030452765.1 Intrasporangium sp.
TCCCCGTCGTCGGGGCCTGGGTCGTCGGAGGGCGCGTCGTCTTCCTCGCGGCGCCGGCGCGCGGCGGCGATCGCGGCCCGGTCCGGGGTCTCGGCTCAGGTCGGCCTGGCCCGGCACGAGTCTCCCTCGCGCGGGGCCCGGCTGGCGCGGGCCGCGGTCACCCTGGTCGAGCACCTGCCGCACACCCTGGCCGCGCTCGCGGCGGGGTACCTGTCCGAGCGGCGCGCCGAGCTGGTCGTCAGGGCGACCAGCCACCTGAGCGCGCAGCTGCGCGCCGTCGTGGACGCCGAGGTGATCGGCGCGAACACGCCCGCGCCCGGGGACCCGGCCGGGACCGGGTGCGCCGGCTGGGGCGACCGGCAGCTCGAGCGTCGAGTGCGCGCCTGCGCCGACCGGCTCGACCCGCAGGCCGCCGTGGCTCGAGCCGCAGCCGCGGCCGCGGACCGGCGCGTGACCTGCCGGCCGGTGCCGGACTGCATGGCGCTGGTCGCCGCGCTGCTACCTGTGCAGATGGCCGTCGCGGTGTACGCGGCCCTGACCCAGGCCGCCGCGGCCGCCAAGGCGGCCGGCGACCCGCGCAGCCGCGGGCAGGTGATGGCCGACACCCTGTTCCAGCGGGTCACCGGGCAGGCCAGCGCCGACGAGATCGACATCGAGGTACAGGTCGTGATCACCGACCGGGCCCTGTTCGCCGGCGACGACACGCCCGCACACGTCCCCGGCTACGGGCCGGTCCCGGCCGGGTGGGTCCGCGACCTGCTCACCCGCGACCTGCACCCACCCGGCACGAGCAGACCACCCGGCTCGCCCACCCAAGACCCCGCGACGCGAGACCCCGCGACGCCAGACCCCGAGGCCCGAGACACCGCGACACCAGACCCCGCGATGCGAGACCCCGAGACGCCAGACCCCCAGGCCCGAGCCGCCAAGAGGTGGCTGCGGCGCCTCTACACCCACCCGGGCACCGGCACCCTGGTCGGGCTCGACTCCACCGCGCGGCTCTTCCCGGCCGGGCTGCGCCGCTACCTGATCGCCCGCGACGGGGTGTGCCGCACCCCGTGGTGCGACGCCCCGATCCGGCACGCCGACCACATCAGGCCGCACAGCCGCGGCGGGCCGACCAGCGCCAGCAACGGGCAAGGCCTGTGCATCGCCTGCAACCTGACCAAGGACCTGCCCGGCTGGCACTCCGAGGTGACCGACCCCGGCCCGGGCCGCGGCGGCGCAGGCCCGCACACCACACGGATCACCACCCCCACCGGACACACCCACACCTCCACCGCGCCACCCGTCCTACCCGCACACCAAGAGCCCGCACAGCGCGAGCCCACACACCACGAGCCCACACACCACGAGCCCGCCCGCGGGCTCCAGTCGTCGACTCCCGCCGATCCGGACCAATGCCCTGACGAGCGCCCGCGCCGCGACGAGACCATCCGCGACAACGACATCAGCGACATCACCGACGGCGACCTCAGCCCCCTCGAGCAACACCTCGCCGACCTGCTCGCCGCCGCCTGACCACACGGATCATCGCTCAGCTGAGGATGTCGGCACGCCGGAATCGCCGGTAGCCGAGCTGGACGAACAGGATCGTCCAGACCAGCGCCCAGAGCACCCCATGCACGACGTCGTCCCAGACCGGGCTCGGCGCGATGAGCTCCTGCCACGCGTTGGCGTAGTGGCCGGGGAAGGCGTTGCGCCACGGGTCGAGCGCGTCGATCTGATCGAGGATCGACAGGACGATCGAGGTGAGGACCGCACCGCCGACCGACGCGAGCGGTGCGTCCGAGCGCACCCCGATCCAGAAGGCGATCGCCGCGATCGGCAGCATCGTGACGTAGATGTAGGCCACCGCGACCGCCAGGCGCGCGAGGTAGGTGCTCCAGCCGAGGTCCTCGCCGAGCGGGTTGGTCAGCGGCGCCCACCCGTAGGCGACGCCCCCGACGAGCAGCGCCCACGCCACGAGCACGACCGTCGCGAGCGCGGTCAGGGTCAGGCCGACCGCCAGCTTGCTGGTCAGCAGCCGCGCCCGGCGCACGGGCGCGATGAGCAGGTAGCGCAGCGAAGCCCACGAGGCCTCGGCCGGCACCGAGTCGCCGCAGAACAGTGCGGCGAGCAGGATGAGCAACAGCTGCGAGCTGACGAACAGGGTGAAGAGGGTGAAGTTCGCCGACCCCGTCTGGGCGAGGTCGATGAAGCGCGCCGTCGTGCCCGCGCGCCGCCCGCTCGAGCTGTCGCCGAAGGCGAACGCGACCACGAGGATGATCGGCAGCGCGACGACGAGGGCGAACGCGACCCGGGTGCGGCGACGCCCCCACTGGCGGCGCCACTCCGCGCGGAAGGAGAGTGGGCGGCATACCTGCCGCAGGTCGTATGCCGCTGTGCCGGCCTGCGTGCTCACCGTGACCTCACCTGCCTCAGTCGTTCGATGAGGGATGCGCCCGAATCGGCCCCCTGGCTCGAGCCGTTCGCGGCGGCTGCGCTGTCGATGACACCGAGGAAGACCTCCTCGAGATGGCGGCGGCTGCTCACCCCGACGACGGGCAGACCGACGTCGACGGCGGTGCGTACGACGGCGTCACGGGCGAGGTCGGCGACGACGACGAGTCGGGTCTCGGTGTCGATGCGCACCTCGGTGATCCCGGTGCGTCGGCCCAGCTCTGCGCAGAGCCCGGCCACGTCGGCGCGGTCGAGGCCCTCGGCGAGGTCGAGGACCGTCGTGTCGGCGCTGTCGAGCAGGTCGGCCACCCGGCCGGCGGTGACGACCCGGCCGGCGTGCATGACGACGACGTCGGTGCAGGTCAGCTCGACCTCGGCGAGCAGATGGCTCGAGATGACGACGGTGCGGCCGGTCTCGGCGTAGCGGCGCAGGATCGGGCGCATCGCCGCGATCTGGGGCGGGTCGAGGCCGTTGGTCGGCTCGTCGAGGACGAGCAGCTCCGGCAGGCCGAGCATGGCCTGGGCGATGCCGAGTCGCTGCTTCATCCCGTGGCTGTAGGACTTGACCGGCCGCTCGAGTGCGCCACCGAGCGCTGCGACGTCGATGGCTTCGGCCAGGTGGGCCCCGGCCGGGTCCATGCCGGTCGCCGCCCAGTAGGCCTCGAGGTTCTCGCGGCCGGTCAGGTGGGGCAGGAAACCAGGGCCTTCGATGAGTGCGCCGACGCGGCGCAGCACGGACGAGCCTGCCGTGACGGGCCGCCCGAGGACATGGACAGTGCCGGAGTCGGGCCGGATCAGGCCCATGACCATCCGCATCGTCGTCGTCTTGCCGGCGCCGTTGGGCCCGAGCAGGCCGACGACCTGGCCCTTCTCGGCGCGCCATGAGACGTCGTCGACGGCCCGGTGGCCGTCCGAGTAGGTCTTGACGAGGTGCTCGACGACGAGCGGGACCTCGGCGAGGTCGGGGCGGGTCGGCTCGTGGGTGCGGCGGCGGCGACGGACCAGCGCGGTGCCGAGCCAGGCGAGCAGAAGGACTGCGATGGCGGTCAGGGCGATCGTGTCCTCGGTGTCGACCCCTCGGGTCGCTCCCGCGATCGGGGTGCCGTCGGGGCCCCCGGCCCGCCCGGAGCCCCGGGCCACCCCCCCCCCCCCCCCGGGGGGGGCGCGGGCGCGGGGGGGGGGGGGGGCGCCCGGGCCGTGGGGGCCGGGGGGCGCCTCGACCGAGACGCCGGCGGGCGTGCGGTCGTTGGTGAAGCTCGTCTCGGTGGACGTGAGGAGCACCCGCCAGCTGCTGCCGGCGGGCATGGGATAGGTCGCGGCCGGGAGCGAGACCGTGACCGGGGTGGGCCGGCCCGGGGTGACCGGCACGCGGATCGGGGCGACGAGCGCGTGCGGCAGGGTCGCCTGCCCGCCGGCCACTCGCCACAGCGAGGCGAAGAGCGTGACGACGGGCCGGTTCGAGGTGACCGAGAGCCGGATCGTCGGGGAGCCGACGACCGTGATGGGCTCGCGGACCGGGTCGGTGTTCAGGGCGACCGACTGACCCGGCAGGGCCGCGAGCCGGTAGGTCGAGAGGGACCCGCTGACGCCGCTGGCCGACAGGCCGGGGACCGCGACCATGGCGGCCGGTTGCCCGCCGGGCGGACGCAGCGCGGCCCCGCCGTGGGAAGCCAGCGGCAACGACCGGGCCGGCAGGGCCGGCTGCGCGGGCTGGGCGGGGTCGGTCGTGGGTGAGGACGCACCCGCGGTCGCCGAGGCCGGCGCGAGCCCGGGGTAGGCCGGCAGCGACCACAGGTCGGCGGGCTGGTTGCGTTTCGCCGATGCGGTCGCATAGACGAAACCCGGTGTCGGCAGGGCGGACCCAGGATCGGAGCCCGCCTTGACCCAGTGGTCGAGCCAGCCGAAGGACGCGTCCTGCTCCTCCTGCTCGCGCGAGCTCGGCGCGTCGTGGCCGCCGTCGCTCCACCGGACCGCGACCGGGGTGCCGGCCGCGGCGAGCCCGCGAGCCGTCGCGTCGCTCTGGTCGAGGCCGAAGAGCGAGTCGGCCATGCCCTGGATCAGCAGGGTCGGGGCCGTGACGTGGTCCACCACGGCCGCGGGACTGTGGGCGCGAAGCAGGGTGAGCAGCCGGTCGCTGGGGACCCCGGTCTGCGCGGTCTCGACGAAGAGCCGGCAGATGGTCGGGTCGAACCGCCCGCACGCCCCCGCCGGCGCTCCCTTCCGGGCCGCTGCGGAGGAAGTCGGCCCGGCGGACGCGGGCCCAGCCGACACAGCACCCATGAAGAAGGCCGAGGCCCAGTCCTGCTTGAAGGGGCCGGGCGTGGCGATCGACGCACGCCCGGCCGGGGTCGGCAGCGGACCGGTCAGGACCGCCTGCGGGAAGAACGCCTGCGACAGGTCGTTCCACGTCATCGCCGCGACGACGCCGTCGATGCGCGGGTCGGTCCCGGCGAGCAGGAGGGCGAGCGCGCCACCGTAGGACGCCCCCATCACGCCGGCTCGCGGATCTCCGGGTGAGTCCAGCTGTACGTCAGGGCGTTTCGCAGCGAGGCCGAGCAGGGCCTTGGCATCCGCGACCTCGTAGTTCGGGTCGTCGAGGTGGATCCGGCCTCCGGAGTCGCCGAAGCCGCGAGCCGTCCACGTGACCACGACATAGCCGCGGTTCTGCAGCTCTCGCGCCTGCAGAGCCACCGAGTCCTTCGTGCCGCCGAACCCGTGCGCGAGCAACACGACCGGATGCCGGCCACCGCCCGGCTGGCCGTAGACGGAGGCGTCGAGCGTGACCTTCGTGCGGTCGGGCTCGGCGCCGACCGGGACGGTCAGGCTCTCGGCCGGCTGCTCCGCGGCCGAGACCGCGGTGGGGGCCGCGACGAGGCTTCCGACCGTGAGCAGCGCCGCGAGCCCGGCCACGCGCACGACCCGGGCGACCCGTCGGGAGGCCCGGTGAGCGGCATACCCCCCGATGGGCCTCACGCGCGACACGGTCACATCACATCACGACGCGGCAGGGCACTCGAGGGCGACCGCCACGGCGCGACATACCCGGTGGCGGCGTTCGCTGCCGAGCCGGCCGAGCCGTTCCACCAGGAGACTCACACTGACCGACTCGAGCGAGTCGCAGTTCACCACACACTGCCGCGGCACGGGGTCTGGCCCCGGCTCGAGCTCGACCTCACTGGAGAGTCCTCGAAACGTCGTCGTGCACGGTGCCACCACCGCGCGGCCCAGCCCACGGACCGCCGCGGAGCGAGAGAGGACGACAACCGGCCGCCGGGCGAACTGGGGGGACTCGCACCACCAGACCTCCCCGTGCTCGGGCAGCTGCGTCACGACGCACCGACGGCGGCGCGCCATGCAGCGAGATCGCCCCACTCGTCAGGCTCGTCGAGCGGGTGTTGCACGTAGGCCACGGCATAGGCGGCCTCCGTGGCGCAGCGGTCATACTCGGCCAACAGCGCCCGCAGGGCGTCCTCGAGCAGGGACGAGTCGGTCCCGCCCTGATGAGCCTCTCGCGCGGCCCGGAGCAGGTCCTGGTCAACCGTCGTGCTCACCCTTACTCGCGTCATGCCACAATCATGCCACTGCAATGGCTTGGCTGGACTGATCGGGCGCTCTTTCGGTCGACACATCGATCCCCCGCCCGTGGCAGCGTGGTGCCCGGTCAGCGACCAGCCGACCGGGCGGCGCGGCGCTCGACCGCCCACACGATGACGAAGCACACGACGAAGACGATCAGCGGTGGCACGTACCGCACCAGTCCTTCGAGCTGGAGCCAGCGGTACGGCGCCGCCGCGAACGAGAGCGCGCCGAACCCGAGCAGGTAGTAGACGATCGCCAACCCGCCGTAGACGATCCCGGCCAGGCCGATCACGTTGATGAGGAAGCGCTGCCCGGCGGTGGTCGCCGGCTCGGTCGGGTCAGCCACCGGCCTGCCCTTCCCGAGCCTCGAGCAGGTGCTCCCGCCCGAACAGGACGGCTGCCGCACGCCCCGTCGGCGTGCCCGCGTCGAGGTCCGCACCGGCCGCGACGAGCGCGCGCACGATGTCGTCCTCGCCCTTGAAGATCGCCCCCGCCACCGGCGACTGGTCGCGGTCGTTGCGCAGGTCGACGTCGGCGCCGCGGGCGATGAGCGCCTGGGCCGTCTCGGCCCGTCCGCGGTAGGCAGCGAGCATCAGGAGGGTGTTGCCCTCGCGGTCGGTGACGTCGACGGGCAGGCCGTGCTCGACGAAGTCGACCAGCTCTGCCGTCCGCCCCTCCCGCGCGAGGTCCATAGCGAGCGCGACGACCTGCTCCTGTTGCTCCGGGGTGAGCGCTGCTCCCGTCATGCCCCGACCCTACGCACGACTCGTCACGTCGTAGTGCCGGGCCAGGCACACCGCCGCCCCGGCGCCGACGACGTGCCAGACGGCGTGTCCTTGCAGCAGGCTCGTCGGGTCGCACCACGTCCCCATCACGTCGAGCAGCCAGATGGCGTATGCCGCCGTGAGCAGACCCAGCGCAAGCCACAGCCACCGCTGTGGCTGGAAGGCGGCGACCGGGATGCGGGTCCGGGACAGCTCGAGGGCGACAGCGACGGCGAGGATGACTCCGAAGACGACGCGCCGGGTCGCCGGCCAGGTCCACAGGACGCGCAGCAGGATCGCTTGCAGCGCCAGACCGAGCAGCACGGCGAGGCGGGGGCGGGCGAACCCGCGGCGGGCCACCGCCCCGCCGAGGATGACGATCGCGAGCCCCGCCATCGTCCACGTGTCGAGGAACTCGGTGACCCGCGTCAGCGTCGCGTGGAAGGCGAAGCTCGCCCCACCGACAGCGACGAGGGTGGCACCCAGCAGCATCCGCAGCACTCGCTCGCGGTGGGCCGGTTTGCCGGTCGGCAGGAACACCACGACACCGGCCGCGACGAAGGCGAGCGATGACCACGCGTTGACCGGCTGTGCGAGGCCCGTGGAGTGGACTGCCTCGCAGAAGCAGCCGGTCGGGAGGCACGTCGCGCCGCCGCTGGCCATGACGTGACGGTACCCCGTGGATGGTGCCGCCAGGATGTCGGGCCGTACCGCCCAGTGGATGCCCACGTCACCGGCGCCCGGGGTTTGCTAGGAAGACCCCCATGGCAACTACTGCGCTTCGAGGCACCCCCGTCGAGACCATCGGCGACCTGCCGACCGTGGGCGACGTCGCCCCCGAGTTCACCCTCGCGACGACCGACCTGAAGGACGTGACCCGTCCCGAGGGCAAGCGGGTCGTCCTCAACATCTTCCCCAGTGTCGACACCGGCATCTGCGCGGCGAGCGTGCGCCGGTTCAACGAGATCGCGGCCGGGCTCGAGGGCGTCGAGGTCATCTGCGCCTCCGAGGACCTGCCCTTCGCGCTCAAGCGCTTCTGCGGTGCCGAGGGGATCGAGAACGTCACGCCCGCGTCCGCGTTCCGCTCGACGTTCGGTGAGGACTACGGCGTGACCCTGACCGCGACCGGCATGAAAGGCCTGCTCGCCCGCTCGGTCGTCGTCATCGACACGGACGGAACGGTGCTGCACAGCCAGCTCGTGCCGGAGATCACGACCGAGCCCGACTACGCCGCCGCGGTCGCCTCGCTGGGCTGAGGGCGGCCTTCGGGTCCGAAGTGCGCCCGCCGTCACCCTGACATGCCCGGGCGGCGCCGCCTACCCTCGGAAGGGTGACGACCGACGGACGCTGGGGGCGCCGGGCGCTCTCCGCCGCCGCCCTCGTGGCGGCTTTCGCCGTCGCGATGGTCGTGCTGAGCCCGTCACGACCCGGGCCCGAGGGCGCAGCCGCCCCGACTCGCCTCTCCCCCGCCGAGGAGTACGCACAAGCAGCACTCCAGCTCATGCAGGAGCGGGCCCTGCTGGTCGACGAGGCAACGTGGCCCGGCGTCGTCCGGAAGACCATGGCGGCGGTGCACACCGCCCGCAGCCCGGCGCAGACGTACCCTGCGCTCGGCACTGCCCTGGCGCAGGCGGCCGGTCCCGCTGGGATGCTCATACCTCCCGAAGACGCCCACGCCCCAGAGGTCGCCGAACCGGTCGACGTCCGGACCTCAGGCGGAGTCGGCCGGGTCACGGTGCCGGCCATCGGTGAGATGCGCACGAATGACGCATCCGCCCGGGCCGCGGCCGTTGCAGACCGGGTGGGGATGGCCCGCAACCGGACGACGTGCGGCTGGCTGGTCGACCTGCGGGACACCGCGTCGCAGACCGACTGGGGCGCGATCGCCGGACTCGAACCCCTGCTCCGGCCGGGCTGGGTCTTCGGCTTCAGGGACCGCAACGACAGGGAGTACCGGGTCTCGGTGGCGATGGGATCGGTGTTCGTCGACGGGCGGCCACTGGCGACCTCCGGCCGTTCCGGCACGAGGAACGAGCGGCCGGTTGCCGTGCTCCAGTCGGCCCGCACCGCCGGCGCGGGCGAGGCCCTTGCGCTCGCTTTCAAGCAGGAGGACCAACACCGGGTGCGGACCTTCGGGGAGGACACCAGCGGCCAGCCCCTCCTGGAGTCCTTCCCGCTGTCCGACGGCGCGCGGCTCGTGCTGCCCACGCACCGTCTCGTCGACGTCGCCGGCCACACCTACCCGAAGGGCGTTCCGCCTACGGTGCGCACGGATGCCCCGGAGCGCATGGCGCTCGACTGGCTCCATCAGCAGTGTCGGTGACTGAACCGCCCGGAACAAGGTCGCCCCCTCAGCGCGTGTCGGCGTCGACCCAGTCGAACGTCCTCGTCACCGCCTTGCACCACTGCCGGTAGAGCCGGTCACGCTCTGCGGCATCCATCCTCGGCGACCAGCGCCCGCCCTCGCCCCAGTTGGCGGCCACCTCGCTGGGACCCGACCAGTACCCGACAGCCAGCCCAGCGGCATACGCCGCCCCGAGCGCGGTCGTCTCGGCGACCTTCGGGCGCACCACGTCGACGCCGAGCAGGTCGGCCTGGAACTGCATGAGCGTGTCGTTGGCGACCATGCCACCGTCCACCTTGAGCTCAGCCAAAGGTGCACCGGACCCGGAGGCTGCGGCGTCGAGGTTCATCGCGTCGAGCACTTCGCGGGTCTGGAACGCCGTGGCCTCCAAGGCTGCTCGGGCGATGTGTCCCTTGTTGACGAACCGGGTCAGTCCGACGAGCGCGCCCCGCGCATCGGGCCGCCAGTGCGGCGCGAAGAGGCCGGAGAAGGCCGGCACGAAGTAGGCGCCGCCGTTGTCCTGCACCGTCGCGGCGAGCGTCTCGACCTGCGCCGCGGTCTCGATGATGCCGAGGTTGTCGCGCAACCACTGCACGAGCGAGCCGGTGACGGCGATCGACCCCTCCAGCGCGTAGACGGGAGCGGCGTCACCGAGCCGGTAGCAGACCGTCGTCAGCAGCCCGTGCTGCGACCGGACGATCTGTTCGCCGGTGTTGAGCAGCATGAAGTTTCCGGTGCCGTAGGTGTTCTTCGCCGTGCCCGGCTCGAGACAGGCCTGGCCGAAGGTCGCGGCCTGCTGGTCGCCGAGGATCCCGGCGACCGGGACCCCGGCGAGGATGCCCGGCGTGATGGTGGCGTAGACCTCGCAGGAGGAACGGATCTCGGGCAGCATCGCGAGCGGCACCCCCACCTCGGCGGTGATCGCCTCGTCCCAGTCGAGGGTGCGCAGGTCCATCAGGAGGGTGCGCGACGCGTTCGTGACGTCCGTGACGTGGATGCCGCCCTCGGATGCGCCACCGGTGAGGTTCCACAGCAGCCAGGTGTCGATCGTGCCGGCGAGCAGGTCGCCCGCCTCGGCGCGTTGCCGCGCCCCGTCGACGTGCTCGAGGATCCACCGGATCTTGGGCCCGGCGAAGTATGTCGCGAGCGGCAGTCCGGTCGTCGCCGCGAACCGCTGCGGCCCCTGGTCACCCGCCAGCTCGTCACAGATCGCCTGGGTCCGGGTGTCCTGCCAGACGATGGCGTCGTGCACCGGCGCTCCAGTCGCGCGCTCCCAGACGACGGCGGTCTCGCGCTGGTTGGTGATGCCGACCGCAGCCACCTGACCGGCGTTGAGGTTGGCCTTGCCGAGCGCACCGCCGAGGACCGCCCGGGTGTTCTGCCAGATCTCGAGCGGGTCGTGCTCGACCCAGCCGGCCCGAGGGAAGATCTGCCGGTGCTCGCGCTGGTCGACCGCGACGACGTCGCCGGCTCGGTCGAAGACCATCGCGCGGGTGCTCGTGGTGCCCTGGTCGATCGCGACGACGTAGTCCATCGGCCGACCGTATCGTCCGCCACCGCATCGCCGGCCACCTCATCGTCGGCGACAGCAACATCCGCTATCGCGACCCGTCGGCCCGACCGATCGGATGCGCTGCCTGCGCGCACCCGGCACAATCGGGGACGTGGCCACCAGCGCGCTCATCTCCGCGGTCCGGAGGGTCCAGGCGGGCTGGGCGGTCGCGACGACCGCAGCCCACCTGGCCCCGATCGTCCTGTTCGTGCTGGCTTTCGACCGCGGCGGACCGACCCTGCTCGTGGCGTGCTCGGTATTGATCTCCGTACTCGGCATCCTCGCGAACTCGCGTGTCGGGATGCTCGCCGACCGGCTGCCCCTGACCCGCGTGCTCCGCTGGGTCGTGGCCCTGGGGTCGGCCGCCATGGTCCTCAGTGCCGTCTCCGCGCTCGCCCGCTGGCCGGCGGTCGTCAGTGTCGCCACCGGGTCGCTCGCCGTGGCTCTGCTCAGCACCTACCGGCCCCTGCAGGCCGCGCTCCTGCCCTGGATCGTCCACACGCCTCGTGAGCTGGCCCGGGCGAACATCGGCGCCGCAGGGACAGAGAGCATCGCCTCGCTGGTCGGCCCGGCCCTGGCGGGGGTCGTCCTGCTGGTCACGTCTCCGGCCGACGCCGTGGTGGCCTGCGCCCTGTGCGCCGTCTTCGCGCCCCTCCCGCTCCTGGGTCTGTCGGTCGCCCAGGCGGCACCCGCCCGACGCGATCCCGTGAGCCGCCGGGAGTCGTATGCCGCTGGGCTCGTCGCGCTCTGGCGCGCCGTCCCCGGGGGCGGCGCCTCGGTACTCTCTGCCGCGCAGACCTTCGCGCGTGGCGCGCTCCAGGTCCTGCTCGTCCTGCTCGTGCTCGAGACGTTCCGGCTGGGCAACGACACGGTGGGGTGGCTCTGGGCGGCGATGGGAGTCGGCGGGCTGGTCGGGGCGCTCGTCGGGTCACGGGCCTTGCGCGTGACGCGGCTCGCGCGCGGCTTCGTGCTCGGTGTGATGCTCTGGGGGGTCGGGCTCGTGGTCGTGGCAGTCACCAGCTCGAGCCCGTGGACCGCGGGCCTGGGCATGCTCGTCGTCGGCTTCGGCAACGCGGTCGAGGATGCCAGCATGTTCACCTTCATCGCCCGGCGGGCACCCCACGGGGCAGTGGCTCGGGCGCTGTCGGCGATCGAGATCATCGCCTTCACGTCGATGGCCCTCGGGTCGCTGGCCGCGCCCGGTCTGGCACAGGCCGTCGGCCAACGCGGCGCCACCCTAGCCATCGGCGTGATCGTCGTCGTGCTGGCGCTCGCCTACGCCCTCACGTTCCACCGCATCGACGGTGCGGCCACCGAGAGCGCAGGACATGCCGACTTCCTCGCCGACGTCGAGGTCTTCGAGGTGCTGCCCGTCGTCCTCGTCGAGCATCTGGCCGGGCGCCTGGAACGCAACGACTACGCCACCGGCACGGTCGTGATCCGCGAGGGAGCCGAAGGCGACTCCTTCCACATCGTGGCGAGCGGTAGCGCAACGGTCGACGTCCACGGCTCGCCGCGCCCTCCGCTCGGGCCGGGTGACGGGTTCGGCGAGATCGCGCTGCTGCGCCAGAGCGCTCGGACCGCAACCGTCACCGCTGCGGAGCCGCTCACGACGTACAGTCTCGAGCGCGACGACTTCCTCACGGCCATCCAGGGCCGTTCCGCCTCGGCCGAGGCGCTGGCCGACCTGCGGCTGTCCCGCGACACGAAGCCATGACCTGCTCGCCGGCCGGGCTCGCCGGCCGGGCTCGCCGGCTCCGCGTGCCCACGGTGCCGGATGAGCGGCACACGGGCTGGTGCATAGGCTGACGGTATGACCCGTCCCGTCGCGCTCAGCCCCGGACAGCGTGTCGCCGCGTGGGACCGGCTCGGGTCGCAGACCTTCGACGTGCTCGTCGTAGGTGGTGGTGTGACCGGCGCCGGCACCGCGCTGGACGCTGCGACCCGAGGGCTCTCGGTGGCGCTCGTCGAGCAGCGGGACTTCGCCTCGGGCACCTCCTCGCGCTCCTCGAAGCTCTTCCACGGCGGGCTGCGCTACCTCGAGCAGATGAACTTCGACCTCGTCCGCGAGGCGCTGCGTGAGCGTGAGCTCATGCTGACCCGGATCGCCCCGCACCTCGTGCGGCCCATCCCGTTCCTCTACCCTCTGACCGGGCGCGGGTGGGAACGTCCTTACGTGACAGCGGGGCTCACGCTCTACGACACAATCGGCGGCGCCCGCTCGACGCCGCGGCACCGGCAGCTGACCCGGACCGGTGCGCTGCGGCTCGCCCCGGCCCTGCGCAAGGAGGCGCTCACCGGCGGGCTGCTCTACTACGACGCGCAGGCGGACGACGCCCGGCACACGCTGACGACGGCCCGGACCGCCGCGGCGTACGGCGCCACGGTCCTCAGCTCGGCACGTGTCGTCGCACTGGCCCACGCCGGGGAGCGCGTCACCGGGGCCGTCGTCGAGGACGTCGAGACCGGTGATCACGTCGAGGTCACCGCGTCCGTCGTCATCAACTGCACGGGCGTGTGGACCGACCGCGTGCAGCGGCTGGCGGGGAGTCGGGGACGCTTCTCGGTGCGGGCCAGCAAGGGCATCCACATCGTCGTGCCACGGGACAGGATCGACTCGAAGACCGGGCTCATCCTGCGCACCGAGAAGTCCGTGCTGTTCGTCATCCCGTGGGGGACGCACTGGATCATCGGCACCACGGACACGGAGTGGCGCCTCGACCTCGCGCACCCGGCGGCGACGCGCGCCGACATCGACTACCTGCTCGGCCGGCTCGGCGCCGTCCTGCGCGAACCGATCACCCACGACGACATCGAGGGCGTCTACGCGGGGCTGCGGCCGCTGCTCGCCGGGCAGGACGAGGACACGACCGAGCTGTCCCGTGAGCACGCCGTGGCGCGCTCCCAGCCGGGGCTCGTCTCGGTCGCGGGCGGGAAGTACACGACCTACCGGGTGATGGCCGCCGACGCCGTCGACGCCGCGCGTGAGGACCTCGGCGCGGACCTGCCCGACAGCGTCACCGACGAGATCCCGCTGCTCGGGGCCGAGGGGTACCCGGCGCTGCTCAACCGTCTCGAGCGCATCGCCGAGCGGGAGCAGCTGCCGGTGTGGCGCGTCACCCACCTCGTCGAGCGCTACGGTACACTCGTCGACCAGGTGCTGCGGTTGGCTGACAGCGACCCGGCGCTGCTGCAGCCGCTGCCCGGTGCCGAGGAGTACCTGCGCGCCGAGATCGCGTACGGCGCGACGCACGAGGGAGCGCTGCACCTGGACGACCTGCTGACCCGGCGGACCAGGATCTCGATCGAGTCGCCGAGCCGGGGCGTCGACTCGGCCCGAGCGTCGGCGCAGCTCGTCGCGCCCATCCTGGGCTGGGATGAGGCGCGGCTCGAGAGCGAGGTCGCGGCATACGTCGCCCGGGTGGCCGCGGAGCGCGAGTCACAGGAGGAGCTGGAGGACTCGGAGGCCAACGCCGAACGGCAGGCTGCACCGGACATCCGGCGGATCCCCCCGAGCATGGCGACGGCGTAGCCTGGCCCGTCGTCGCACCCGAGACCGTGCGCCGGCTCGTGCTGCAGGTCGGCGGGTCGATGCTCAGGCCGGTGGGTTGATGCGCCGGTCGGTGGGTTGATGCGCCGGTCGGTGGGTTGATGCGCCGGTCGGTGGGTTGATGCGCCGGCGGACACGTGACGGGCAGCCCGGGCATCCCTATCATTGGTCTGATGGCCCAGAGTCTGGAGGCTCGGCGATGACGACAGCGGACGATGAGGCTCGGCTGGTGCGGCGCTATCGGTGGCAGGTGGCTCTCGCCGTGGTCTGCGTGATCCTGACGGTTGCGGCAGCGCTGGTTCCGACGTGGATCGAGGAGGTCACCGAGCTCGACCCCGATGCCGGGAGCGGCGAGCTGGAGTGGCTGCTCGCCGTCATCCCCGGAGTACTCAGCCTCGCCATCGGCGCCTTGGCCTACCGCTCCCGGCAACAGCTTGTCCGGCTCCGCGCCGCCCGCGGCTCGGCAGCGGCAGGTTGATGTCGCTGCCGATCCCTCGAGCCTCCCGTTGACGCGTCGGCGGTCGTCACCTGATCATCGACTGGATCTGCTGGCCCGCCCAGCACTTGAGCGAGGTTGCCAGCGTGCGACGTAGCTGGCCTCTGACCAGCAGCACCGTGCGCTCGTGCTCCGGGTCGTCGGTGCAGATGACCAGCTCGCAGCAGGGGTTGAACTCACAGGTGGGCGTGAAGGCGATGGTGACCGGCAGGGACGATCCCGGCGCCAGCGTGGCCGGGAACGGGTTGTTGACCAGCCGGAACTGGGCGCAGCACTGCGTTGTGCCGCAGTGGTGGTCACAGGTGTGGCAGAACGAGCACGGGTCGCCCGGTCGCGGCTTCTCCCGTCCGTCAACGTGCCTGTCCTGATCGCGATCGTGCTCGCCGTGATCGGTGTCGTGATGCTCGTCGTGGTTGTGGTGACCACCACAGCCACACCCGCAGCCGCAGCTGGAACCGCAGCCGCAGTCGCAGTCGCAGCCGGAACTGCAGCCGCAGCCGCAGCCGCAGCCGCAGCCGCAGCCGCAGCCGCAGCCGGAACCGCAGCCGCAGCCTGAGCCGCACCTGGAACTGCAGCCGCAGTCGCACGGCCCACGCGAGCGGAAGGCGACCCGGCAGATGTGCAGCGGGCACTCGCCGACGTTGGCCAGAGTGAGCTCGAGATGGGCGGTCGTGCCGAGGTCGACGAGCCCGAAGTCGGTCGACCCGGTCAGGGCCAGCACGCCGGAGGGCGCGTAGCCCGACACGTCGACCGAGCGATGGCCGCCCGGGTCGTCGCTGTCGATGGTGATCGTGGCGGACTTGGGTCCGTAGCTTCGCGGTTCGAACCGGATCGGCACCTCGATAGCCGTGCCGGGTGCCACGGTCAGGGGGAAGGTGTCGACGTCGGGCACGACGAACTCGACCGACGTCGACGAGATACCGTCAACGATGAGAAGGCAAATACCGGAGTTGGCGATGGTCAGCGGTTCCTCACGGAACGCGCAGACACAGACCGGCCCGAAGCGCCCGCTGTCGGGCAGGAACGTCGTGAGCCGCGGAGACGGGCAGGTTCCGGTCAGCGGGATCGTGGGGTCTGGCTCGGCGCTGTCGGTGATCACGCTCAGTGTCGCCGAGAAGGCGCCACGGGCACTCGGCTGGAACCGGACGGGCAGGTCGGCGGAGTCGCCGGGCGCGATCAGCAGCGGGTATGACGCCACGTCAGGAACCACGAACTCCGCGGCCGAGGACACGATCCGGAACACCCGCAGCGGGCAGGTCCCCGCGTTGTTGAGCACGATGACGCGATCGACGAAGTCGCCCAGGCACACCTCGCCGAAAGCCCCACTGTCCGGTTCGACAAGGACCGGCAGCCCGGTTCCGGCAACCGCCCGAGCCGCGAGGTCGACTACCGGTGCGCCCGGGTCGTTGCTCTCGATCCGGATCGTCGCCACGTCGGAGGCGCCTGCCACGGTTGGGCTGTAGTGGACGGTGAAGTCCACTTCTTCTCCTGGCCCGATCACCAGTGGCGTGCCGGGCATGGCCGAGACCGTGATGGCCGATGACCCCATCAGGCGCTGCACGCTGTCGATGACCAGGTCACCTTCGCCGACGTTGAAGATCTGCAGCGTCAGGTCCGCGGTGCCGCCGAGGCAGACCGTGCCGAAGTCCAGGCCGGTCTGCAGGTTGACGGCGATGACCGGCCAGTCGGCCGTGGCGAACTCGAAGACACCGCGCCCGTAGGTGGCCGCCCGAAGAACCTTGGCATCGCGGGCGAGCACCAGGTCGGTGACCGGTGCGCGCGGGAAGTGGATGTCGTCCAGCACGGTCCAGGTCAGCCCGCCGTCCACCGAGCGGAGCACGCCGATGTCGTTGCCGACGTAGATCGTGGTGGGGGTGTCGCTGCCGTCGAGCTCAAGCGCGCCGTGCGGGATGTCGACCGGTGGGGAGATGTCCTCCCACGCGGTGCCACCCACGGTCGTCCGGAAGACGTGGCCCTGCTGACCTGCGCCGGCACCGTTGAACCCGCCGAGCACCGCGTAGACGACGGTGGGGTCGTTCGGGTCGAAGGCGACCCGTTGGACGTTGCGAGCCGGCAGGTTACGGGTGATGTCGGAGAACACCACACCTGCCGGCGGCCCTACGGTGGCGGCCAGCGCGTTGGTGGAGACGAAGACCTGGCTGCCGACTGCGGCAACCACGTTGGCGCTGCGCGACGGCGCCACCGCAGGACTGACCGTCGTCCCGAAGGTACCGACGATCCGCCACGTGGCCGCGCCGTCCTGGCTCTGCCAGAGGTTCTGGTTGCCGCTGACGTACACCGTGCCGCCGACGCTGGGGTCGGTGGCGATGGGGGCGAGGTAGCAGCCGGCGTCGCTCGTCGTCCCCCACGGCGTGACCTCCCCCCAGGTCACGCCGTCGTCGGTGGATCGCCACACCCGGGTGCACGGGGCGGGGAACCAGAACCCGCTGGTGCAGTAGAGCTGCCCCGCTATCCCGCCGTCGTACACGGCGTCCCAGCCGTCGCCGCCGTTGGTCGCCGACCAGCCGGGCGCCGGCGCGCCGCTGGTGGTCTCGACCTGGTTGTCCTGCAAGGCCCCGACGATGACGGAGGCTCCCGCATCGGGCTTGCTGTCGAGGTTGTAGAACAGCCCGGTCTGCAGGCCGCCACTGTTGAGCGAGGTGAAGTTGACGCCATCGGTGGAGACGAAGATGCCGCCGTCGTTGCCGCAGTAGACCGTCGAGGACCCGCCGGCGCCCGGCGCGAACGCCCAGGCGTGGGTGTCGGCGTGCAGCCCGTTGAGGGCGGTGAAGGTCTGCCCCGAGTCCGTGGAGCGTGCCTGGCCGACCACCCCGAAGTAGAGGATGTCGTTCACGCCGTCGCCGGGCGAGGTCGGGTCGACGGCGAAGTGGAAGCTGTAGCTGCCTTGGGTGTTGCCCGGCATTCCCGTGGCGCTCTGCTGGGTCCACGTACCTCCCTGGTCGGTGCTGACGAAGACCCCGACCGGGTCGGGGGCGCCACCGCCGCCAGCCATCGAGGCGTACAGCACTTGCACGCCGGCCGGGTTGGGCGGCGCAGTCGGCGGGGCGATGGCGACGATGACCTTGCCCATCGACCCGCCACCGAGCGCCGCCGCGACAGCCGGCGTCGCCGCGCTGAGGATCTGCGTCCAGTTCTGGCCGCCGTCGCTCGAGGTGAAGAGTCCCTGACCGGCCTGGCCGGCATACAGGATGCGGCCCGCGAGCGGGGTGGACAGGTCGATGACGAGGGAACGTGCGTCGCCACCGATGCCGACTCCCCTCGTCCAGTTGAGCCCCCCGTCGGTGGATCGGAAGACCCCGCTGGTCGAGGCGAGGTAGACGGTCTGCGAGTCGCCCGGATCGACGACGATCACGTTGATCCACTGGTTGACGAACTGGGCCGCGTTGCCGACGTTGCCCGCCGGATATCCCGAGCCGAGCCGGACACAGCTGTTGCCGCCGTCGGTCGACTTGAACAGGCCGGCCTGAGGCTGTGGGGTCACCCGCTGGCTGGTGCCGATGTAGAGCGTGTCGGTGTCGTTGGGGTCGATGGCGAGTGCCCCTGGCTCACCGATGCCGAGCGCTGCCTGTCGGTCGAACTGCGGCGTCCAGGTGGCGCCACCGTCGATGCTGCGCCAGACACCCCCACCTGCGGTGCCCTGGTAGATGACGTCCGAGTCGTTCGGACTGATCGCGATCGCCGAGACGAGCCCGTTGTCCTCCCGGCCGCCGGAGCTGATCGGGCTCGGGCCGCGCCGCTGCCAGACCACACCGCGGAGGGTCATCGCGCACCATCCTCGTAGGGGCTGTTGTCGCCGGGGTCGGTGGCGGGCAGCGGGCCCTCGTACGTCTCGGGCTCCCGCGTCACCTCACGTTCGGCCTGCTCAGGTTCGGCCTCGTCCGCCTCTTCGCCGCCCGCGGCCTCGCGCCCTCGTCCGGGGTGCACCTCACCGGCTGGGCCGCGAACGGCCCCGGGGATCTGGCGCCACTGCTCCAAGGCATTCTCGTACGCCGCGGGTGTGGGCGGCGCCCCTCCGCCCAGGCGGCGTTGCACGTACTCGCGGTGGATCCTCACCGGGTCGGCATCGGGATTGCGTCCGAGCTCCGGTGGGCCGCCGAACGAGCCCTGACCTCCGGAGTCGCCGTTGCCCTCGTCCGCGGTCTTCTTCGGACTGGACTTGCGGGTGCGGCGGGACGGCGTTCGCTTCTCAGGCATCGGACAGGCCTCCTTCACCCCAAGACAAAAGCGTGTTCCTCTCGGGCCGAGTGGTCAAGGGGTCGCGGCCGATCGCGCCACGACGTCGCGAAGCAGCCCGCGGCGCGAAGAGCACGACAGTGCTCGGTAGCGTGGCGTCGGTGGCGACCCGCGACGAGGACCGAGCGGCAGCGCGGATGGAGCGCGCCGCCGGCCCGCTGTCCGCGCAGTACCGGCTGGTCACCATCGCGGTCCTCGCCCTCATCACGATCATCGCCTTCGAGGCGATGGCGATCTCGACCGCGATGCCCGTCGTCGCGGCCGACCTCGACGCGGTCAAGTCGTACGGGCTCGCCTTCTCGATCATGCTGACCGCCGAGCTGCTCGGGACGGTGCTGTCCGGGCTGTGGTCCGACCGGCGGGGACCCTTCCAGGTGCTCGTCGTGGGGCAGCTCCTCTTCGCGATCGGGTGCGTCGTCGCGGGGCTCGCCGGGTCGTTCGGGGCGCTGCTCGCCGGTCGTGCGGTGGCGGGCCTCGGGGCCGGGCTCAACATCGTCGCCCTGTATGTCGTCGCGGGGCGGGTCTATCCGGCGTCGGTGCGGCCACGCGTCTTCAGCTGGACCTCGGCGGCGTGGGTGCTGCCCTCGCTCGTCGGGCCGCCGATCGCCGGGTGGCTCACCACGACGTTCTCGTGGCGATGGGTCTTCCTCGTCGTTCTCGTCCCGATCACGGCGACCTTCGTCATCGTGCTGCAGCAGCGCACCGCCCTCGACGGGGCGCTCCCCCAGGAGTCGCCGGCGCCGGCAGACCTCGCGGCCGAGCGCCGGGTCGCCTGGCTCGGCCTGGCCATCGCCCTGGCCGCAGGGCTGCTGCAGGTCGGCGCCGAGCGGCTCGTCCCGTTCAGCCCGGCGATGCTGATCGCCACGCTCGTCGGACTCGTCGGGGTGGCGATCGTCTACCCGCGACTCTCGCCACGCGGGACCCTGCGGATGCGACGAGGGCTTCCCTCGACGATGCTCAGCCGGCTGCTGCTCAGCGCGACGTTCAACGGGGCGGTGGCGTTCGTTCCGCTCATGCTCGTGGCCGAGCGCGGCCTGACCCCAACCCTTGCCGGGGCGGTGCTCACGGTCGGGGCGCTCGGTTGGTCGCTCGGCTCCTGGGTACAGGGCAACGAGGCGTTCGCCGAGGCCAAGCCGCAGCTCGTGACGGTCGGTGGCGCCTGCCTGGCCGCCGGGATCGCCCTGCTCGCGATCGTGGCGGCGTCCGACCTGCACTGGCTGGTACTCGCGGTCGGCTCGGTGCTGATGGGCCTCGCGATGGGGCTCGCGACGTCGTCGACGTCCGTGCTGACACTCGCCCTGAGCCCCACCGAGGAGCACGGGCGGGCCAGCTCGTCGCTCAACCTCTCGGACGTGCTCGGGGCGGTGCTCGGCATCTCGCTGTCGGGTGCCGTCTTCGCCGCGCTGCACGACCCGCACGGCTCGGACGTCGACGTGTTCGTTCTCATGTGGGCGCTCCTCGCCGCGATCGCGAGCCTCGTCATCGCCTCGGGGCGCCGGACGGGCAGCTGACCCGGTCAAGGCTGGGCTGCTCTGCCCTGCTGCTCAGCCCTGCTGCTGAGCCACGATGTCGACCATCCAGCTGACGCCGAAGCGGTCCTGCAGCGCGCCGTACTCGTCGCCCCACATCTGCTTCTCCAGGGGCATCGAGATCGTGCCGCCCTCGGACAGCTTCTGCCAGTAGCCGCGCAGCTCGTCGCCGTCGTCGCCGCTCAGGCTGATCATGATGGTGTCGCCCACGGTGCGGGACATCCCAGGCGGCGTGTCGGACGCCATCAGGGCGAAGCCGCTCGGCGTCTCGAGGAATGCGTGCATGACGCCGTCGGCGCCGGGCGCGTCCTTGTCGCCGAACTCGCCGAAGGTCGAGATCGTCAGGTCTCCCCCGAAGACGCCCTGGTAGAACTCCATCGCCTCTCGTGCGTTGTCGCCGAAGCTGATGTAGGGGTTGAGCCGTGATGACATGGTCGTCCTCCTTGGTCCAAGAAGATGCGTCCACCGAGCGTACGCCTGGCCCGTGCTCACCCACCGTTGGTGACCTTCCCACAGCCGGCGGGGCCTGCCAGACTGGTGGCGAGGTGAGCGGACATGGTGGGCTACATCGTCAGCATTCTGGTGCTCGTCGTGGCCTTCGAGCTGTTCGCCCGCGTGCCGGTGTGGGTCGCCGGCCGGCCTCCCTGGCCGGGTAGGGCGCGGGGGCACGGCGTCCGCACGCGTGCAACGCGGCGTCGCTCCCATGTCGACGTCCGCGGTGCGGACGTGCACCTGCTCAGCCTCGAGCTGTCCCGCCTCGCCGCCCTGGTGCAGGCAGCCCACGGAACACGCCAGCCCGGCGCGCATCTGCGGGTGGAGGCCAGCCTCCTGGCGTATGACGACGTGCTCTTGGAGTGCTGCCGTCGTCTCGACCTGCCCACCCCGTGTTCCCGCGGACCACTGTCGAACGCTCGCCGGCTCGACCTCGAGATGACTCTGACGGACCAGGGCGTCCGCTGGTAGCGCCCGGTCGCGCGCAGCCGCCGGCCTATCGGTCGCGGGCGCCGAGCGGCGACTGGGGGCGGTCGTCGTCGGTCGGGCCGAGCCCGCCCTGGCACGCTGGGCAGTAGAAGACGGCCCGGTCGTGCAGGCCGGCACCGAGCGGGGCCATCCGGACCGGGACGCCGCATCGTCGGCAGGGCCGTCCACTGCGCCCGTGCACGTACAGCGACTCGCCCCGACGCCGGAACCCGGTCGAGGACGGCACATCGTGACGACGTGACTGGTCGAGCAGGGCGTGCGCCCGCAGGACGACCCGGACGAGGATGTCCTCAGCGAGCCCGGAAGCCTCTGCCCAGGGGTTGACTCGCTCGGCGAAGAGCGTCTCGGCCATCCAGATCGTGCCGAGCCCGGCGAGGTTGCGCTGGTCGAGGAGCGCCTCCGCAAGGGTGACCGGACGGGCACGCAGGTTGGCGACGCACCGCGCCGTGCTCGCCTCGTCCCAGCCCGGGTCGAGCAGATCGGGACCGAGGTGCCCGACGAGGCCCGACTCGCGCACCGTCGGCACGAGGTCGAGCTCGCCGAGTCGCAGACCGAGCGCGGTCCAGGCCGACGTTGCGACGAGCGCTCGCAGGTCAGGCAGGTGGCGCCATCCCGGCTTGAGGGTCGCGGTGGCCTCGATCCGCCACCGACCCTCCATGCGCAGATGCGAGTGGAGCGTCAGCCCACCCTCGATGCGGTGCAGCAGGTGCTTGCCTCGGCTCACGACCTCGAGGGTGTCGCGGTCGCGCAGGTCCGCCGTCGCCAGGTCGGGCCAGCGCAGGTCGGACGCGACGATCGGCCGCCCGGCCAGCGCCGTGTCGAGCCGCTGCGCGGTCCGCCACACGGTGTCTCCCTCGGGCACCGTCCCTCCTTCCCCCGTCGCGGGCGCGTGCCTCCCGCGCCTCCGATGTTCCCAGAATGCACTGAGGCGACGCCCCCGCCACGCGCCGGACAGTCGAGCGCAGGGCCATGCTCGGCGGCATACGGGAAGCGAGCGTGGGGTATCGCTGGCCGCCCTGCTGTCCGAGATCGCCGAATGGTGTTGGCTGACGCCCCTGCTCGTCGAGAGGTCTGGCTCGTCGCACTCGGTGCGGGACGCACTGGCGAGCCGGGCAATACACGTCATGCCGTCGTGGTCTCCGCCGACGAGCTGAGCAGCGGCGTCCCGGAAGAACTGATCGTCGTCGTTCCCCTGTCAAGCTCGTTGGCCCCGTCGCCGCTCCGAGTCGACATAGCGACTGGCGCCGGTGGCGATCAGCCGAGCCGGGCCGTCTGCAGGGCGATCCGCGCCGTCAGCTGCTCGCGGTTCGTGCGCCGGATCGGAAGCATCGACCAGGCGAGCACGGAACAGATCGAGGTGGCGCTCGCGCTGATCCTCGGGCTGGACCGCAGGCCGGGGGTCGGATCGGGATCGTGCTCTGGGACATCGGCCCGCAGGCACGCCACGCATCACCCGCTACAACCAGGCATCGCGGATGCACGCGTGCAGAGCTGCACACGCGTAGAGCTGCACGGTCACCGACGCAGACGCAGCCCGCGCGGCGTCATGTGGAAGCCAGCCTGCGAAAGCGCCTGCACGAGAGGATGATCCGAGCGCAGGACCGAGGCGCCATCAGCCTTCTCGACGGTGAGCCGCCCGAGTGCCCCCTCCCGCACCGAGAGCGCGAGCGCATCCGTCGCCGCCTGCAGCTCACTCGGGTCGTCCGACCAGCACAGCATCGTGCGCCCGCCACGCTCGACGTACAGCACGAGCGCGCCGTCGACGAGCACGACGAGTGCCCCGGCCTTGCGTGCGGGCTGGTGGCCTTTGCGCCTGCCACCCTCGTCGCCGCCCCCCTCGTCGGCTGCGTCGGCGACCGGACGCTCGGGCCAGGGAAGTGCCGCGCCGTAAGGGTTCACGGGGTCGTGCGCAGCCAGCACGAGCGCAGGAGAGTGCTTTGGTATGCCGCCCACCTCGCTCCCTGTGGGAGGCACCGTCCCCAGGTCGCCCGGGTCAGCCGCGCTGCCGAACGCCGGTGCGCGGGACTGCCGCGAGTCGTCCGGCAGCCGTACCAGGGATCGGAGCCGGTCGACGGCACCCGGTGCCGCGAACTGGGACGCGCCCAGGGACTCGACGAAGTAGCCTCGCCGCACCGTGCCGGCCTCCTCGGCTGCCGCCAGCACCCGATAGATGGCGGCGAACCCGCCGGGCACGTCCTCGGCCGTTACCGAGCCTCGCGTCAGCACCCCGTAGCGGTCGAGGAGCAGCTCGGCACTGGTCACTGCGCGCAGGGTGGGATCGGTCTCGGCCGCAGGAAGCGCTGACCATCGGCCCACGCCCGTCGCCGGGATGGACCCTGTAGCGGCCCGGTCGGCACGGCGACTCGCCGCGCGCGCATTCTGCTCCGCGGCCGCGATGTCGGCGGCGCCGACGAGACGTCCCTCGGGAGCGCCACGACGAGTCACCGCACTCGACCCACCGGCTCCGCTCAGGCCCGCCCGCAGGGAGCCGAAGCGGCCGAGCGACCGGCGCTGAGCGGCATACCGTGTGGTGCGGGGGCCGGCGGAGGCGCGCTTGTGCGCGGTGCGCCCACCGGTCAGGAGCGCCCGCAGTGGCGCGATCGTGTCACCGGTGAGGTGGCCGGACCAGACGAGTGACCAGAGCGCGTCGAGCAGCTCGGCGTCGTCGAGGTCGAGACGGTCGGCCAGTGCACGGAAGAACCACGCTCCCCCGCCGGACAGCTCGGCGAGCACGGCCTGCTCGGTGCCGGTCAGCGCGCGGTCGTCGGGTGGCGGCAGGGTCAGGTGGGCCGTCTCGGTCAGGTGCAGGCTGACCCAGCCGTCATCGCCCGGAAGTGAGCCGTGCCCGCGCCAGGTCACCTCGCCCGCGCTGGTCAGCTCATCGAGCAGACCCGGGCGGTAATCGGCCGCCCGGGCTGGCAGCACCAAGGTCTCGAGGGCGCTGGCGGGCAGCACGGCTCCGGTGAGCTGTTCGACGGCGCGGAGCAGACCCTCGCGACCGCGCAACCCGCCACCGACGCCCTGCCACTGGGGCAGGAACCGGGCGAGGTCGCGTTGCGTGACCGGCTCGACCTCGTGCCGGAGGGCGGCGAGGGAGCGGCGCCGCAGCAGCCGCAGCACCTCCGCGTCGCAGAACTCCGGGCCGCGTCCGCCGCCGTTCTCGACCGGGAGCAGCTCGCCCTCGACGACCCGGCCCGCAGAGACCAGCCGTCGCAGGGCGTCGTGGACCACTGCGGGCCCGACTCCCCACCACCGCGCGGCCGTCATTGGTGTGAAAGGCTCGTGGGTGCGGGCGAAGCGGGCCACGAGGTCGCCGAGCGGGTCTGGCACGGGCTCGAGGAACGCGTGCGGGATGCCGACGGGCAGCGCCGTGCCGAGCGCGTCGCGCAACCGTCCGGCGTCCTCGATCGCAGCCCACCGGTCCTCGCCCGCCACCCGGACGACGATGACGCGGCGGGTCTCCTCCAGGGCGCGCAGCGCGGTCTCGACGGCCTGCGGGTCGAAGCCTTCGACCACCCGCGCGAGGATGTCGGTCATGGACAGTGGGCCGAGCACTCGGAGCAGGTCGGCGAGGTCCTCGCCGTCACGGGCGGCCCGCTCCGGCGTGAGGCGCTGCAGCTCCGCCTCGGTGCGGGCCACCTCCTGCGGGTCGAGCAGGTCGCGCAGCGCGAGCGCCTCGCCCTGGCCGAGCAGCTCGGACAGCAGGGACGGGTCGAGGGCCAGCGCTGCGGCGCGCCGCTCGGCCAGCGGTGAGTCGCCCTCGTAGAGGTACTGGGCGACATACCCGAAGACGAGCGACTTGGCGAAGGGGCTCGGCTCGGCCGACTCGACGTCGACGACGGTGACGGCGCGGGAGCGGATGTCGCCCATGAGCCCGACGAGGCTCGGCACGTCGAAGACGTCCTGGAGGCACTCGCGGACGGTCTCGAGGACGATCGGGAAGCTCGGGTACTGGCTCGCGACCTGGAGCAGCTGGGCTGCGCGCTGGCGCTGCTGCCAGAGCGGCTGGCGGCGGTCGGGCCGACGGCGCGGCAGCAGCAGCGCCCGGGCCGCGCACTCCCGGAACCGCGCTGCGAACAGGGCCGATCCGCCGATCTCCGCGGTGACGAGCTCCTGGACCTCCTCGGGGTCAAGGGTGACGAGCTCGACGAGCTGCCGCCCGATGGCACCGCTCGACCGGACACCCTGAGCACCGTCGGGGGCGCCACGGGAGGCGCCACCGGACGTGCCATCGGCGCCATCGGCGCCGCCGCCACCACCGGGCCCGTCATCGTCGAGCTCGAGGTCGGGCAGCCGGAAGACGATGCCGTCGTCGCCGTGCATGGCCTGCACGTCGACGCCGAACCGTTCCCGCATCCGGGCCGCGACGCACAGCGCCCACGGCGCGTGCACCTGGCTGCCGAACGGTGAGAGCACCGCGACCCGCCAGTCTCCGATCTCGTCGCGGAACCGCTCGACGACGATGGTCCGGTCGTCGGGGACGTGCCGGGTCGCCTCGCGCTGCTCGTCGACGTAGGCGAGCAGGTTGTCGGCGGCCCAGTCGTCGAGGCCCGCGGCCTCGATGCGCCCGCGTGCTGCCTCGTCGCCGAGCCCGACGACCTCGCGCACGAACGCGCCCACCGCCCGACCGAGCTCGGCGGGCCGGCCCGCGGCGTCGCCCTTCCAGAACGGCAGCCTGCCCGGCTTGCCGGGTGCCGGAGTGACGAGAACACGGTCGTGGGTGATGTCCTCGATGCGCCAGCTGGACGTGCCGAGGGTGAAGACGTCACCGACGCGCGACTCGTAGACCATCTCCTCGTCGAGCTCGCCGACCCGGCGCCCCGGGCCCTGCCCCGAGGCGAGGAAGACGGCATACAGGCCACGATCTGGGATCGTGCCGCCGCTCGTCACGGCGAGCCGCTGCGCCCCGCGCCGGCCCGTGATCGTGTCGGTGACCCGGTCCCACACGATCCGCGGTCGCAGCTCGGCGAACTCGTCGCTGGGGTACTTGCCGGCCAGCATGTCGAGGGTCGCCTCGAGGACCGAGCGCGGCAGCCCGGCGAAGCTCGCGGTTTGCCGGACAATCGTCTCGATCGCGTCGAGGCTCCAGTCGTCGAGGGCGCACATCGCGACGACCTGCTGGGCGAGGACGTCGAGCGGGTTGGCGGGTACGTGGAGCGCCTCGATGCCGCCGGCGCGCATCCGCTCGACGACGACGGCCGTCTGGACGAGGTCGCCCCGGAACTTCGGGAAGAGCACACCTCGGCTCACCGCGCCGACCTGGTGCCCCGCCCGACCGACCCGCTGCAGCCCGCTCGCGACGGACGGCGGGCTCTCGACCTGGATGACGAGGTCGACTGCACCCATGTCGATGCCGAGCTCGAGGCTGCTGGTCGCTACGACGGCGGGCAGCCGCCCGGCCTTGAGGTCCTCCTCGATCGCCGCGCGCTGCTCCTTGCTGACCGACCCGTGGTGGGCCCGGGCGAGCACGCCCGGTGCGCCCCGGCTGGCGCCCGACTGCGCCATGACCTGGGCGGGCGGCTTCATCGATGCGGTGCGCCGGCTCTCGAGGGGTCCGAGCCCGGGGAGGACCACCCGGGCATTGCGGACCCCGTCCGGCGCCTCACCGGGCTCGCCCGCATCGCCTGAGCCGGCCGCTTCCTCCGAACCGCCCGCATTGTCTGAGCCATCCCCGATCCCCGACGCGGCCCGTTCACCACCCGCACCCGTTGGGTCAGCGTCATACTGGCGTTCCTCCCAGATCTCGTTGAGCCGGGCGGTGAGCCGCTCCGCGAGGCGGCGCGAGTTGGCGAACACGAGTGTGGAGCGGTGCTCGGCGACGAGATCGACGATGCGCTCCTCGACGTGCGGCCAGATGCTCGCTCGGGGCAGCGCGCCGGTGGCCGGCCCGGACAGGTCGGGCATCCCCGGCTCGATCTCCGCCACCGACGAGCCGAGCTCGGCCAGGTCGGGGACGGGCACGACGACGCGCAGGTCCCACTGCTTGCTCGACTCGGGCTGGACGATCTCGACCGGCCGTCCACCGGCGAGGAAGCGGGCGACCTCCTCGACAGGCCGGACCGTGGCGGACAGGCCCACCCGCTGGGCAGGCTTGCTCAGCAGGCCGTCCAGCCGCTCCAGTGACAACGCCAGATGGGCACCGCGCTTGGTCCCCGCGACCGCGTGGACCTCGTCGACGATGACCGTCTCGATGCCCCGCAACGCCTCACGGACCGACGAGGTGAGCATGAGGAACAGCGACTCGGGCGTCGTGATGAGGATGTCGCTCGGCGACCGCGCGAAGGCCCGCCGCTCGTTCGCGGGAGTGTCACCCGATCGGACCGAGACCTCGATGTCGGGGACCGGCAGCCCGAGCCGGGTCGCGGCGTGGCCGATGCCGACGAGCGGCCCCCGCAGGTTACGTTCGACATCCACGCCCAGCGCCTTCATCGGCGAGATGTAGAGGACCCGGCAACGCGCCATCCGGTCGTCAGGCACCGGCTCGGACGCCATCCGGTCGATCGCCCACAGGAACGCCGAGAGCGTCTTGCCGGAGCCGGTCGGAGCGACGACGAGGCAGTGGCGCCTGGACGAGATCGCCTCCCAGGCCCCGGCCTGAGCGCTCGTGGGCGCGAGGAAGCTGCTCCGGAACCACGCCTGCGTAGCCTCGGAGAACAAGTCCAGCACGTCACCCACCTGACCAGCCTGCCACCCGCCACCGACACGCCGGAACGCTGCTCCGGCCGTCGGGTGTCAGTCGGCCGGATCGGCCCAGCCGGTCCAACCTGCCCAGTCGGTCCACGAGCGCCGTCATCGAGGGTCTCGGATCGGTCGGCCGCTTGGCACGTCACGGTGCTCGAGCGCGCCTCGGTCCCAGGTCATCTGCTCGCTGGCAGAGGACCACGCCGAAGCACGCCAAGCGTTCATCGAGGGACGACAGCCCGTGTTCACAGGACGCTGAGGCATGCTTCGCGCCCCGCTCCTGGGTGGGGCGGGGTGCGGGGCAGACCCGCTATCGCTGCCAGGTGACCGAGCCGGCGGTGACGGTCGCGGTCAGGCCGTGCCGGTGCACGTGCGTGTGGTGGCGCCGGCACAACAGCGTCGTGTTCAACAAGGAGGTGACCCCGCCCAGGTACCAGGGTGTCACGTGGTGCGCGTCGGTCCACGCCGCCGGGATGGTGCAGCCCGGGAAGGAACAGCCGCCGTCGCGCTGGGTCAACGCCAGGCGCAGCCCGGGCCCGACCAGCCGCTCGTGCCGGCCCACATCCAGCGGCTCCCCGTGCCGGCCCAGCACCATCGGGATCACCTGCGCGTCACACGCGAGGCGCCGGATGCTCGCCGCGGACAGCACGTCCCCGGTGCCGGCCCAGCCGGCCCCCACGACCCGCCCGAGCAGCGTGTCGAAGTCGATCATCACCACGACCTTGGCCTTGTCGGTCACCCGCACCCCGTCCGCGGCCGCCACCCCACGCCCGATCACCTCGAGCAGCCCGTCCGCGCGGCGCTTGGCGGGGGAGCGAGGATCCGGCGCGATGGTGTGCCCGTGCTCGTCCCGCTCCGGGCACGGTCGGGACAGCGGGTCGACCGCGGCCTTGACGATCGCGGCGGCCTCCGGGTCGAGCACGCCGCGCATCGGCACCATCCCGGTCGCGGTCGGCGCACCGAACCACAACCCGCGCGCGGACTCACGAGCCTTGTCCAGCCGCTCCGGGTCGATGTCATCCGGTGGGGTGACCTGCTCGGTGTGCAGGCGCACCAACCCGGCCAGCTCCCGCTCACCCAACCGGGGAGCCTGCTCGAGCAGGTCGGCCACCGCGGCCGCGACCTGACCCGGATCCGCGACCCGGGACGCATCGATCTGGAACTGCACGATCCGCGCAGCCGCCGCGACCGTCACCTGCCGCATGCTCACCCGGGCCGCCAACTCGGCCCAGCGCGGCTCGGAGACCGCGGCCGCGACCGTCAGGATGGCCTTGGCGGCCCCCGCGGTCAACGTCGGGTCCAGGCAGCGCAGCCAGTCGCTGCCGGACAGGCCGTCCGGGAACCCACTGCCGCGCGCGAGCAGCTCCCCGAGCGCGTTGACCAACACCACATCCAGCTCGCCACGTGCCGCGCAGACCTGCTCGACCGCCGCGGTCAGCGCCGCCGGCGAATGCCCCACCAGCGACATCCCCACCAGCGCCTCGACCCGCACCGCCTCACCCAGCTCGCTGACCCCCGCACCGAACTCCTCCGCGCCCAGCTCCTCCTCGTCCGCGCGGCGCGCCGCCTCGGCCCGCGCCGCGGCCAGGAACGCCTCGTCCTGCACCGGCATCGCCCCCTCGCCGGCCCAGCCCACCTGCAGCGGGTGCGTCACCACCGGCCCAGCAGGGTCCACATCCGCCCACACCCCACGGCCCACCGGCCGCGCCGATGCCCGCGCACGCGGCGCGCGGCCACCACCCGCACGGCCACCACCAGCCGAGCCGCGAGCGCCCCGGCCACCATGGTCTGCGGCGCGAGCGCCACGGCCAGCGCCACCGCTGCCCCCACCATCGCGCTCCGTCCCGGCCCCTGGACAGGCACCGTCGCCCGGCTCGCGCAGTGCCTTCCAGAACGCCCGCGCGGCGCCCTGCTGGTCCCGCTCGTGCCGCTCCTGCACCTGCGACATCCGCTGCCGCAGCCGCTCGACGAGCGCCGCATCGGGAACCATGACCAGCACCTGCCTCT
>NZ_JAKDLO010000005.1 GCF_030452765.1 Intrasporangium sp.
ACACCCGCTGTGAGAACCGTCGCACCGGCAGCGGCGACCATTCTGATCAGGGTTTGGCGCTTCATGGATCAGCCTCCTTGCAGTGCGCGTGGCGCACGTGGTCGTTGGGCTCCGTCGCCGTTAGGTTATAAGTATTACGGATCGGATCAGATCACCAAGCGATAACGATCCGTCCCGCGCGACGCCTCGTCACCACCCACTCTCTGGAGGGGCCATGCAGATCGATCTGCACGACCAAGTAGCCATCGTCACCGGTGCCGGACGAGGGATCGGCATGGAGATCTGCCTCGCGCTGGCACGCGAAGGGGTGATCACGGTGGCGTTGGACGTCACCGAGCAGGCCCTTGCCACCGTCGACGAGCAGATGCGTGCGATCGAGCCACGCTGTCGGTCGTATGCGTGCGACGTCCGCAACGCCGAGCGGATCACGGAGGTGATCACCGAAGTGGACGAGATGCTGGGGCGCATCGACCTGCTGGTGAACAACGCCGGCGTGGTCGATGACGGTCCGATCGACACCGTCGACGAGACCAGATGGGACCTGGTGCAGGACGTCAACGTCAAGGGAACGTTCCTGATGTGCCGGGCGGTGATCCCCGTGATGAAGCGACAACGCTCCGGGCGGATCATCAATGCCGCCTCGTTCGCGGCGATCGTCCCGCGCGTGGGTGGGGTCACGTACGCCACGTCAAAGGCAGCGGTCACACACTTGACCCGGGGTCTGGCCGGCGAGCTGGGCCCGTGGAACATCACCGTCAATGCCTACGCGCCGGGGATGATACCCACGAGCATGAATCGCTTCACCGAGCGGCCCGCGTCCGAGCAGGCCGCACTACTGGACACGCTGACCCTGCACCGCTGGGGCGACGCAGCCGACGTCGCGAACCTCATCTGCTTCCTGGCCTCCGATCGGGCCGGATACATCACCGGCACCTTGATCGACATCAGCGGGGGGAAGCTGGCCACTCAGCTGCCGCACGAGGCCTACGAGATGCCGGGTGCACCGGGATGACCGGGCCGGCAGGGGTGCCGGAGAGTCCAACGAACGAGCCGGCGGCGGGACCAGCCGGGCCCGCACGCTTTGGCGGCGGAAAGCCCGCGCGCGCTGGGACCAGCAGCGGTGCGGATCTGCACTCTCGCGTGGTCGAGGACATCGGCCAGCAGATCATCAACGGCGACCTCGCCGTCGGGGTGACCATCTTCGCCGAGCAAGTGTGCAATCGGCTCAATATCTCGCGCACCGTCGTACGGGAAGGGCTTCGCACTCTCGGCTCGCTCGGCCTGATCCAGTCACGGCCACAGCGCGGGACACGCGTCCTGCCGCGCGAGAACTGGGATCTGCTGAGCCCGTATGTGATTCGCTGGCGCGGCCATGGACCCGACCATCTGACACAGATGCGAGAGCTGCTCGAGTTTCGTCTGGGTATCGAACGCGCCGCCGCCTACTTCGCGGCCACGCGTATGACCGACGACGAGGCACAGGCAATGGCGAGGGCGGCCGCGCAGATGCGCACGTCCTTCCAGGTCCGCGACACGTTCAACTTCTTCCGCGCCGATGCAGAGCTGCACCGCCTGCTGCTCGAGGGGTCAGGCAACCCAGCGTTGGCGCAGTTCGCGGAGACGGTCGCGGCACTGCTGCGCCTGCGCGGCGCCGGGAGCCCCTACGTCTACGCACCCGCTGGCGTCGCGCGTGCCTCCCTCGAGCGACACGTCGCTCTGGCCGAAGCGCTGGGCCGCCGCGACCGGGCGGCTGCGGCAGACTTGGCGGAGGAGATCATCGTGGAGACGCTGCGCGAGGTCAGTTCGGCCAGCGACTTCCGCCGCTGAACCGCGCCGAACCTCGGTTCAGATGCGAGCCGCTGGGGATCCTTGGAGCCAAGGGGCATTCACGTGGCCTCACCCCTGCCGGGCCTCGACGAGGCCGCCGCTACCGTCCCGGCGGATCACCTCCCGTAGGAGGGGCTCTCGATCGGCGAGATCACCAACTCGTTGACGCAGGCGTGGCGCGGCAGCCCGAACACGAACGCGACCGCGCGGGCGACGTCATCGGGGGTCAACATCCGCTCCCGCTGGGCCTGGTCCGGGACGACCGGACGGTTGTCGATCAGGGGCGTGTCGATGTCCCCCGGACACAGCAGACAGGCGCTGATGCCGTGCGGGCCTTCCTGGTCGTTCAGCGACTCGGTGAGCGCCTTCAGCGCCGTCTTGCTGGCCGAATACGCGACGCCCGCCCCACGGCCGTACGTCCAGCCCGCCCAGGAGGAGATCACCACCACACGGCCCGCCCCGCGTGAGCGCATCCCGGGCAGCACCAGTGAGATGGCACGTGCGACGGCGTTCAAGTTGGTGTCCACGATCGCGTCGAACTCACCCATCTTCAGGTCCGCCCAGGACCGGTCGCGCACGTTGAGCCCGGCCGAGAAGAGAAGTTCGCCAACATCACCTCGCTCGGCCGAGATGCGCATGGCTGCCGCGTCCACCGCGGCCCCGTCGGTGGCGTCCAGTGCGAGCACGGTCGCGTCGCCACCCTGGCCGGTGACCTCGTCGGCCAACTGGCCCAGCAGGCTCTCGCGCCGTCCGCTGAGCACGAGGTGACGATCCGGCCCCGCCAGAGCGAGCGCCGACGCGCGACCCACTCCTGAGGTCGCGCCGACGATCCAGGCTACCGTGGCCGGCGCGGTCATGCGTCCGCTCGTGGGTCGGCGACCGCGACGGGCGCGGACCCGTGAGGGGCGGTGTCGTGGGTCTTGCGGACGATGGGCGGCGTCTGATCGTTGGGGAACAGCAGGAGTCGCATCCGTGCAGTCTACGAACACCGCCGCTGAGTTGGCGTCCAGCGGCATACCCCATGTCGTATGCCGTTGAGCCGGCAGGGCAGCGACCGCTACGGATGCGGGAGGGCTTGATCAGGTGATGACGACGTGCACGGTGGGACACTGGTCGAGGAGTACGTCGAGAGCACTGGCGCGGTCCTGGGAGGAAGGACCGCCGACGGCAAGAACCTCGAGGTCTTCTCGCCCTCGATCGGCAGGCAGCTGCTCGAGCTCGGGCTCATCGACGAGATCGACCTGCACGTGGCCCCGGTGCTGCTGGGAGCCGGGATCCGACTCTTCGACGTCCCTGGCGGGGCCGACGTCCGGCTGGACCTCGTCAACGGCGGGGACCCGAGTCGAGCCGTCAACCTTCGGTACCGACCCCACGCGGCCACGTGACAAACGCAGGTATGCCGCTCACCCGGTGAGCGGCATACCCTCGAGCTCGCTGGAGCGACTGCTCGACCGGATCGACCAGCAGTGCGCCGCTACAGCAGCTGCTCCCGCACCGTGCGCTTGAGGATCTTCCCCGAGGGATTGCGCGGGATCGCGCCGACCACGAGCAGCTCGTGCGGAAGCTTGTAGTGGGCGATGCGCTGGCCGCAGAACTCACGCAGCTCGTCGGCGGTGAGCGAGGCCCCGTCGGCGAGCGTGACCACGGCCACGATGCTCTCGCCGTAGTCCTCGTTCGGGCGAGCCACCACAGCGCAGTCGACCACGGCGGGGTGGGCCGCGATCGCACCCTCCACCTCCACCGAGTAGACGTTGCGACCGCCGGTGATGATCATGTCCTTGAGCCGGTCGACCACGGTCATGTTGCCGTTCTCGTCGAGCAGCGTCAGGTCGCCGGTGTGCAGCCAGCCGTCGATGATCGTCTCGGCCGTCTGCTCGGGCTTGTTCCAGTACTCCTTCATCACGGTGACGCCCCGCAGGATCATCTCGCCCACCTCGCCGGGTGCGACGTCGGTCCCGTCGGGGTGCACCACGCGGCACTCGAGGTTGATCAGCGGTTCGCTCCCGCTGGTCTGCGGGTACGCGACGACCTGCGCATGCGGAGCCAGGATGCCGCCGGGCCCTGCCTCGGTCTGCCCACACAGCTGCATGAACTCCACCCCTGGGAAGGTGGCCACGAGCTTCTCGACCGCCGAGGCAGGCATGGGGGCGGCCCCGAACATCCCCGTCCGCCAGGCGGAGACATCCCGCTCCTGCACCCCGGGGACGCGCATGAGGAACTGGTACATCGTGGGCACGCCGAACATCATCGTGATCCGCTCGTGCTCGAGTGCGTCGAGGACCGCCACCGGGTCGAAACCGGGGAGTATGACGTGAGTGGCGCCGACGAACACGCCTGGCAGGAGCATCAGGTTCAGCTCCGCCGAGTGGTACAGCGGGGCGACGTGCAGCAGGCGGTCGCCGCTGCGGAGCCCGACGCCTCCCATGAATGCCGCTGTCTCCCACATCATCTGGTGCTGGTCGAAGAGCGCGCCCTTCGGCCGGCCGGTGGTGCCGGAGGTGTAGAGGATCTCGGCATTGTCCGACTCGGCCACCTCCACGTCCACCGGCTCGTGCGGACGCTCGGCGGCGCGCGCGAACAGGTCTGGGAACTCGGTGTCCTCGCCCGTGCAGTAGACGCGCAGCCCCTCCGAGGTCTCGGCGGCCAAGGCGTCTCGCACCGCACCACCGACCGCCGGCGCGAACACCAGCACCGACGCCCCGGAGTCGCGCAGCAGGTACTCGACCTCCGGCCCGGCCGACGCCGGGTTGACGGGGACGACCACTGCGCCCACCCGTTGTGCGGCGTAGAAGGCGATCACGAACCTGTCCGTGTTGGTGGACATCAGCGCCAGCCGTCGGCCCTTCTCCAGCCCGTCTTCCACCAACACGGCGGCGACCTTGTCCACCTCGGCGTCGAGCTGGGCGTAGGTGAGGCGGATGTCCCCGAACACCAGGGCTTCCCGTGACGGCACCCGGGCGGCGGTGGCGCGCAGGGCTCCGGCGATGGTGGGCATGGTTGGTCTCCATTGAGCGAGCCGACGTGGTACAGCGCACAGTACAGTCGCAGATCGCTTCCGCACAGCCCAGGCCGGAAAGAACGAGGCATGTCACTGAACAACCGTCTCAACGCCTCGGCGCAGCCGCCGTCACTCACGCTGAGCGCGGTGTCGAGTCCGGCGCGGAGGGCGGGTCATGCGGTGCTCGACGGCGTGCTGCAGGTCAGCCCAGCACCGTAGGCGTCCCTTGCTCCCGCGCGCGCGCACAGCTACGCGAGAAGCGAGCCGGGCGGCATACCGTCATGGCGTATGCCGCTGCGCCAGGCCCGCGCGAACCCGCGGTTGCACGCGACCGTCCTGACGAGGCCGCCGTCGTTCAGACCTGGATCGACTTGGTCTCGGTGAACTCGTCCATCGCCGCGAGGCCCATCTCCCGGCCGATGCCGGAATGCTTGTAGCCACCGAAGGGCGCCCGCGGGTTGTGGGCCGCCCCGTTGACGTCGACCTGACCGGTGCGCACCCGCCGCGCGAACGCGATGGCGCGGTCCTGGTCGGCGGACCACACCGCACCGTGCAGACCGTACGCGCTGTTGTTGGCGATCGCGAGCGCATCGGCCTCGTCGGTGAAGGGGATGATGGACAGCACCGGCCCGAAGATCTCCTCCTGCGCGATGACCGAGTCGGGGTCGACGTTCGCGAAGACCGTGGCGCGGACGAAGTGACCTCCCGCCGCCGGCGCCGACCCGTCGGGCCTGGTCGGATCCTCGAGTCCGCCGGTGACCAGCGTTGCGCCCGAGTCGATTCCGGCCTGGATGTAGTCGAGAACCCGCTTCTTCTGACCCGCTGACACCAGCGGGCCCAGCCTCGTCGCCGGGTCGAGCGGATCACCGGCGAGGTACGTCTCCGCGGCGGCCTTGGCGAGCGCAACCGCCTCGTCGTGCCGCTCGGCCGGCACGAGCATCCGGGTCCACGCCGTGCAGGTCTGGCCGCCGTTGAGGAACGCGTTGGCCACGCCGACCTTGACCGCGACCGCGAGGTCGGCATCGTCGAGGATGACGTTGGCCGACTTCCCCCCGAGCTCGAGGGTCACCCGTTTGACGGACGCCGCCGCGAGGGCGGCCACGCGGGTGCCGGTGGGGACCGAGCCGGTGAACGAGACGACGTCGACCTCGGGGTGCGTCACGAGTGCCTCGCCGACCTGCGGTCCGTAGCCGGTGACGAGGTTGACCGCGCCGGCCGGCAGCCCGGCCTCGTCGATGACGTCCATGAGGATGAACGCGGTGAGCGGCGCGACCTCGCTCGGTTTGAGCACGACGGTGCACCCGGCGGCGAGCGCGGGCGCGATCTTGCAGGTGATCTGGTGCAGCGGGTAGTTCCACGGCGTGATCGCGGCGACGACCCCGGCCGGCTCGCGGGCGATGATCGTATTGCCGACTCGCTCCTCGCGCTCCGGCTCGGCGAGCGCGTCGATGTAGACCCCGAGATCGGTGATCGGCAGGGACGCCTGGATCTTCGTCGCGATGCGCAGCGGCGTGCCGACATCCGTCGCGATGACCCGGCCGATCTCCTCCTGCCGTGCCGCGAGGGCGTCCCGGACCCGGACGAGGTAGTCGCGACGCTCGGCGCGGGACAGCCCGGCCCACGTCGGGAACGCAGCCCGAGCCGCCGCGACGGCGCGGTCGACGTCGGCGGCGCCACCTTCGGGGATCGTGGCGATCGGTTCGCCGGTGGCCGGGTTCTCGACCGTGATCCGACCCGTCTCCACCGGATCGACCCAGGCACCCCCGATGTAGAGCTGCGAACGGGACTCCATCGATCCTCCTTGGTCGCTACCTGGCCCTCAGGATGTCACCTTCGGCTCGAGCGGGCCGCGTCCGAGGACTGCTCCTGCTTCACTCATCGCTACCGCAATGGCACGTCGCCTCGGAAGACGCGCAGCACTCCGGGTCCGTCGAGGTGCCGCTGGCCGGGCGTCGCCCGGTCGCTGGCGCCCCGGCTCGCTCGATCCGGCACAGGCACGACGCGGTGACGGGCCGGTCGGCGTGCGCGCCGGCGATGCGCAGCTGCTGCTCGACCACGCCGGCGAGCTCGTGCTTCTCGAGCCGGACGAGGCACTCGTGGTAGCCGTGCAGGCTCCAGACGTTGCCCGGGTGCTGGCAGGCGCGCGGCAGGGTCGGGTCGAGCCCGAGGTCTGCCCGGTAGACCGCCTCCGCCTCGGCGACGTGGCCCTGCTCGAGCAGCAGCGCACCGAGGGCGTGCCGGGTCGGCTGCATCCAGCCCCACGGTTCGTCGTACGGTAGCCCGTCGTCGAGCCCGACCGATCGACGCAGGTGCGCGTAGGCGATCTCGTGGTTTCCCTTGCGGTACTCCAGCTCGCCGTCGAGCATCGCGTCGGCGACCGCGAGGATGTCGCGGCACGTGTTGTTGAACAGGATGCGTGACTCCGGCACGCGCTCGACTGCCGCCTGGAAGAGCCGCCGCTCCTGCTCTGCCTCGGCGACACGTCCGGTGGCCGAGTAGGCGACCCCCTTGCCGTAGTGGAGCATCGCCGTCGTGGTGCAGTAGAGGTCCCGATCACGCGGCAGGGGTAGCGCGATCAGCTCCTCCCACCGCCCGAAGCGGACCAGCACGTGGACGCGCATCGGGACGAAGCCCTCGAGCCAGTCGGCCATGGGGGGCAGCTCGACGTGCAGCAGCTCTTCCGGGATCGCCCGCTCGAGCTCGGCCACGGTCTGCAGCGCCGTCTCCTCCTGGCCGAGGAACAACGCGCCGTAGATCTTGAAGTGCAGGTTGTGGGCCCGGTACAGCGCGTAGAAGTTGAGCGCGCCGCGGTGACCGACGAAGCGGGCATCGACCGCGATGGCGACGCTGTTCGAGTCGACCACCCGTCGGTAGTCGCCGCAGAGGACATCGATGTGGGTCGGCATGTGCTGCAGGTGCCCGGCATCGGGGACCAGGCCCCGCAGCAGGTCGGCGACCGGGAGGGCTGCCTCGGGGGTGCCGGACATCTCCATGAGGTGCAGGTACATGTGCAGCAGACCGGGGTGCCGCGACCCACCGGGGGCCGCGAGAGCCTTGTCGAGCACGGCCTTGGCCTCCAGCGTTCGCGCCCCTTCGGCGGGTCGGCCCGTGCGTTGGTCCCACAGCTGCCAGGCCGCGAGGTTCATCAGCGCCTCACCGTAGAGGCAGGCCACGTCCAGCTCGTCGGGGTGGGCCGCGTACGCCCGACCCATGGCGGCGGCATACTCGACCTCCCACGCGCCACAGTCCTCGATCGGACGCCCGTCGGGATACCGGGTCACGAGCGCCTCGATGAGGGCGCGCTCGACCGGCGCGGCTCCGGGCGCGCACCTGAGCGCTTCGCCCGCCGCGGTCCTGGCCCGAGCCAGCACGGCGAGCGCTTCCTCGGGGGCGAAGAACTCCCACGGCTTGTTGTAGTTGGGCCCGAGGGCAAAGGCGATCCCCCAGTACGCCAAGGCACAGTCGGGGTCGAGCTCGACCGCCTGCTGGAAGCACTCCACCGCCTCCTCGTGGTTGAAGCCGAAGGCCCAGACCAGTCCGCGGTTCACCCAGACGCGCGCCTCCTCGCTGCTGCTCGTCACGCTGCGCGCGTAGTCGCCCAGGTCATACGGGTAGCCGGCCTGCTCAGCGGTCGTGGCGTCGACCAAACTCATGACTACCCCCAGGTAGTGACCGGACCTCCCTGCCAAGGGTACCGTCCTGCCGGGCGCGAACTAGGCTCGAAGGACACGGGCGCCCGGGCCCTACGATCGCTGGTCGCCGGCCCGCCGAGCCAATGACCACTTCAAGGGAAAGAAGAGACCTGTGACCGAGGCATTCGTCTACGACCACGTCCGTACCCCTCGAGGCCGCGGGAAGAAGGGGTCGCTGCACGGCACCAAGCCGATCGACCTCACCGTGGGTCTCATCGACGAGCTGCGCACCCGCAACCCCAACCTCGACGTCGACCGGGTCGATGACGTCGTCATGGGGATCGTCTCGCCGGTCGGCGACCAGGGGTCCGTGCTGCCGCGCATTGCCGCGCTGGCCGCCGGGCTGCCCGACCACGTGGCCGGGGTGCAGCTCGACCGGTTCTGCGCGAGCGGGCTCGAGTCGGTCAACACCGCTGCGCAGAAGGTGCGCTCCGGTTGGGACAGCCTGCTGCTGGCTGGTGGGGTCGAGTCGATGTCGCGCGTGCCGATCGGCTCCGACGGCGGCGCGTGGGCGATGGACCCGGCGACGAACTACGACACGTACTTCGTGCCGCAGGGTGTGTCCGCGGACCTCATCGCGACCATGGAGGGCTTCAGCCGCACCGACGTCGACGCGTACGCGGTGCGCTCCCAGGAGCTGGCGGCCAAGGCGTGGTCCGACGGCCGGTTCGCGCACTCGGTGATCCCGGTGCGGGACGTCAACGGGCTCGTCGTGCTCGACCATGACGAGCACATGCGCCCCGGCTCCACGATCGAGTCGCTGGCCGCCCTGAAGCCCTCGTTCGCGGCGGTCGGTGAGGCCGGCGGCTTCGACGCCGTCGCGCTGCAGAAGTACCACCACGTCGAGAAGATCAACCACGTCCACACCGCGGCCAACAGCTCTGGCATCGTGGACGGCGCGTGCCTCGTGGTGGTCGGCTCGGGTGAGATCGGCAAGGAGCTGGGCCTGACGCCCCGGGCGCGGATCGTCGCGACGGCCACGAGCGGGGCCGACCCGACGATCATGCTGACCGGGCCGACGCCCGCGACGCGCAAGCTGCTCAAGACCGCCGGGCTCACCGTCGACGACATCGACCTGTTCGAGATCAACGAGGCGTTCGCCGCGGTCGTGCTGAAGTACCAGAAGGACCTCGACATCCCGGACGAGAAGCTCAACGTCAACGGCGGCGCGATCGCAATGGGCCACCCGCTCGGCGCGACCGGCGCGATGATCCTCGGCACCACCCTCGACGAGCTCGAGCGCCGGGAGGCGCGCCGGGCCGTCGTCACCCTGTGCATCGGCGGCGGCATGGGCGTGGCCACGCTCATCGAGCGCGTCTGAACCCCAACGGAACCGAAGGAAGCCATACCACCATGCCCAGCAGCAATACCATCCAGTGGGAGCAGGACACCGACGGGGTCGTCGTGCTCACCCTCGACGACCCGAACCAGTCGGCCAACACGATGAACTCCGACTACGTCGCCTCGATGCGGGCGGCGGTCGACCGGCTCGTCGCCGAGCGGGACTCCGTCACCGGCGTCGTCATCACGTCGGCGAAGAAGACGTTCTTCGCCGGAGGCGACCTCAACGACATGTATGCCGCCGGGCCTGGTGACGCCCAGCAGCTCTACGACACGATCACCGAGATCAAGGCGCAGCTGCGCACCCTCGAGACGCTCGGCCGCCCGGTCGTGGCCGCAGTCAACGGAGCGGCCCTGGGCGGGGGACTGGAGATCGCGCTCGCGTGCCACCACAGGGTGATCGCCGACGTGCCCGGCGCCCAGGTCGGCCTGCCCGAGGTGACCCTCGGCCTGCTGCCCGGCGGCGGGGGCGTCGTGCGGGTCACGCGGATGCTCGGCGTCCTCGACGCGGTGACCAAGGTGCTCAGCCAGGGGCAGCGGTACCGGCCGGCACAGGCCGAGGAGCTCGGGCTCGTCGATCAGGTCGTCGCCTCGATAGACGAGCTGCTCCCCGCCGCCAAGGCGTGGATCGCGGCCCACCCCGACGCGGCGGCGCCGTGGGACGTCAAGGGCTTCAAGATCCCGGGGGGCACCCCGAGCAACCCGGCCTTCGCGGCCAACCTGCCTGCCTTCCCGGCAAACCTGCGCAAGCAGCTCAAGGGCGCCAACTACCCTGCCCCCCGGGCGATCCTGGCCGCATCCGTCGAGAGCACCCAGGTCGACGTCGACACCGCCCTGGACATCGAGTCGCGCTACCTCGTCTCGCTCATCACCGGTCAGGTCAGCAAGAACATGACCAAGGCGTTCTTCTTCGACCTGAACACGATCAAGGGCGGCGGCTCCCGCCCCGAGGGCTTCCCGAAGCACCGCGCGAGCAAGGTCGCCGTGCTCGGCGCCGGCATGATGGGCGCCGGGATCGCCTACGTGTGCGCCAAGGCCGGCATCGAGGTGCTCCTCAAGGACGTCAGCCTCGAGGCCGCCGAACGCGGCAAGGCCTACTCCGCCGGACTGCTCGAGAAGGCCGTCGCCCGCGGCAAGTCGACCCAGGAGCAGGCGCAGGCACTGCTGGCCCGCATCACCCCGACCAGCGAGGCGGACGACCTGGCCGGAGCCGACCTCGTCATCGAGGCGGTCTTCGAGTCGGTCGAACTCAAGCACCAGGTGTTCCAGGAGATCGAGGGCGTCGTCGCGCCGGATGCGGTGCTCGGCTCGAACACCTCGACGCTGCCGATCACCTCGCTCGCCGAGGGGGTGCAGCGGCGCCAGGACTTCATCGGGCTGCACTTCTTCTCCCCCGTCGACAAGATGCCGCTGCTCGAGATCATCGCCGGCGAGCAGACCAGCGACGCGACGCTTGCCAAGGCGTTCGACATCGCGCTGCAGATCGGCAAGACCCCGATCGTCGTCAACGACACTCGTGGCTTCTTCACCAGCCGGGTCATCGGCACCTTCCTCAACGAGGCGATCGCCATGGTCGGTGAGGGCGTCGCCGCCGCGAGCATCGAGCAGGCCGGGCTGCAGGCCGGCTACCCCGCCGCGCCGCTGCAGCTGGCCGACGAGCTCAACCTGTCGCTGATGAGCAAGATCGACAAGGAGACCAGGGCCGGGCTGCAGGCCGACCCGACCGGGCGACGCTACGAGCACCACCCGGCCAACGACATCGTCGACGAGATGCTTGCGCAGGGCCGCAAGGACAAGCTCGGCGGAGCCGGCTTCTACGACTACGAGGACGGCAAGCGCATCGGTCTCTGGAGCGGCCTGGCCGAGAAGTACGGCACCGCAACGGAGCTGCCGTTCGAGGACATGAAGGAACGGATGCTCTTCGCCGAGGCCCTCGAGACGGTCAAGTGCTTCGACGAAGGGGTGCTGCGCAGCGTCGCGGACGCCAACATCGGCTCGATCCTGGGCATCGGGTTCCCCGGCTGGACCGGAGGCGTGGCCCAGTACGTCGACGGATACCCGGGCGGCGTCGCCGGCTTCGTCGCGCGAGCCCGCGAGCTCGCCGCACGCTACGGGGACCGGTTCCTGCCGCCGGCCTCACTGGTCGCGCGCGCCGAGCGCGAAGGCACCGAACCTGCTGCCTGACCCGCCAGGCGGCGGGGGACGCACCGAGTGGAGGTGACCCGGTGAAGGGCCAACCGCACCCGTCCCCACCGCTGGGCCTCGTGGTGCTGGGGATCGTCATGATCGCCCTACCACTGCGTGGGCCGATCGTCGCGATCACCCCGGTGCTCGACCAGGTCGCCGCCGACCTGGGCCTCGGTGCCGGAGCGGCCGGACTGCTGGGCACGCTGCCGGTGCTGGCGTTCGCGGTGGCATCTCCACTGGCGGCGTTCACGATCAGCCGGATCGGGCCCGAAGTGGCGACCCTGCTGACCTTCGTCGGCATCTTCGTCAGCCAGCTGGTCCGGGCGATCCCCACAACGGCGACGATGTTCGCCGGGACGGTCGCCCTCGGACTCACGATCACCCTCGGCAACATCGTCGTCCCGGTGGTCATCCAGCGAGACGTCCCCAAGGGCCGTGTCGGTGCGGTGACCGGGATCTACGCCGCCACGATGAACGTCGGTTCGCTGCTGACCGCATTGGCGACGGCGCCGCTCGCCGAGGCACTCGGATGGCCGATGGCGCTGGCCGTCTGGTCGGTGCTGACCGCCGTCTGCCTGGCCGTCTGGGCGGTGCCGACACGTCTTCGGGCCGGGTCCGGCCCGCCGTGGCGAGCGCCACGACGCCGGGCGCCGGAGCGTTCGGTGGACGGACCGGGCGAGACAGCGGACTCAGTTCCGCCCGCCGCATCGAGGCGCGCCACCCGCATCCGGGCCACGTGGCTGCTCTCGGCAGCGTTCTCGGCGCAGGCGTTCACCTACTACGCGTACACGACGTGGCTGCCGAGCTATCTCAGCGACACCGCCGGGCTGGCCGCGACCGGGGCCGGTGCGCTCGCGTCGAGCTTCCAGGCCTGGGGCGTCGTGGGCGGCCTGCTCGTGCCCGTGCTCTTCCGGTGGATCGGCCTGCGCGGCACCACCGCTGCCGTCGGCGCCCTGTGGCTGACCATGTCGATCGGGCTCGTCCTGGCGCCCGGCCTGATCGCACTCTGGCTCGGTCTCGGCGGCATCGGCCAGGCCGGCGGGTTCATCGTGGTGTTCAGCGCCGTCGCCCTGGCCGCCCGCGACTCAGCCGAGACTGCCGGCATGTCGGCCGTCATCCAGACCCTGGGGTACGTCGTGGCGGCGAGCGCCGGTCCGGCGATCGGGGCGCTGCGCGAGGCGACAGGAGGGTGGGGGGTCCCGATGGCCGCACTCGTGGCGACCACCGCGCTCTTCACCGCGACAGCGCTCGCTGCCGCGTTCCACGTGGGCGCAGACGTGCGTCGCCGCGCGGCCGCCTGACCCGGGAAGCGCGCGTGCGCTGGAAGGCAGCTCAACGGCATACCAATGATGGTGTATGCCGCTGTGCTGGGTCTGCGCCCGCGTCCGCGCTGGGGGTGGGGTCGGGTCGGCTCAGCCGAGATGCCGGCTCAGGAAGGCCTCGGTGCGGCGGATCGACAGTGGCCACTGGGTCGTGAAGGTGTGTCGCTGGCCCTTGTAGACCTCGTAGGTCACCTGCTTGCCGGCCGCCTTGAGCGCCTCGACGGTCTGCTCGGACCATGCGATGGGGCACTCCTCGTCGGCGGTGCCGTGGTGGATGAGGACCGGAGCGGTGACCCTGTCGAAGTAGGTGCGCGGGCTCGTCGCCGCCCAGGCCGTCGGGTTCGCCTCCGGGGTGCCGAGCCGCTTGACGATGTCGCGGACCGCTCCCGCGTTGGACGAGTCGCGGCGGATCCACTTGTCGAAGTTGTCGACCGTATCGGAGCTGACCGGGCTGTAGGCGACCGCGGCCGTGAACAGGTCCGGCCGTGCGACGATCGCGCCGTAGACCACCCCGCCACCCATCGACCGGCCGATGATGCCGAGACGGTCCGGGTCGACCGAGTCGAGCTCGCGCAGAGCCAGACCCGCGTTGACGGCGTCCTTGACGTAGCCGGTCCGCAACTCGGTGGCGAGGTCGGGGTCGTCGCTCGACTGGGCGTGGTTGCGGTAGTCGATGTGCAGCGTGACGTAGCCGCGGCGCGCGAGGTAGTCCCGCTCGCGGAGCATCGTCGCGCCGTTGGTGTACTGCTCGATCGGGACGTACCCGTGCGCGAGGACCACGGCCGGGAAGGGGCCCTTGCCCCGCGGGATGTTGATGCGGCCCGAGATCCTCAGGCCGTCGCCCTGGTAGGTGACGTAGTACTGGCGGTAGGCGCTCGTGCTGCCGCCCTCGCGGCCGAGTCGGAGGTTGCGCCCGTCGTAGTCGGCGTCGATGAGCGCCTGGATGCTCGCCGGGTCGGGTCGTCGCGGCGTCGTCGGGGATGCCGTCACCGTGGGATGCGGCCTCGTCGTGACCGTTGTGGTCGCGCCGATGCCGGGTCGGGGTGACGTCGGGGTCGTCGTCTGCGTCGAGGCTGCCGGGGTCGGCTCATCGACCGTGCTCGTGCAGGCACCGAGGCCGAGCACGGCTGCCACCGCACCCGCCGCCACTGCCCTCGTCTGCACCCTCAGAGTGTCACCGGCTTCCGTGTCGGATGCCAAGGCCGGGGCCCTGGCCGCCATCAGCTCCCATCGGTACGATCCGGCCACGGACAGAAGGAGTGGCCATGGACCTGCACGACAAGGTCGTCATCGTGACGGGCGGCGCCTCGGGCATCGGCGGCGCCGTCTCGCGGGTGCTCATCCGGCGCGGAGCCAAGGTCGTGGCCGTCGACATCGACGAGGCGGCGGGGGCCGTGCTCGAGCGGGAGGTCGGCGACGCGGTCACCTTCCTCGCCGGCGACGTCAGCGAGGACGCAGTGGCACGGCGGGCCGTCGAGACGGCCGTCGCCACGTACGGGTCACTGACCAGCCTCGTCAACAACGCGCACGCCTCGCGGCAGGGCCGCTTCGTCGACCTGACCGAGCAGGACTGGGCCCTGTCGTTCGACACCGGCTTCACGGCGACCCGCCAGTTCATGCGCGCCGCCTACCCTGAGCTGCGCAAGCAGGGTGGGTCCGTGGTCAACTTCGGCTCCGGCGCCGGCCTCGAGGGCCAACCGACCCAAGCCGCATACGCCGCGGCCAAGGAGGCGATCCGGGGGCTCAGCCGGGTCGCCGCCACCGAGTGGGCGCCGGAGCAGATCCGGGTCAACGTCGTGTGCCCCATCGCCCTGACGCCAGGGGTCATCGGATGGCGGGAGGCCTACCCGCAGATGTTCGCCGACGTCGTCGCCAAGATCCCGCTCGGGCGGTTCGGCGACCCCGAGGGCGACGTCGCGCCCATCGTCGCCTTCCTCGTCAGCGACGACTCCGTCTACATGACGGGCCAGACGCTCATGGCCGACGGTGGCACCACGAAGCTGCGCTGACCCAGTCACGCGGGCCGATGATCCACGGCTACCTGCCGGCCGACCTGACCCGTTACGCTCAATGCACCAAATTGACACTGTGCTCCGGGACAATTCTCGGCAAATCAGGCCCCCCACCCGGTGCATCCCTGACATCCTGACTCTGTTGGAGGCAGCCACCACGGTCCTGCAGGGCGTGGGACCTCCGTGCGCGACCTTGAAGGCCGACGCACGACCCCGGCGCCCTGGTGGGGCCAGGAGGGGTCAACCATGGACACTGCCATGCGCACGGAGCCGACCGGTCCGACCACCGTGTCGCTCGTCCGCGACTTCGAGATCCGAAGTGGTGGCGCCGTGCTCGACCTACCGCCGATCGCCCAGCGCGTGATCTGCTTCCTCGCGATCCACTCGCGACCGGTCAGGCGACCCTTCGTCAGCGGCAGCCTGTGGCCCGACACCGACGAGCGCCGCGCCAGCGCGAGCCTGCGCAGCGCACTCTGGCGGGTCCCCTCCCCCGGCGGGCAGCCGATCGTGTGCACGTCGAGCACCCACGTCTGGCTCGACGAGTCCGTGGCCGTCGACGTCCACGGACTCATCGACGCGAGCGCCACGATGTTCCAGCCGGGTCGTGAACCTCCCACGTGGACCGAGGTGGCCCGCATCCTCCTGGCCTACGGGCACGACCTGCTGACCGGCTGGTACGACGAGTGGGCCCTGGCCGAGCGGGAGCGGTTCCGTCAGGTCCGCCTGCATGTCCTCGACCGGATAGGCGAACGGCTCTTCACCGACGGCCGGTGCGACGAAGCGCTCGAGGTGGCGCTCACCGTCGTCGCGGCCGAGCCGCTGCGCGAGAGCACGCAACGACTGCTCGTCCGCATCCACCTGCACGAGGGGAACGTCGCCGAGGCCTTCCGGATCTACTGCGCCTACGCCGAACGCCTCGACAAAGAGGTGGGCGCGGCGCCGTCACCGGTCATGACCGGGCTGCTCCTGCCGTACTGCCACCCGTCGCGACTCGAGCACCACGCGGGAAGCGCCACGGGCAGCCACGGGCTGTCGCCGGCAGACAGCGTCGTGCGCCAACAGCCACGGTGACGCCCGGGTGACACCGGGCGTCTAGCCTTCCACCCGACACGCCGATGAACCTCAGCCCTGAGCCAATTCGCTACAGGCCCTAGCCCACGAGGAGCGGAGGCCTCGCCCCCACATCGCATCACAGCCCGAGCCGCCGACCATGCCGGGGCCCTGAGGATGGCCCTGCCCGACGATGTCGCTGCAGCGGATCCTCTACGGCGGCTCCTCGATCTCGGAGGGGGTGCTGCGGCGGGTGCAGGAGCGGCTGCGCTGAGGTCGAGGGCGCCCTGTCCAAGCACCCCGGTGTGGCGGCATCAGCCGTCATCGGCCTGCACGACGAGAAGTTCGGCGAGCGGGTCCACGCCGTCGTCGTCCGCGCGCCCGGGGCGGAGGTGACCGAGGCCGAGCTCATCGCATCAGGGGCCTCATCGCCGGGTACAAGGCCCCACGCAGCATCGAGTGCCGGGACGCTGTGCCGATGAACGGTGCCGGCAAGATCCTCAAGCGCGAGTACGGGGCGAGCACGCAGGGCTCAGGGCGGCAGCCACCTGAGCCGAAGAGGGCCCTGTCAGGGCTTCTTGGGATATGAGACGGTCACGGTGGTGTGATCGATGACGCTGTGGTAGTTCAGGCGCTTCACCGTGGCGATGCTGTTCCAGTCGACGTGGACGCAACCGTGTGAGCTGAAGTCGATCGGCCCGGCGTGCAGCGCCTCGCCCCTGTTGTAGAAGACCGCGAAACTCATGTTGCTCGGCCGGAACCCGCCGGACTGCTTCGTGTACCGCTTGCCCGGGCCCTCTCGCTCGGCCGGGTCGTAGTCGACCCCGGCGGTGCCGGAGAAGGTGCCGCTGTTGTAGCCGTCCCCCTCGATGCGATGCACGGTGAAGGTGCCCGCGTCGCTGAGGCCCAGTGATCGCGACCCGCCGGCGACCGGGAAGGTGAAGTCGGCCTGCTTGACCGGATTGGCGAAGTACGACGCGGTCGCGTTCCCCTTCCAGTACTTCGTACCGTCCGCGTCGGTGTCCGACTTCGTGAAGCCGACCTTGACCGTGGCGATCCACGGTTTCGTGTTCTTGTCGGCCCGAAAGGTGAAGGAGTCTTCCTTGAGCGTCGCGTCGTCGGCGACGCCGAAGTTGAAGGCCGACGCCGGCCGATAGGCCCGGATCGCTGGCCGGCCCGGTCCCTGCACCACGTGGGCCAGCTCATGGGCCAGCATCCTGCGCACCCGACCGCTCGCGAGGTCCGTGCCGCCGACTCCGAGCACCACGTGGTTCCCGACGCTGAAGGCCGCTGCGCCCAGCAGCCCTGCCGACTGCCGCGCCCGTGGCCCGGCATGGACCCGCACTCGCGAGAAGTCGTGCCCGAATCGCCGGCTCATGTCACCACGGATCGCCCGCGGGAGCGGCGCGCTGCGCTCGGCGATCACCGCCCCGGCCCAGCTCGGCAGGTCCGCCAGACCGCCGTCACGCTCATGCCTGCCACGCGTTCGATCATGCAGTGGACGACCGCGGCCGGAGCCGCTGAGTGCTCGATCCGCCAGTGCCTCCGCTTCGTGCTCGACCGGGTGGCGGGGGCCGGTCAGCACCGATCGTGCCATCGTCGGGTCGGGTGAGCCGGTCGCGCGCGACCTGGGAACTGACGTCCGCTCCATGTACCCATTGTGCTCTCGACCGAGTGGGGACGGTGACTCAGCGGTGACGCGGCCGTGACGGCCGCACGATGACATGGAGTTGCCACGGAGCCGATCCGGGGCCGGCCTCACGGTCGGCCGGTGGCCCCGGCTGACCATGGCAGGAGGTCAGGAATGTCTCAGCGAGGCGATGCCGCACCGTTGGTGACATGTGTCCTGCCGACCGGCGATCGGGCCCTGTTCGCCGCGAAGGCGTTCGAGTACTTCGCCCGCCAGACCTATGCCCGGCGCGAGCTCGTCGTCGTGGACACCGGACAGGTCCGGCTGGATCTCGCGCTGCCGCGCGGCGCCCGGGTCGTCGTCGCGGAGGCGGGCACGCCGCTCGGCCAGGCCCGCAACCTCGGAGCCGCGCAGGCGAAGGGCTCGTTCATCGCGCACTGGGACGACGACGACTGGTACGCCCCGGATCGGTTGGCCCGGCAGGTCGCCATCCTGCAGGACCAGCCTGCGCAGGTCTGCGGTGCGGGGTCGCTGCTGACGTACCGGGTGCTGGACGGGGACGCCTGGCGTTACCGGCCGCTGCCGGGGGACGCGACCTTCGTCGCAGGCAGCACCCTGATGTATCGCAGCGCGTTCTGGCGAGAGTTCCCGCTACCGCCCCTCGACGTCGGGGAGGACGCCGCCTGGCTGGCCGGTCTGCCTGCAGGGGCCGTGGCGCCCATGAGCGACGACGGCTGGTTCGTCGCCGTAGTGCACGGGGCCAACACTGCAGCGAGGAACCTCGCCGACGAGCGGTGGTCGCCGGTCGGCATCGAGGAGGTGTCCGCACGCCTGGGCGCAGACCGCGCCTTCTACGCCACGCTGCGGCGTGGGGGCACGCCTCCGGCGCCCGTGCACCGCCGGGAAAGCGCCATCACCGTCGTCGGTGACCTGCTCGTCTACGACGGGCTAGGGAGCATGACCGAGTATGCCGCCCTGACGCTCGACCGGGCCGGCGCCGACGTCCGGCTGCGCCCCTTGTCGCTCGATCGCCGCAGTCTCGCCCGACGAACCCTCGAGCTGCTCGACAGACCGCCGGCCGAGGGGCCGGTGCTCTACTGGACCTGGCCCCGCGAGGAGCTGAGCACCCTCGATCACGACGAGCTGTTCGTGCGGCTCGCCTGGGAGTCGAGCCGGGTGCCCGCGAGCTGGCCCGAGGCCCTGGCCGGCTGCCGTGCGCTGGTCGTCCCGTCGGTCAGTGTCGCCGACGCGTGCATCGCCTCCGGCATCGACATTCCCGTCGTCGTGGTGCCAGACGGCGTCGACCCCCAGGTGCACCATGGCATCTCACGTCCTGAACGCACCGGCCTGACCACCCTCGTCGTCGCGACGGTCATCCCCCGCAAGCACCTCGCCGAGGTGATCGCCTCATGGCACCTGGCCTTCGACGGCGATCCCGCAGCGCGGCTCGTCGTCAAGGCACGCTTCCAGGCCGGAGGGATCGAGGTCGACGACGATCGGATCACTGTCGTCGACACCGACGAGCCGACACGCGGCATCGCCCACTGGTACGCGCAGTCAGACGTCCTGCTCGCGCTGGGCAACGAAGGTTTCGGGCTCCCCGTCGTGGAGGCGATGGCAACGGGGCTGCCGGTGGTCGTCCTCGACAGCGAGGGCCAGCACGACGTTTGCCGCGACGCCGCGGGGCTCGTGCTGCCCGTCGTCGGCCACCCGGCCCCCTTCAACGACCCGCGCTACGGGCGCTGCGGCACCGCCTGCGTACCGGACGTCGCGGACGCGGCGCGGCAGCTTCGATGGGTCGATCGCCACCGCGACGAGGCACGCGCGCTCGGGTTGGCAGCCTCGACGTGGGCGCTTCGTCACCGCAACGTCTGGGAGCTGGGGTCGGCCGTCCTGGGGGCCATGGAGGAGCACGCGCGTCCTTCGCGCCCGCTACGTCGCCGCCGCACGTTGTGGGTGAGCAGCTGGGGGAGTCGGTGCGGGGTCAGCGAGTACGCCGGCCACCTCGTCGGCGGACTTGATCGCGCCGGCCGCAACCTGCCGCCGGTCACGGTCACCCGGCAGGCACCGGACCGGCGTGGGCTGCGCCTGCTCCACGTGCAGCACGAAGACGCCCTGTTCGACGACGCCACCCTGACGGCATACCTCGACGGGATCGCGGAGCCGGTCGTCGTCACCGAGCACTCGGTCGGACAGGAGCCACGCCCATGGGAGGAGCGCGCCGACCTGCTCATCGCCCTCACCGAGGAAGGTGCCCGGCGCCTCCGGGCGCGCCTCGACGAGGGCAAGGTGGCGCACCTGCCGCACGGATGCCCGACGTGGTTCCCGGAACGGAAGCGGCGGCGGGGCAGGGTGATCGGCTCGTTCGGCCTGCTCGCTCCGTACAAGGGGTTCACCGCCCTGGCGACTGCGGTGGGAAGCCTGCCGGGGGCCGAGCTCGTCCTCTACAGCCACCCGCGGTCGAGTGAGGACGCCGCCCGCTTCGAGCGGACGGTGGCCGGGCTCCCCGTTCGATGGCACCAGGAGTGGCTCCCGGCGCGCGACGCCGCAACTGCGCTCGCGGCCGAGTGCGACGCCTTGGCCCTGTGGTACGAGGCCGCGCCGGTCGCCGCGGCGAGCGGTGCGGCGCGCGTCGCGCTCGCGACCGGCGTACCCGTCCTCACGTCCCCCACGGCATGGTTCGCCGACCTTCGCCATGTCACCCACCAGCCCGATGACCTCGTCGAGGGAATCGGACGGATGCTGGAGGACACCAGCCTGCGCGACCGGCTCAGCCTCGCAGCCCGCGAGTACTGCCACGCGCACTCCTGGCGGCGCATCGCCGCCGAACAAGCGACCCTGTGGCAATCCGTCGAATCCGCTTAGGAGAGAGCACATGCCATCGACGTTCACCTACCCGGGCATCTATGTCGAGGAGATCCCGAGCGGCGTACATCCCATCGTCGGCGCGAGCACGTCGGACACGGCCTTCGTCGACTACTTCCCGCGAGGTCCGGTCGGCGTGGCGACCCGGGTCACCAGCCTCGAGGAGGTCACGGCCACGTTCGGCGGCCTCGACGCCACGAGCGAGGCCAGCTACGGCATCCAGGCCTTCTTCCTCAACGGGGGGCAGGTGGCGTGGGTCGTGCGCGTGGTGCCGGCGGCCAACCCGCCGAGCGCGACCTCGACCCTGACCGGAGGGTCGCCTCCCCAGAACACGCTGGCCGTGAGCGCCTCCAGCCCCGGATCCTGGGGAAAGCGCGTCCAGGTGGCCGCGACCCAGACGGTGCCGGCGGTCGCGGGACGGTTCAACCTGTTCGTCCGCGAGGTGGTCGTGGAGGAAGGCGGACCACGGGTCGTCTCGTCCGAGGTGCATCGCAACCTGAGCATGTCGACCACCAGCCCGTTCTACGCACCGTCGGTCGTCAACTCGTCCTCCGCGCTGATCTCCCTTGACGACCTCGACCTCGGGCAGCCGCCGACCGCAGTGGCGCCCGGCGCCAACGGCGACCCGCCCGACGCTGCCTGGAGTCCGCTCTCGACGGTCTCGGACACGCAGGTCTACGACACGGCCGGCGCGGCCGTCCCGGCGTTCGCCGGAGCGCTGTCCGCCGCTCTGCCGGCGCTCGAGCGGATCGAGCCGTTCCGCGCCAGCATCCTCTGCGTCCCGGCCACCCCCCGGCTCACCCTCGCGGACGCCAAGACCGTCATCGACGCCGCGGCCGCGTTTGCGGGTCGACGGCGAGCCGTGCTGCTGGTGGACCCGCCCCGCAGCACCCAGGTGGCCAGCGCCGCGGCGATGCAGGGCTGGGTCGGCGGCAGCACAGGGCCGGCCGGCACGCCCAACGCGGCCGTGTACTTCCCGGGGATCCAGGTCTCCGACCCGCTCGACGGCAACCGACCGCGTGAGATCGGCCCGTCGGGGGCCGTCGCCGGCATCTACGCTCGCACCGACGTATCGCGCGGGGTGTGGAAGGCACCGGCGGGCATCGACGCCGGGCTGCGCGGTGCGGTGCTCGCGCGCACGGTCAACGAGTCCGACAGCGCCCGCCTCAACCCGCTCGGCGTCAACGTGCTGCGCACCCTGCCCGTCATCGGCAACGTGGTCTGGGGAGCCCGCACGTTGTTCGGTGCCGACCAACGGGCGAGCGAGTGGAAGTACGTATCGGTGCGCCGCACGGCCTTCCACATCGAGAGCAGCCTCGCCGACGGTCTCGGCTGGGTCGTGTTCGAGCCGAACGACGAGCCGTTGTGGGCCCAGATCCGCCTCAACGTCGGCTCGTTCATGCAGGACCTGTTCCGGCAGGGGGCCTTCCAGGGCAGCACGCCTCGCGAGGCCTACCTCGTCAAGTGCGACCGCACGACGACGACGCAGAGCGACATCGACAGGGGCGTGGTCAACATCCTCGTCGGTTTCGCCCCCCTGAAGCCGGCGGAGTTCGTCGTCATCCGTATCCAGCAGCTCGCCGGCCAGGCGCAGGCGTGAGGGAGAGGAAGCCATGGCCGAGTTCAGTGTCAACACCTCGCGGTTCGATCCGTACAAGAACTTCAAGTTCCGCGTGAAGTGGGATGGTCGCTACGTGGCGGGTGTCTCGAAGGTCGGGGCCCTCAAGCGGACGACCGACGTCGTCAAGCACCGCAGCGGGGGCGACCCCAGCTCGAGCCGGAAGTCCGTCGGCCGCACCGAGTATGACGCCATCAGCCTCGAGCGGGGCGTCACGCACGACCCCGAGTTCGAGAAGTGGGCGAACAAGGTGTGGAACTACGGCGCGGGCCTCGGTTCCGAGGTCTCGCTGAAGGACTTCCGCAAGGACGTCATCCTCGAGGTCTACAACGAGGCCGGCCAGCTCGCCATCGCCTACAAGATCTATCGCTGCTGGGTCTCCGAGTACCAGGCACTTCCGGACCTCGACGCCAACGCGAACGCCGTCGCCATCCAGCACATCAAGCTGGAGAACGAGGGATGGGAGCGCGACCAGGAGGTCACCGAGCCCACCGAGCCGACGTTCACCAACCCGTCGACCTGATGCGTACCGTCGCGGCCGACACGCTGCTCTCCCACTGGGAGAACGGCCGCGGCCGCACGCCCGCTGCCCGGGCGCTCGACCTGCTCGTCGCCGTCTCACGGGATGCGTCGAGCGACGAGCCGCCGTGGTCGGTGTGGGGCCGCGATCCCGGGCCGTGGACCGTCGGACACCGGGATGCTGCTCTCCTGTCGCTGCGTGCCTCGACCCTCGGGCCGACGCTCGATGCGGTCGCGGCGTGCCCGGCATGCGGTGAGCCGGCGGAGCTCGAGCTCGATGCCGCAGACCTCGTCGAGCGTGCCGAGGGCCCTGTGGCGACGCCGCTCACCGTCCGGGCCGGGGGGCACGTGGTGCGGTGTCACGTGCCCACGGCCGCCGACCTCGCGGCGGTGACCAGCACGGGTCCGGAGTCCGTGGACGACCTCTTCACCACGTGTGTGGAAAGCGCGACCACCGCCGGCCGGACCGTGACCGCGAAGGATCTCCCGCTCCGGGTTCGCGCAGCGGTCGAGTCGGCCCTCGAGCAGGCCGGTGCGGACGCCGAGACGACGCTGTCGCTCTCGTGCCCTGGCTGCGACCACCGATGGGTCGCAGCGCTCGACCCGGCCGCGTTCGTGTGCGCCGAGCTCGACCGTGAGGCCTTCGCGCTGGCCCGCGAGGTGCGCGCGCTGGCGATGACCTACGGGTGGTCCGAGCGAGACATCCTCGCGATGCGCCCGTCCCGTCGCCGGCTCTACCTGGAGGCGGACCGGTGAGCAGCTACCTGCAGCGGCTCGCAGCGCGCGCGACCGGCACCGTGCCGTATGCCGCCGCGCCTCGAGTTCGGTCGCGGTTCGAGCCGACTCCATTGCCACCCGCCTCGTATGTCGGCGCGGCACGTCCCCCGGTCCCCGACTTCGCCACCGCTGTCGTCGACGAGGACGGGGGCCCAGCGCCGACCGAGGCGGCCCTCGTGGGCATCCCGGCGGATGTCGTTACGCCTCTGGCTGGCCCGGCAGCGCCGGCCCTGCCCTCGGCTGCGGCACGTGGCCACCGTGACCCGGCTCTGCGCCCTGAGGTCGGTGACCGGCTCACGGCATACGTCGACGGCGAGGTCGCCGGCGGATCTGGGTCGCCCGAGCCCGACCCACTGGCTGCGCGGGCCGTGTCCGCGTCCGAGCGCCCCGAGCCGAGCCCGTCGCCGCGTCCTGCCCGGCGATCCCCACGGCGCGACCCGGGTGGGGACGACCCGCCGTCCTCGGACGGGTCGCCCGATCCGGTCGACGACCCCAGCGGCAGGGCCGTGACGGGACGTGCGTCCACACGCTGGAGCGAGGACCCGGGGCCCGCTGCCGGCGCGCGGCGGGAGGCCCCGGCATCCGCGGACCGGTCCGTCGACGAGCCGTCCGACGGCCCCGGGCTCGTCAGTGCGCGCGGTGACCCGTCGCCCCGTCCGGTCGCACCGCGCGAGACGAGCCCTGCGCCGACGTGGTCGGCCGCTCCCACCCCGGGCCGCGAGGCCGGCGCGCTCGACACGGTGCCCGGGCCGGCGGCAGGCGGTGAGCCCGCCGTGACGGTGCACATCGGGCGAGTCGTCGTCCGCCCAGACCCCGCGCCCGCGAGCCCGGTGCGACCCTCGCGCTCGCCGGCGGCGCTGCTTCCGCCGCTGGCCGACTACCTGCGCGAAGGGAGGGCACGGTGAGCAACTTCCTGGCAGTCGCGACGGTCACCGCGGCCATCGAGCGTCTTCTGCAGGCGGCCGTCGAGCAGGACGTGGCCGGAGCCAAGGTCGTCCTCGACCGGCCCGACACGAAGAAGACCGGCCCGATCGTCAACGTGTTCCTCTACCAGGCGGTCCCCAACCCCGCGCTGACCAACGCCGACCTGCCGGCCAGACGCGTCGACGGGTCGCTTGCTCGACGCCCACGGACCGTGCTCGACCTGCACTACCTGCTGACCTTCCACGGCAACGACGGTGAGCTCGAGCCGCAACGCCTCTATGGCAGCGTGATCCGGACCTTCACGGCCCGCCCGGTGCTGACGCGCGCCCTCGTCAACGCCGTCGTGGCCCAGGCCGGGACCAACCCGCCCAAGCACCCCTCGCTCGTCGACTCGGACCTGGCCGACGCCGAGGAGGTCTGCCGGATCAGCCCGCTGGCGATGGACGTGGAGCAGATGTCCCGCCTCTGGGCCGAGTTCCCCCAGGCCGCCTATGTCCTCAGCAGCGCCTGGACCGCGTCGCCGGTCGTCATCGAGTCCACGGACACGCCGATGCCGTCCGCCCCCGTCCTCCGCAGCGCGCTGACGACGACCCTCCTGCGCCACCCCGCCATCGAGTCGGTCGAGCCGGTCACCGACCCACTCGCTCCGCTGACCGCGGGAACCGCCTGGCGGATCCGGGGCACCCAGCTGCGCGGCGACGACACCGTCGTGCGCGTCGCGGGTCAGGCGCTCGTGCCGACGTTCGCCTCGCCGACCGAGCTGCGCGTCGACGTCGCCCCGCCCAGCGCGCTGCGGGCCGGACGGGTAGCCGTGGAGGTCGTGCACCAGGCACTCGTCGGCGATCCTGCAGAGGTGCGCGGCGAGCAGGCCAGCGCGGTCCGTCCGGTGTCGTTGTGCCCGCAGGTCCTCACCGCGACCGCGGCAGGGGGCAACGTCGACGTCACGACCGACGTGCCCGTGCGCCGCGGGCAACGGGTCGGCCTGCGGCTGCTCGCCCCGGCGACCGGCGAGGTCGTGCGGACGCTGCCGCTGACCGTGGCCGACGCCGACTCGACCGCCCTCAGCCTGCCCTTCCCGAGTGGCCTGAGCGGGAGCCACGCCGTCATCGTCGTGGTGGACGCGGCGGACAGCCCCCTCGACCGCGACCAGAGCGGTGCGATCGTCGGGCCTCTGGTGAACCTGCCATGACCACCAGCCCGCGCCTGCTCTCCGCCGACGCCAGCCAGCGGGACCTCGTCGCGGCGCTCGGACAGGTCCGCGCCGCCCTCGAGCGGCACGCCCACGCCGGTCGGAACGCGGCCGCCGACGTGGTGACCACCGACCTTCCGCACGCTGATCTTCCGGCTGCCGACGGGCCGGCCGTCGACCCAGCCGACGGGGCCCTCTCCGCACTGTGCCAAGGGTTTTCGCTGTCCACCTTCGAGCGAGCAGTGCTCGTGCTCGCGGCAGGCCCCGACCTCGACGGGTCGTTCCCGGCGCTGTGCGCGGACGCCCAGGACGACCCGCACCGTCCATACCCGACCTTCGGCCTCGCGTTGGCAACCCTGCCGGACGCGCACTGGTCGGCCCTGAGCCCAGCCGGCCCACTGCGCTGCTGGCACCTCGTCGAGCTGTCCGGCGGGCAGTCACCGGCCCACGACCCGATCCGCGCCGACGAGTACGTGCTGCACCTGCTCACCGGCGCCGGGTCGCCCGACCCACGACTTGCCGGGATCGCCGAGCCCGACGACCGGCCGCCCACCACCGCCACGGCATCCCTGACGACACAGGCACGCCTCCTCGCCGGCCTCTGGGGCCCGAGGCCCGGCACGTCCGGCTCGGCGGTGCTGCCGTGCCTCGTCAGCCGCGACCCGGGCAGTCGTCTGGACCTCGCCCGCCACGCGGCCGCCCTGCTCGGCCTGGACGTCCTCCTCGTCGACGCCCGCGCCCTGCCCGGGCACCCCTCGGACGTCGCGCTGCTCACCCGGCTGATCGAACGTACCTGCGTGCTCGAGGGCCGGGTCGCGGTCATCGAGCTCGACCCGGACGACGACCCTGGGTCGGGCGCCGCGCAGCGACTCGCCGACCAGACGTCAGTTCCCGTCGCACTGTCTGCCCGCGACCTCGCCCGGGGGCGGAGACGGCATACGGTGCCGGTCGAGGTCGGCCACCCCACGCGGGTGGAGCAGCGGGAACTCTGGTGCGAAGCCCTGTCCGGCCCCGCGGACGCCATCCGGGAGGGCGTCGATCACGTGACCGGCGCCTTCGACCTCGACGCCGGCACCATCGCCAGCACCGCTGACCTCGTCCGGGCCGGCATGTCGCTCTGGGAGGCGGCCCGGCGAGCCACGCGGCCGCGCATGGAGGCGCTGGCCCAACGCATCGAGCCGTCCGCCACGCTCGACGACCTGGTGCTCCCCGCCGCCCAGCACGCGAGGCTGGCCGAGATGGCGGTGCACGTGCGGCATCGCGGGACGGTCTACGGGGACTGGGCCATGGGTCGCAGTGGGCGTGGTCTCGGCACCACGGCGCTGTTCGCGGGTCCGAGCGGCACGGGGAAGACCATGGCCGCCGAGGCCCTCGCCGCCGATCTGGAGCTCGACCTCTACCGAGTCGACCTCAGCGCCGTCGTGAGCAAGTACATCGGCGAGACCGAGAAGAACCTGCGGCGGCTGTTCGATGCCGCTGACGATGCCGCCGCTGTGCTCCTCTTCGACGAGGCGGATGCCCTCTTCGGGCGCCGGACCGAGGTCCGCGACAGTCATGACCGCTACGCCAACGTCGAGGTGAGCTACCTGCTGCAGCGCATGGAGCAGTACCGCGGCATCGCCGTGCTCACGACCAACTTCCGGGAGGCCCTCGATCCCGCCTTCTCACGGCGACTGCGGTTCGTCGTCGAGTTCCCCTTCCCGGACACCGCGGCCCGACTGGAGATCTGGCGGGGCACGTTCCCACCCCAGGCTCCCGTCGAAGGTCTCGACCTGTCGGTCCTGGCGCACCTCAACCTCTCCGGCGGCGGCATCCGCTCCGTCGCCGTGAACGCTGCCTTCCACGCGGCGGACGACGGCGGAGTGGTGCGGATGCACCACGTCCTGCGCGCGGCCCGGGCCGAGCTGGCCAAGCTCGACCTCTCCTTGCCCGACCTCGAAGGAGCGTCGTGATGGCACCGACCCCGGCTGACCGCCCTGCCTCCGCCCCGTGGAGGATCGTCATCGACGAGATCGAGGTCCGGGGCAGCACGCCCAGCGCGGCCGCCATCGCTTCGGCCGTGGAGCGATCCGTGCTCCGGGCGTCTGGTGGGACTGCGCGCATGGCGACCCGGTCCGCCGTGGCTCGTGAGGTTGCGGGCGCGGTGACCGGCGTCGTTCCCGCGCCGGCCCGCGAGGATCGTCTCGACGCGCCCCGGAGGGCCGGCTCATGACCGTGACCCGTCGGCTCGCAACAAGGCCGCGACGTCCCACCGCAACCCGGAATACCGCGGTTCCACAGCTCACCAGTGGCCCGACAGGCGTCCAACGGTGCGGCGGTCACAGCTGCCCGCCGGGAGGATGCGGCCGGGACGAGACCGAGGTCCACCGGCTGGCTGCCCATTCGGGCCACCCGCCGGCGAGCACCCGGTCGGGCCGTCCGCCCGCAACCGCGCCACCCGTCGTCGCCGACGCCCTGCGCTCCCCAGGACGCCCGCTCCCCGAGACCCTCCGGCAAGACATGGAGACGCGCTTCGGGCACGACTTCGCCCGGGTACGCGTCCACGACGGGGAGCTGGCTGCGCGAGCCGCCGCGTCGCTCGATGCAAGGGCGTTCACGGTGGGCAGCGATATCGTGCTCGCCCCGGGCATGTGGTCGCAGACCCGTTCCGGCCGGAGGCTCATCGCGCACGAGCTGGCTCACGTGGTCCAGCAGGGCCCGATCCGGCCCGAGGCGGCCACCGGTCTGCGGGTCTCCTCGGAGTCAGACGCGGCCGAGGCCGAGGCAGAACGGGCAGCCAGCCTCGCGGTCGAGACCTCCCCGCCGGAGCACGCCCCCCGCGAGGCGGGCGCCGGTGCGAGTGGCGCCGGGGCGGGTCGCGCCGGCGCGGCGGTCGCTCGCGTGCCCGATCCCGAGCCGGTCGTCGGCCGGCTCCCGTTCGGCATCAGGCTGCCGACCGGACTCCGCGGGCTCGACCCCAGCGAGGAGGCCCAGGGGCGAGCGGTCTACGGCAGCAGCATCACCTACTCCCTGGTGCGGCTCAGCGACGCTGCCGGAGTTCACGGACGCGGGTTCACAACGGTCGCGCCACTGGGGTTCGTGGTCATCAACGTCGGACCCGGTCTCTACGGGAGCCCCGGCAGCGACCGCGACCTCATCGTCCACGAGCTCGGGCACGTCTGGCAGTCGCAACACCACCCCAACCCCGCGCAGTTCATGGTCAACTCGGTGGCGAGCCAGGCCGCGGCCTCCGTGGCCGGTGGCGACCCGTACTGCTACGTCGCGGGCAAGCCCTTCGGGCTGTATGCCGCCGAACAGGTCGCCGAGTCCGCCGAGAACGGCGAGCCTGCGATCGTCTCGCACATGTCGTCGGTCCCCGCCGGCCTGCCCGATCCGGCCAACATCGTCAGCCTCGGAATTCCTCGCTGGGAGACCCGCGGCGCACCGGGGGTGAGGTGCTGATGACGACCTTCCCGGGCTCGCCGAAGACGGCGCGCGGCGCACTGATCGGGCTGGACCTGGTCAACCCGCTCGCCAGTGTCATCGTGTTCCAGTACAACCCCGACGAGGTCACCCGCACGGTCACGGCCAACGCCTCGAGCGAGGGCGGGTCTCCGGGTGAGCAGCTGCGGCTCAAGGGCCCGCCGTCGGAGTCCATCTCCTTCACGGTCGAGGTCGACGCCGTCGACCAGCTCGAGCGCGGCGACGCGCTCACCGTGTCGCTCGGACTCACCCCCGTGCTCGCATCGTTCGAGCTCCTGCTCTATCCCAAGTCCCCGGTCGTGATCGCCAACTCCCTGCTCGCCGCAGCCGGGCTCGTGGAGGTCGTGCCGATGGAGGCCCCGTTGGCCGTCCTCGTCTGGGGGCCGCAGCGGGTCCTGCCGGTACGTCTCAACAGCTTCACCATCACCGAGGAGGCCTTCGACCCGGGCCTGAACCCGATCCGGGCGAAGGTCGGCCTCGACCTCAAGGTCCTCACCTACGAGGACCTGGGCCTGGCCAGCGCAGGCGGCGCGCTCTTCCTGGCCCACCAGATCACCAAGGAGGCGATGGCCACGATCAACAGCGCCGCGAGCCTGGGTGACTTCTCCGCATCGGCCAGCCTCGGGATCGGGGGCTGAGATGTTCGCACCGGGCAGCAGGTATGGCGGCCTCGAGATCCGTGACATCGTCCTGGCCGACCCGGACGGGACGACGCGCTCCGTGCCCTACGTCGTGCGTCGGGTCCTCCCGCGCCTCGACGACCAGGCCGCCCTGGCCGTGCACCGGGTCGCGCCCGGAGAGCGGTTGGACGACCTGGCGGCGCGCTACCTCTCCGACCCGACGCGGTTCTGGATGATCTGCGACGCCAACCCGGTGCTGCGGCCTGCGGAGCTCGACGTGCCCGGCCGGTCCTTCGTCGTGGCGATGCCGAGGCGGTGACCGATGCTCGAGAGCGCCCTGGGAATCCGCCTGCTGCTGTGGACCGGCCAGACTGTGCCCCGGCCGCAGCCCGCGCTGCTCGACCCGCTGAGCGAGGTCGAGGTCGTCAACGACGCCGAGTCCGGCGACGGGTTCCGCTTGACCTTCAGGGTCACCAAGGATGCCCTCGGGCTCTACGACGTTCTCGACGCCGGCACGCTCGACCCCATGACGCGGGTCATCGTCGGGGTGGTCCTCGGCGTCGTGCCCGAGGTGCTCATCGACGGGGTGGTCACGCGGCACCACGTCATCCCCGGTGGGCGGCCCGGGGAGGCCACGTTCGCCGTCGACGGACGTGACCTCACGCCGAAGCTGGACCTGCAGGAGCGAGACGAGGCCCACGACAACCAGCCCGACTCGGTCATCGTCACGAAGCTGCTCATGCGCCACCCGGAGCTCGGGCTGATCCCCCAGGTGGCTGCGACCACGGACGTGCCCATCGAGGTCCAACGGATCCCACGCCAGAACGGCACCGACCTGGACTTCATCCGAGACGCCGCGTCCCGCAACGGTTTCGAGTTCTACCTCACCCCCGTGACCGTCGGCGTCAACCGCGCCTACTGGGGCCCGACGGTGCGGGCCGGGGTGCCCCAGCCGGCCCTGACCACCGGGATCCTCGGCTTCGAGAACGTCACGTCGCTCACCTTCGGCAACGACGCGCTGGCGCCGGTCGGAGCCTCCGGCTCGGTCGTCGAACCCCTCACGCGCACCACCATCCCGATCCCCGCCCTTCCGCCGTTGCGGCTCCCACCGCTGTCCGCGCAGCCGGCCACGGCCCTGCGCTCGACCCGCCTGCGACAGGTGGCCGGAGCCGGTCCCCTGCAGGCGGCGCTCGCCTCGGCCGCCGCCGCGACCCGGGCACCGGAGCCGATCACGGGCAACGGGCAGCTCGACACGATGCGGTACGGTGCCGTGCTGCGCGCCCGCGGGCTGGTCGGAGTCCGCGGGGCGGGGCGCACCTACGACGGCACCTACTACGTGCGCACTGTCACGCACCACGTCAAGAAGGGCGCGTACACGCAGTCCTTCAGCCTCAGCCGTGACGGCACGGGCTCACTGCTGCCGGCGGTGCGGCCATGAGCACGCCGTTCTGGGGGAAGTACCGCGGGGTCGTCAGCGACAACGCCGACCCTTTGCGGATCGGCCGGATACGTGCCACGGTCCCCGACGTCTACGGTGGCGACGAGAGCGGGTGGGCGATGCCGGCTGCCCCGTTCGGCGGGGCGGGCAGCGGGTTCTTCGCGATCCCACCGACCGGCGCCGGCGTCTGGCTCGAGTTCGAGCACGGCGACCCCGACTACCCGGTGTGGTCCGGCTGCTGGTGGGGCTCGGCGGCCGACATGCCGCCCAAGCTGCTCCTGTCCCCCACCGACCAGGTCATGGTCGTCACACCTGGGGGCAACACCCTGACCCTCAGCGACGTGCCGGGCGTCGGCGGCGTCATCCTCGAGACCGCTGACGGCGCCAAGATCAGCATGACCTCGGTGGGCATCGAGATCGACAACGGCCAAGGCGCGTCCATCAAGCTCACCGGGCCGATGGTGTCGGTCAACAGCGGCGCACTGGATGTGATGTGATGCCCGGCTTCCTGCTCCACGTCGGCGCCACGGTGCTGTGCATGCACGGGGGCCAGGCACAGCCCACCGTCCCCCTGCCGCGGGTCATGCTCGGCGGGCAGCCGGCGGTCGGGCAGTCCGGTCCGTATGCCGTCGCGGGCTGCCCGTTCGTCCCCCCGGCGGCCGGGCCGTGCGTCACCGCCCAGTGGGTGGTCGCCGCGACGCGCGTCCTCTCCGGTGGGGTGCCGCTCGTGCTGCAGGACAGCACTGCGGTGTGCACCCCGACCGGCACGGGGCTGCTGCCGGTGGTCGTCCAGGCCCGCGTCAAGGGCACCTGAGGAGGCCTCGTGGACATCGACTACCCGCTCCACCTCGACGCGCAGGGCGGCACCGCGCTCACCAGCGCCGGTGACCACGTGCGTGACCTCATCGAGCAGGTGCTCTTCACGAGCCCCGGCGAGCGCGTGAACCGCCCGCACTTCGGTACAGGGCTGCTCCAGATGGTCTTCCTGCCCAGCTCCGAGCCCCTCGCGGCCGCCACCCAGGCCGCCGTGGCCGCCGCCCTGGGGCAGTGGCTCGGCGACCGCATCGAGCTGCACGGCGTCGAGGTGGTCGCCCGCGAGTCCACACTCGAGGTCACCGTGCGCTATGCCGAGGCCGGGTCGGGCGAGCAGCGGGTCGCCACGTTCACGAGGCCCTCACCATGAGCACGCCGGCCCGCCCGCAGTACCACTGCGGCAACCAGCGCCGCCGTGAGCAGGTCCGCGCCGCCGGCACGCTCAACGGCATCGACTTCCTCGAAGTCAGCGACGACCAGCGCGTGCTCAACGTCCACTTCCTGCAGCCGATCGAGGGAACGGGTGTGGTGCCGCCCGGGCTGGCGCTGACGGCGGAGCACATCACCGTCGTCGGAGGCGAGCACGGCCGGGGAGCCGACGTCACCGAGGTCCACGGGACGGGTAGCGCGCTCGCGGTCACGGTCGACGCCCCCGGCGACTTTGCGGCATACGAACTGCGGGTGCAGGAGCCGGGGACGGGCGGGCAGGTGCCGACCGGCGTCGACCCGCGCCTCGCGACCGTGCTCTTCAGCTTCAAGGCAGGGTGCGAGACCGACGCAGACTGCGCGATGCCGGAGCAGTGCCCGCCGGACCCGGCGCCCGAGCCGGTGCTCGACTACCTCGCCAAGGACTACGACAGCTTCCGCACACTCATGCTCGACCGCCTGGCGGTGACGCTTCCGGGGTGGACCGAGCGGCACGCCGCCGACGTGCAGGTCGCGTTGGTCGAGCTGCTGGCCTACGTCGCCGACCACCTCAGCTGGACCCAGGACGCCGTCGCGACGGAGGCCCACCTCGGCACCGCCCGGCGGCGCTCCTCGGTGCGCCGCCACGCCCGGTTGCTGGACTACCGGATGTCGGAGGGTGCCAGCGCCCGGACGTTCGTGCACGTGACCGTCTCCACGGGGCTCACCGTCGCACGGGGCACGGCGATGACTGCGTCGGACCGACCCGGCGCTCCGGTCTTCGAGACCCTCCATGACCTTGCTGCGCGCCCGGCCCACAACGAGCTGGCGCTGCACACGTGGAGCGACGAGGAGTGCTGCCTGCCGCGAGGTGCGACGCGCGCGACGCTCGTGCGGCCGCCGGACGCCGCCCTCGGCGTCGGCGACCTGCTGGTGCTCGAGGAGGTTGCCTCGCCGGACGGTGGACCGCCCGATCCGGGCCACCGGGCCGTGGTACGGCTCACCGACGTGCGCGAGGCCACCGATCCCCTCGACGACACCACGTTGCTCGAGGTCGTCTGGGACGGTCGCGACGCGCTCGCCGAATCCCTCACGGTCAGCTCTCGCGGCACCGCGGTGCTCGTCGCCCGCGGCAACATCGCCGTCGCTGACCACGGGGAGACCCAACCAGCAAGGGGATTCGTGGCCGAGCTCCCGCCGCCCGGACCTTGGCGACCGCTTCTGCCCGACGGGCCGTTGGCTCATCGCGTCGCGTATGAAGCGAGCGCACCCGCCCGGGGCCTGCTCGACGTCGACCCGGCCGACGCGGCGCCGGAGGTCTTCCTGCTCGACGGGTCCGACAGGTGGGAGCCGGTCTCCGACCTGCTCGGTGCCGGCCCGAGCGACCCGGCATTCGTCATCGAGACCGAGGACGACGGCTCTGCCCGGGTGCGCTTCGGGGACGACGAGTACGGACGACGACCGGCGGCCGACACCGACTTCGACGTCATCGCCCGGATCGGTGGAGGGACCGCGGGGAACCTCGGACCCGACGCCATCAACTATCTGGTGCTGCCCGTGTCAGGCGTGGACGCCGTGCGCAACGTCACGTCGGCCACGGGTGGGACGGCCCCCGAGTCGACCGAGCGCGTGCGACTCGCCGCGCCCCAGGCGTTCCGTCGGCAGCGGCGCGCCATCACCACGGACGATTACGCGGCCGTGGTGGCCGCGGTTCCCGGGGTGCAGCGGGCGGCTGCATCGGTGCGCTGGACCGGGAGCTGGTATGCCGCCCACACCACCGTCGACCGGGTCGGCGGGGCCCCGCTGACGACGGACGGTCTCGACCAGGACCTGCTGCGAGCGCTCGGCCGGAACCGGATGGTCGGGGTCGACGTGGCGGTCCGAGAACCCGCCCGGGTGCCGCTCGACCTGGCGCTTCAGATCTGCGTGGCCCCGGGGGCCGACGGGGCCCAGGTCGAGCGCGGAGTGAGGCGGCGTCTCGGCAGCGGGCACCTGCCGGACGGCCGGCGGGCGTTCTTCCACCCGGACGAGCTGACGCTCGGCCAGCCGCTCTACCTGAGCCGGCTCCACCAGGCGGTGCTCGAGGTGCCCGGGGTGCGCTGGGTGCAGGCCACGCGACTGCAACGTCTCGGTGAGGAGTCCTCCGGCGAGCTGGACGCCGGCGTGCTCTCCCCCGGGCCGCTGGAGGTCATCGAGCTCACCGTCGACTCCTCCCGGCCCGGTGGGATCACCACCGGCCGACTCGACCTGACCTTGGCGGGTGAGCGATGAGCACGATTCCCGAGCTCCCACTGTCGGACTGCGGCTGCGCGGGCGCCACCGCCGCAGGTGACGACGCGGCGCTGACCTTGCCGACGACGAGCAACCAGACAGCGGCCGTGCAGGGCCGCACCCAGAACCCCGAGCCGGGGGCCACGGTCCTGAGGTGGCGCTCCGGGACCCAGCCGGGATACCTCGAGTCGATGCGCCGCAGCGCCGCTGACACGCCGGGCGTGAGTCGGCTCCGGGCCCGCACCGACGGAGAACCCGCCGCGGCACTGTTCGACGCATGGGCGTGCGTCCTCGACGTGCTGTCCTTCTACAGCGAGCGCGCCGTCCAGGAGGGCTACCTCCGCACGGCGACGGAGCCTCGCTCGCTGGTGGAGCTGGCTCGCACGGTCGGCTACGAGCGGGGCCCCGGACGAGCCGCGACGACCGTGCTCACGTTCTCCCTCGAGGACGTCCCCGGCGCGCCCACCGTCGTGCCGATCCCGGCCGGCACCCAGGTCGCCAGCCGGCCCGGGCCCGGCGAGACCCCGCAGACCTTCGAGACGGCAGCTGCGCTGGACGCCCGCCCGGAGTGGAACGCGATGCGGGCCCGCACCGCAGCTCCCGACCCGGTGTGTGCCGGCGACACTTCCCTGTACCTGACCGGGCTGGTGACCGACCTGCGAGCCGGCGACTGGCTGCTCTTCGCCTCGCCGCCCAACAAGACCGGTGCGACCGGTTGGGCCATCCGGGTCGCGACGAGCGTCGCACCGCTGGCCGGCCAGGGCGTCACAGAGGTCACCTGGTCAGATCCCCTGCCGACGGCGCTGCCGGCGCCGGAGGTGATCGAGGTCTTCGCGCTGCGCCTCCGGGCGACGCTCTTCGGCGCGACCGCCCCGGACTGGCGGGCCATCCCCGTGGACACCCGGCACGTTTTCGACCCGCCCCCGGTCCTCACCGCCAGTGCCACGAGCACCGCAATGATCGCCGGCGAGACCGGTGTCGCCGGTGCTGGAGGCACCGGAGCGACAGTCGAGCCGTCGAAGATCCTGACGGTCCAGCTCATCGGTCCCGACGACTGGCCCGGTTTCACGGTCGTACCATCCGGCGCGCCGGCCAACACCATCGACCTCGACGGGGCCCACCCCGACGTGGTCCCCGGGAGCTGGCTCGTGCTGCGCGCTCCGGGATCGGCAGGGAGCACCATCGCGCAGCTCTACCGGGTGGAGTCGACGGCACTGGGCAGTCGATCGGACTTCGCCATCAGCGGCCGGACGACGCGAGTTTCGCTGTCGGGGACAGCCGATGTCGCGGGCACCTTCGGCAACCGGCTGCGCACCACCGTGGCACTCGCCCAGAGCCGGCAGCTCGACGTCGCGCCCTCACCCGTCGAGGCGCCCGTGCAGGGCGCGACCATCGATCTCGCCCAGAGCGTGCTTGCCCCACCCGAGGGACACCTCCTCGTGGTGAGCGGCCATCGGCCGGTCATGCGCGTGGCCGACGGCGTCTTCGACCTGCAGGCGCTGCGGCCCACCGGGGCCACGATCCCGCTCCAGCCCGGCGATCTCGTCGAGGTGGCCGGCCCCAGCGCCGCCGCCGGGAGCAAGGCGGTCTGGCCGGTCATCCTCGGTGGACAGGAGGCTTCGGTGACCGCAGGCCCCACCGAGCTGCGCCGGGTGCCACCGTCGCCCACGGCGGAGGTCATCGCGGAGACCGCTGTCGCGGCCGCACCTGTCAGCTCCTCGACCATGGCATCGGCAACGTCATCGCCCGGTGACACGGCCAGCGCGCGGGTCGACACGCTCGTGCTCGCCACTCCGGTGCGCGGGTGCTATGACCGGGCGACCGCCACCGTGTGTGCCAACGCCGTGGCCGCCTCCCACGGCGAGACGAAGACGCAGGTGCTCGGCTCGGGGCAGGGCACTGAGGCGTTCCAACGCTTCGACCTCGCACAGGCCCCCCTCACGTGGGTCGACGGCGTCAGCAGCCTGGCCGTACGGGTGGACGGAGTCCTGTGGACGCAGGTGTCCTCCCTGTACGGCCGAGGACCGACCGAGCGGGTCTACACGGCTCGTACCGCATCGGACGACACCGTCACGGTGCAGTTCGGCGATGGCCGCACCGGCGCCCGACTGCCGACCGGCATCGAGAACGTCCGGGCGACCTACCGCATCGGCACGGGTCTGTCCGGTGTCCTGCCCGCCGGGCGCGTGCAGCTCGTCATGACCCGCCCACTGGGGGTTCGCTCGGCCTCGAACCCCCTGCCGACGGGCCTGGCCGCCGACCCCGACGACCCGGCGGCGTTGCGCGCGCTCGCGACCCGCACAGTGCTCAGCCTGGACCGGGCCGTCTCCGTCACCGACTTCGCCGCCCTGTCCGCCAGCACGCCGGGCATCGCCAAGGCCACCGCCACGGTGTCCGTCGTCAACGAGCGCCACGTGGTCCGCGTGAGCGTCGCTGGCGAGCACGGGCAGGTCGTGGGGGTCGACGACCGGGAGAAGCTGCGCGGGCAGCTTGCAGATGTCTCCCCGCCGCATCGCATCATCGTCGTCGACGCTGCCCAGACCTCCACCTTCGACGTCGAGCTGCACCTGTTCCCCGACCCGGCCTGGGATGCGGCAGAGCTCGAAGCGCGAGTGCGGGAGGCCCTGCTCGCAGCGTTCGGCTTCAGCGCCCGGTCGCTCGACCAGCCTGTCGCCCGGAGCGAGATCTCGGCGGTGGTGCAGGCGGTGCCCGGCGTGCTCGCGGTCACCGTCACGCGTCTCGCCCGGACGACGTCGGGACAGTCATCGGACGTGCTCCCCGCTCGCGACCCCGCGCTCGCGACCCTTCAGGACCCGGCATCCCTCCTGCTCGTCAAGGGGATCAAGATCACGAGGATGACGCCATGAGCAGCGTCGAGCAGCTCTGGCAGCTGCTGCCGCAGGTCTACCGGCTCCGCGACACAGAGGGGGCCCAGTCCGGCTACCTCCGCGGCCTCGTCGAGGTCCTCGCCGGGCAGGCCGACGCCATCGCCGAGGAGCTCGCCGAGCTCTACGACAACTGGTTCATCGAGACGTGCGCCCCGTGGGCCGTCCGCTACATCGGAGACCTCGTCGGAGCCCGCCCGCTGCACCCCGTCGGTACGGCGGGCACCACCCCGCGGGCCCACGTGGCCAACACCATCGCCGCCCGTCGTCGCAAGGGAACCGCGGCCGCGCTGGAACAGGTGGCCAGGGACGTCACCGGATGGCCATGCCACGTGGTCGAGCTCTACCAGCTGCTGGCCTGGTCGCAGTTCCTCGGGCACATCCGCCTTGGTGCGCCCGCGACGGTCGACCTGCACCGCGCCGAGGCCCTGGAGCGGATCGATGGTCCGTTCGAGGGCGCCTGCCGGACCGCCGACGTGCGAGGGGCGCGCACCGGCCGTCCCAACATCCCCGATGTCGCACTGTGCGTGTGGCGTCTCGAGCCGTTCCGCCTGGCGGGGGCCACTGCGCATCCGGTGGGCGGGTCGGCCGGCCGATACCTCTTCGACCCCTGTGGGGGCGAGGTGCCGCTGGCCAACGCCCCGCTGCCCGAGGACTCGATCGACGTGCTGGCCACCGAACGGCACGTGCCCGGTCCGCTGCGGCGACGCGTCCTGACCGACGAGCTCGATGCGCGTCGGCACGGACACGCCCCCACGGCCGCGTCCTTCTTCGGCGACCAGCCCGTCCTGCGGGTCTTCGCCGATCTCGGATCCGGCCTGGCCGAGGTCCCCGCGGAGGAGCTCACTGTGGCCGACCTGTCGGACCCCCCGCCCACCGTGACGACCGGCTGGCGGCGACCGAGGACTCCGCTCGTGGCCGCGGTGGACCCGGTGCTCGGGCGACTCGCCTTCCGCGACGGGTTGGTCCCCAGCCGGGTCGAGGTCGACTTCACCTGTCTGGCTCCTGGCCGCGTCGGAGCCGGACCGTACGATCGCAGCGGGCCGCTTGCCGCGGACGTCCTCGAGCACGCCACGTTCGCTCGCGCCGTCGGCCGAGCCCTGCCGGCCCGGCCCGCACTGACCCGCACCGAGGTCACCACTGCGCTCGGCGACTGGGGGACACCGCAGGAGGGGACCACCGGCGTCGTCGCCGTGCTCGACAGCCGCACGTATGCCGGCCCGCTGAGCGTGACGGTGCCGGCCGGCTGCACGCTGCTGCTCACGAGCGGGGTGTGGCCGCAGGCGGAGGAGGCGCCGACGGCGGATGAGACGCTCGACCCCGCCGACCTCGTCCTCGACGAGCGTCGCCCGGTGATCACGGGCGGCCTGACCGTAACCGGTGGCACCGGTGCGGACGCCGACACGCCCCGAGGGCGTCTGGTGCTCGACGGTCTCGTCATCGAGGGCGGCATCTCGGTGGCCGCGGGCGACCTGGGTCTGCTCCGGCTGGAGCACACCACGGTCGTGCCGGGCAGCGGCCCCGGCGTGCAGGTTGCCGGGAGCAACACCGACCTCGCCGTCGTCATCGACCGATGTGTCACCGGCCAGCTGCTCGTGGCCGGTGAGGGCCCGCAGCTCGTCGCGCGCACCAGCATCGTCGACGGTGGCGGCGGTCCGGCCATCTCGGCGCCCGAAGCAGTCGCCGAGCTCACCGAGACCACCTGTCTCGGCGACGTGACCCTGCGTCGGCTCGATGCCCGCGACTGCCTGCTCGACGGTCGCGTCGACGTGGCGCGCGTCCAGGAGGGCTGCCTCAGCCACTGCTACCTCGCCGAGGCCGTCCGCGCTCCGCGGCGGTACAGGTGCCAACCCGAGATGGCGCTCGCCGCGAAGGACGCCCCGCCGGCGGAGCAGGTCCGAGCCCGCCTCGGGCCCCAGTTCGTGTCTCGGGAGGCCGGCCAGCCGGCATACGGTCTGCTAGCGGACACCACGGCGGTGGAGCTGCTCACCGGCTCCACGAGCAACAGCGAGATGGGGGCCTTCGGGCACCTCATGCGGGCGGCGCGGGAGGCCAACCTGCGCATCGCGCTCGAGGAGTACCTACCCATCGGCCTGCGGGCCGGCGTCATTCACGTGACCTGAAGGGGACGACGATGCATGGTGGAGACCTGACCCGACTGACCTTCGAGCCGTTCCGGCACTACTCGGGAGTGCGGCTGCAACAGGGTCGCGTGCAGCTTGACGCCGACTGGAACGAACAGCTCGACATCAGCGCCCATCGCGACCACACCGCGACCGTCGACACCGTGGGCTCGAGCGGCACCCCACGCGACGCGGGGGGATTCGCACTGACCGCCTCCCCCGACGCCGACGACCTCCTGCTGTCCACCGGGCGCTGCTGGGTCGATGGCAGCCTCTGCGAGACACCGGGCGAGCACACCCCGGCGACCATCGCGGTCGACGTCGCGACGGTCGGGACCACGATTCTCGACGGCTCGGCCCTGGCGGTGCACGACTGGGTCGCCGTCGAAGGGACCGACGGGACAGCGACGGCGCGGGTCGCAGCGGTCGACACCTCGGACCGGACGGTGCGGCTGGACCCGGCCCCTCCGTCGCTGACCGGCCCGGTCCGCCTCTACCGGGTCGCGTCGTACGCGACCCAACCCGACCTGCCGAAACCAGAGCTGACGAAGCAGGACGGCGGGGGGCCCCGGACGTTGGACCTCACCGACGGCCAGTACCTCGCGTACCTCGACGTCTGGGAACGGACCCTGACGGCGTTGGACGCTCCCGGCATCCGCGAGCCGGCCCTCGGCGGTCCCGACACCGCCACCCGGTCCCGGACGGTGTGGCAGCTGCGTCTGCTCCCGCTGCCCGGGGTGGTCGGTGAGCTCACCTGCGCGGACGATCTGGCCACCTGGACGGACGAGGTCTACGCCGCGCCGACCGGGCGGATGGAGGCCTTCGCGACGGCGCCCGCAGCGGACGTCGACCTCTGTACGCCGACGCCCGCGGGCGGCTACACCGGCCTGGAGAACCAGCTCTACCGGGTACAGGTGCACCAGCTGGCGACCGATGGTCGGCCGATCGTGCTCTGGAGCCGGGAGAATGCGTCCGTGGCCGCAGCGTGGACCTCGTCCGGTACCGGGTCCCTCGTCGTCGCGGGTCCTACAGCGGATGCCACCCGCGGTTTCGCGAGCGGTGACCTCGTCGAGCTCGTCGACGACGCGCTGGTCCTGCAGGCCCGCCCCGGCACGCTCGTCACACTGTCCGGCGACCCCACCGGCGACGTGCTCGAGATCGACTCCTCCACTGCCGACGGGCCCGAGACGGCCGACAGCGTCGACCGAGACGACTTCGGCGACCACGCCCAAGTGCGGCGATGGGACTGCAAGGCCGAGCTCGAGATCACCTTCGGCGAGGAGGAACACCTCGAGCACGGCGTGCGGATCCGGTTCTCGGAGGGGACCTACCGCGTGGGCGACTACTGGCTCGTCCCGGCTCGTATCGCCACGGCCGACCTCGACTGGCCACGCGACGCGGACGGTCCTGTCGCCCGGCTCGCGCAGGGGGTCGAGCACCACTACGCCGAGGTCGGCATCGTCCGGGTCGACTCCGGGAAGCTCGATGTCGCGCCGTGCCTGACGGAGTTCCCGTCACTGACGACACTCACCGCCAGCGATGTGGCCGTCGACGGGACCGCGTGCGACCTCCCGGGGCTCTCGACGGTCCAAGACGCGCTGGACCGGCTCTGCCGACAGCACGACCTGCGCCGCCACCACCGGCTCCTGCACGGCTGGGGCATCGTCTGTGGCCTCCGGGTGCGTTGTGGCCCCGACGACGGGCAGGTCCGGCATCTGGTCACGGTCGAGCCGGGCACGGCCCTCGACCCGGGCGGCAACGACCTCGATGTGACCACACCGATCGCGGTCGACGTGCTCGAACGGCTGATGGCCCTCGCCGAGGAGAACCCGGAGGTCATCGACGAGAACGGCAACGCCGACCTCTGCCTCACGATGAGCATGACCGAGCTGGGGCCGGACGGGCAGCCGGCCCTGCAGGTCACGCCGTACACCAAGGGTGAAGACGACCTGCAACACATCCTCCAGGGCACCCTGCTCATGGACTTCTACACCGACTGCATCAAGAGCCTGCACGACTGGCTCCGCAAGGAGTTCGAGCCGCCCGAGGACGAGAAGGGTCTGCCGGTAGGCCCCCAGCGACAGCTCGTCGCCGCCCTCGGCAACCTCGCAATCCAGGTCGTCAACACGAAGTCGGGACGCAACGCCTTCATCTCCCCCCGCGAGGACGACCTGCTCCAGCGCTTCTACAAGGGCCTGCGCGAGCGCCTCGAGAGCGAGACCTTCTGCGCCATGTTCGAGGGCGTACGGACGCCGCCCGCCTACCCCGACATCGCCAAGGGGCTGGACACCGTCTTCGGCACGGGGGGCCACTCCCGGGTGCGGATGCGTCCCGGTGGACGCGAGGCCTGGACCGTCGGCGCCGGCCTCAACCCGCTGCACCCCACCGCCCTGGTCAACCGCTACGACCTCGCCGAGCGGCGTCTCATGTCGAGGATCGACGCCGTGGCCGGCGTCGAGGTCACGAGCGACAACCAGGTCGACACGGGGACGGGCGCCGTGACCGACGTGGCCTTCTCGCCGGACGGCAAGCTCGTGTATGTCGCCGTCCCCACCCGGAACGAGGACAACACGATCTTCCGCGTGGGCCGGATCCTCCCGGACGAGGTGAAGTGGCTCCCGACCGTCACGGTCTGCGGGGTGAAGTGGGTGACCCTCGCGACGACCGCCGCCGACCCCGGCTTCGTGTATGCCATCGGCCACCGCAAGGTCGTCGAGACGGTGAACAACAAGCAGCAGACGACCTGGCACGCCGCGGGTCTGTTCCGGCTCGACCCGCAGAACGTCGACCCGAGCGCACAGCCGTTGCCGATCAACGGCTTCTTCCCCACCGGACACCTCGTGATCACCCCAGAGGGTCTCGCCGTTGCGGCATCGATGGCACAGGACGGCGAGGTCGGTGACTACTCGTACGTCGGGCAGTTCAAGGTGCCTGGAGGCGACGAGATCGGGCCACGGATACAGCTGCCTGCGACGGGCCACGACGACATCGCCGTCGCTACCGCGGCGGACGGCTCAGGCCCGCTGGTCTCCGTGGTCGTCAGCACGGGCGGGACGAAGGCCGTGGCAACGTTCCGGCTGCGCGACGGGGTGCCCGTCGGGGACGGAACCGACCAGGTGCACGGCGGCAAAGGCTCCGTCGGACTGGTCGGCGTCGGGAGCCTCGTCGGCGTCGCGGTGGCGGACGAGTATGTGTTGAAGGTGCTAGATGCGACTCAGGGGCGGGTCCTGCCGGAGGTGGTCATCCCGTTGCAGGTGGGGCCGCTGTCGCTCGCCACCGCAACCACCTCGAGCATGGTGGTGGCCCTCAACTACGGCTCCAACACGCTGAGCGTCGTCCCTCTCCCGCTGCTGCAGGGCGACCCTCGCGTGGACCGCGAAGCCCTGACGGAGTACCGGGCCGGGATGCTGGAGGCCTACGGAGATCTCCTCGGCGGCTTCCTCCAGTACCTCAAGGACTGCTTCTTCGACCACTTCCTCGTCCGCTGCCCACAGCCCAAGGGGACCGAGCAGCTCTACCTGGCCGGAATCAGCGTACGCGCGAAGCAGGTCTACCGGGTGTGCAACTTCTCCCGTCGGCGACACGTGAAGAGCTTCCCGCTCATCGGCTACTGGCTGTCGGCAGTTCCGTTCCTGCCGCTGCTCGCTCGTGAGTTCGCCAAGGCGGCGTGTTCGGTCGTCGTGCCCTTCTTCGCGAAGTACGCCGTGAACCAGGAGGACCCCGGCTCCGACCGGGTGTCGGTGGACCGGATCACCGAGCTGCTCGGGTTCGCGCAGTCCCGGGATCTCGGGGCCAGCATCAGCGAGTTCAGGGCTCGCGGCTCGATGTTCGGCAGTGCGGTCGCCTCGGCCGCCGAGACGCCACCGCAGCCGAGACCGCGCGGAGGATCTCTGGTCGGACGCAACACGGTCGGGCAGCCGACCGACGCAGTCGTGGAGCGTCTCACCCAAGGAGGCGTCAGCGTGACGACGGCGCCGGTGCGCACGAGCGGTGTGCTCGCGCCGATCAGCGACGTGTCGACCTACTTCCGCACAGCGCAACCCGGCGACGCGGTGACTCTCTTCGAGCAGGACGGGAGGGTCCGGTACTTCGAGGTGCACCGCGCCGCCGCGCCGGTGGTGGCTCCGGGCGCGATGCCGGGACCGACTGAGCGGCGTCGACCCACTGGGCAGACTGGGGAGTCCGCGCTCGAGGCGAGGCTGGCTGCCCTCGAGGCGGAGATCGCCGAGCTCAAGAAGGCCGGGCCCGCGAAGGCGGCACGACCCACGCGCAAGCGGGCCGGACCCCCGGACACATAGGGGTTTCACGAGAATCCCGAAGGCCCCTTCAATCGCACCCGCGACAGGAGCACGATGTGCGGAACCGGCAAACCGACGGACCGGTCCGAGACCGGTCCGAGACTCCGAGGAGAGGTCATCGATGGCCGCTGGCACAGCACTCGCTACTTCTGGACGACCTTTCGCAGCTGCCAGAGCATGACCGTGGTGTTGTAGCGGCACACCGTGTCCCACTTCTTGCCACTTCTCTTGCCGCAGTCGGAGTCGGGTCTGTGGACGTCGTTCCACCACCTGTTCGTCATGGTCTCGATGAAGGTGTCGAACCCGGCCTTGTCGTATTGACGGAACCCTGAGATCGCCCCGGGGAGCTGGAAGAAGTTGTCACCCGGGTCGAGCCTCCACTGGTCTGCCCAGAACAACGTCCGTCCCTCGGGCTGGTTGTCCACGAACAGGGTGACGCTGTGGTGGCCGTCCATGATCGCCATCCCGAAGATGTGCCAGCCGAAATCGCTGCCCACCTTGTCCATGACCTTGTCGAACACACTGCTGACGAGCGTCTTCGGCTCCGTGTTGCCGTTGGTCGTCTTCCCTTTCGCGTCGTTGAACTTGACCTCGACACGTGGGTCGGCCACACCGATGCCGGACAGGGTGTCACCCGTGTGCACCATGGTGTACGTCTCACCCTTCTCTCGGAGCTTCGCGAATCGCTTCTCGATCTTCTTCACGACCGGCTCGCTCGAGAAGAGCTTGGGAGCCAGCGAGTGCACGATGGCGATGCAGTTCTGGCGAACCTCGTTCGGCAGGTCCGCCGGTTTCGGGTCATCCTTCCCGGGCAGGATCGCGTTGTAGTGGAACTTGATGAAGGCGCTTCGCACCACGTCTTCGGAGAAGACAGCGCCCTTCTTCTCCTCCGAGGCCCGCGGCTTCCGGCGCTTCGCGGGGAACCTCTTCAGGAGGAAGCGTGCGGCGTCGACGTCGAGGCGCTTGCCGATGCGGGTCTCCTGCAGCGCGATGATGCCTGGCACACCGGCCTCGTCGCGGGTGAAGGCCGTGGCGTCGGGATTGGCGTGGATGAGCCCGACCAGCTCGTTCAGTTGGCTGGTGGTGAACCTCTCGGACAGCTCCACGATCCGTCCGATGTGGACGACCAATCCGACTTTCCTGGGAAGGATGTCGTCGATCTGCGCCAGCCACTGTTCCGTAGGTGGTTTCGGCTGCCGCTGGACGATCGGGGCACCGGCACGCGCCTGCTGCCCGACATGGGCCAGCTCGTGCGCGAGGAGGCGGCGTCCCGACGACGTGTCTGGACGGAACTCGCCGTGTGCGAACGCGATGTCGCGACCGACGGTGAAGGCGCGGGCGTTCAGCGCGGCCGCCGCCACGTTCCCGGCGACGTTTCGATGCACGCGAACCCCGCTGAGGTCAAAGCCGATTCGCGGCTCCATAAATCGTCTGGCGCCGAGATCGAGCTGCTCCCCCGCGTCAAGGAGCGCGCTGGTGCCCGACAAGGTGCGGAGCATCGGTTGGTCGTGTGCGCGCAGAACGCGGTCGGACGGCGCGCGTGCGCCGTCGCGAGCGATCGACTCGGCCGTCGCCTCTGCTTCGCGCTCGCGTGCCGCATCCGTCCATCCGCCGCCCAAGGAAGCAGGCGCTTCCGCCCCCTCGGCTGCAAAGATGCGGATGCGGCCCACGTCGTGCGCGAGTCGCGCCTCGCGGTGCGCCGGAGCGCCGGTCGGCGTGTCCCGTCCTGAAGCGGCGAGCAGGGCAGGCGTCGGGTCGGCGACCGGGGCTGACCCTCGCGCCGCCACTCTGAATGGTGTTGCAGCGCCTGGGCTGCGGCGCGGGAGAGGCCGGGTGTGGTGGGCGGCCGCGGTGGCTTGGGCGTGCATTGCTCTCCATCAACGAAGGGACCTCCAATCGTCCCACGAGACTGCGTGTGGCATAAGGCCAGAGGAGCGCCCGCTGCGGTCGGCATCCGCTGGGGGCAATGTCAAGGACGTCTGTCGAAGGGCCTTGACCGCCTCGCCGATCTCGCCTCGCGCCACACCGCCGAAGACTCGCGGGTTGCTCGCCCCACGATCTTCAGCCGCAGCAATCAGTGCCGAACGCGGCCGCCGATGGCGCCGGCCGAGCCGAGTGTCCGGCAGGCCCGCCTTCAATCGACCCGACAAGGCGACGAGCAGCCTCATGTTGCAGTCGGACTCACGCGGTGCCGTCCGTCAACGGCCGCCGCGGAAGCGACTTCGAGAAGTGATTCTGGCTCGGACGCGAGTAGCGTTCTGGTAGAAGGCTCTTGGTCACGTGCTGTCTGGCCGGGGCGCGGTCACACCGGGCGGATGCGCACCACCACGAGACGCGGCGGGGCATCCCCGTCGCCCGTACCGGCGACGGATGAGATCGCGCGGATACCGCCCGCACCGGACCACCAGATGCCCTCGTGTGGCGCCACCTCGGTCTCGGCGCCCGGCGTCCCGGTCGGCTCGGTGGCGAGCCGCCACCTGCCCTGCAGGCTCATGACGAGCCCGGCGTCGGCCGGCTCGAGGTCACCGGCGCGCTCGACGAGGAGGACCTCGGCCCGGCAGCGGGCCCGACGGGTCATGACGTTGAAGTCCGTCGACTCGCCGCCGAGCCGCGCCGAGTCGATCGCCAGGTCCCCGCTGAAGCCGAACGGCTCGCCGACCGCGTCGAGAGCGTGGTCCACACCCGCTCCCCGTAGCCGCACCCCGTCTCCCGCGAGGAGCATGATCGTGCGGTCCACGCCGGGGAACGCGGAGAAGGGGCCGTCCGAGGCAATGGTCGCAATGCTGACCCGCCAGTCGAACTCGTCGAAGCCGGCACCGGGCGGCCGGCCGACCACCTCGCGCGTCGTGCCCCCTCCGTTCTTCCACGGGACGGCCGGGATCTGGGCCACCGCGAAAGGGTGGAATCCGTCGGGTAGCGCGCTGGGCGGCATACCGTCGCGGTCGGAGGTGGGACTCATGGGGGTGGTTCCTTCCAGGAGGCTGGGTCAGGACGCCCCGCCATTCTTGCCGAGGGTGACGCCGCGTGCCGCTTGGGCGCTGGACACGGTGCGGGTACGCGTCCCGATGTGCGTGGCATTTCGCCGAACAACCACTATTCGCCGTGGTGCGGCTCGCCGAGCACGAGCGATCTGGCCCACGGGCAATAGTGGCCGTCCGGCGCAACGGTGAGTCTGCTGCCCACCGCCTCACAGGTCGAGGAGGGACCGCAGCGCCTGGTCGACCTCAGTCGTCGGTCGGGGTTAGCAAGAGCTGCCCGTGTCGGGGACTCTTGTTCTAACGTACGGAATAACGTACGTTAGCGAAGGAGGTGTTCATCATGACCGCTGTGAGCGCAACCAACGCGCGTGCAAACCTGTACCGCCTCATCGACCAGGTGAACGATGAGTCCCAGCCGCTGACGATCACGGGGCAGCGCGGCAGCGCGGTGCTCGTGGGTGAGGCGGACTGGCAGGCGATTCAGGAGACCCTGTTCCTCGGGTCGGTGCCGGGGTTGGCTGAGTCGATCCGTCAGGCTCGCGCGGAGGGCGTTGAAGCCGGGGCCACCGAGCTCGACTGGTGAGCGACTGGACCCTGATCTACTCGCGCCAGGCTCAGAAGGACGCAAGAAGGCTGGCGAGATCGGGGCTCAAGGCTCGCGCCCGGAAGCTGCTGGATGTGATCGCCGAAGACCCTTCGCCACTCCGCCCCGCTACGAGGAGATCGTCGGCGCTCTGGCGGGATGCTATTCGCGGCGCATCAACATCCAGCACCGTCTCGTCTACGAAGTGGTCGCCGACGAGCACGTCGTGCACGTGCTGCGGATGTGGACTCACTACGAGTGATCCGTCGACGTGTTGCTGCTGCGCGGCCGGCCTCAGCTCAGCGGCACCTGGCTCGCGGCGTTTCGCTGAACGACCACTATTCGGCGTGGTCCGGTCCGCCGAGCACGGGCGATCCGGCGTACTGGCGATGGTGGTCGTCCGGCAGAACGCCGACGCTGCCGCGAACCGTCAACCGATTGCCGTCGTGATCGCGCCGCCAGGGAGGTCGAGCAACAACCATCACGTATGCCGCTGGGCTGGCTCCCGCTCGCAGCGCTCCGCTCGCCGCACCCTGATCGAGTGAGCATCGCGCCCACCGCGGTCCGTCCCAGCGTGCCCACGGGAGTGCGCGCGGGAGTGCACCCTCGGTGGGTAGCGCGCCCAGCGGCATACGGAATGGAACGGACTGAGCCAGAGCGGGGCTCGGCAGTCGACGAGCTCCTTGTGGTGGGAGTTCAGGCACCGATGCACTCGCGCTATTGGCACCTCTTCGACAGCGGGCACTCGCTGGGCCTCAGATTGCGACGAGGTAGTCGGCCAGTTCCCACGGTCGGGACAGGGCGATGAGGTGGCCGCCGGGCAGGACGTCCGGCTCGACGCCGAGTCGTTTGCGCGCCACGGACTGCTGGAAGGTCACCGGGAAGAAGCGGTCATCCCGTCCCGCCACGACGCGAGTGGTGATCGGCGGCCACGCCGTGAAGTCGCAGGGCACCGCGAACACGGTGTCGGTCTGGGGTTTCTCCTGACCGGCGCCGGAGGCCAGCACCTCCGGTGGGACGTCGTGCAGGAAGTAGGCCTCGACCTCGAAATCGGTGGTCCAGCCGCCCGCCTCGGCCGCGGAGCGCATGGCACTCTCTTGGCCGACGTGCTCCCACCAGTCCCCGGCGGTCTCACCGGGCTCCGGGATCATCGCGTTGACGAAGACGATCGCTCGCAGGCCCGGATGCTCGCCGGTGGCGGCCACCTGCGCCGCGGGAAAGCCCCCGAGCGACTGGGCCACGAGGATGACATCGGGGCTCGAGCCGACTGCGTTCGAGACGATCCGGGCGTACTCGGGCAGACCGCTGGCCGGGTCGTCAGCGGGTAGGTCGAGGGCCACGGCCTCATGCCCAGCCGCGGTGAGGAGCGGGACGACGCGGTGCCAGTACCAGGCATCACCTCCGGCGCCGGGCACGAGAACAAATGTCGTCACCGTCCACATTGTAGGTCCGCGGGCGCGGGGGGCGCGGGGCAGCCGTGGGATGTGCAGGTGCCTGGGCAGTCGCGACGAGCAAGCCCTTCGACAAGACCGCAGGCACGTGACCCAGCATGGTCTATGTCGGCGTGTACTCGGCCCAGTGCCTAATGCAGGTTCTCCGCGATACTGAGTACTACCGAAGTAGTATTCGTGGTATGAAACTGAGCATCAGCCTTCCGAAGGAGGACGTGGCCGCGCTGGACCGGTACGCCAAAGCCGCCGGCATCACGACCCGGTCCGCTGCCATCGCGCAGGCGATCCGCATGCTCCGCGACCCCCATCTCGACGACGCCTACGCCGCCGCGTGGGAGGAGTGGGAGTCCTCTGGTGAAGCGGCAGCCTGGGAGGAGACCACCGCCGACGGTCTCGCCGATGCTGCGCGGTGAGATTCGCTTGGTCGGGCTGGATCCAGCCCGACGCGGAGAGGCGAACAAGCGGCGCCCGGCGGTGATCGTCAGCAACGATCGGGCCAACACGACTGCCGCCAGGCTTGGGCGCGGCGTAGTGACGATCGTGCCGATCACCAGCAACGTGTCCCACGTGTACCCCTTCCAAGCAGCCCTGACGGCCGAGGAGACGGGGTTGCGCAGGGACTCCAAGGCGCAGGCCGAACAGGTACGCTCGGTGTCCGTCGACAGGGTGGGACTGCTCCTTGGCCGCGTCCCGGCCAGCCTCATGGCGCAGCTGGACGACGCGTTGCGTCTTCACCTCCAACTCTGACCCATACACGACCGAGGGCAGGACCCGAGAGCGGCGTACGCTGATTCGCATGGGGTGCTGGCTCACCATCGAGATACAGGACGCCGAGGTTCCCGCCAGTCTGTGGCGATCTGGGCGCGGCGACGCGATGACCGAGACCGCCATCACCAACGGCGCCACCGAATGGAAGTGGCACACGCCCCGATGGGGCGTCATCCTCGAGATCAGGTTTCCCGACGAAGCAACTCGTGAGGCCTTCCGGGCCCTCCCGGGCGTGCGAGCCGCTCTGGATGCGGTACCGGACCCGGTCCGTGGACTGTACGTCTATCCCGGTCGAGGCGGTGGCGCCCTGTTCCCGGTCCGGCTGCCGCACCGGCCAACACCGATCGCCGGTGCAGCCGCGGTTGAAGAGCCGCGTGAGGAGTTTCACGAGATCACGACATCGATACCGCCCACGAGGTGACCGCTGGACCTCGTCGACCGCGGGGACCCATGTCACCGTCCACATGGTAGGTCCCGGGCCCGGGACCGCTCGTCTGGCCCGGCTCGCCCGTACCGACTCACGAGGCAGGGGCGGTCGTCGCGTCACGCCCCTCCGAGCGGTGTCTGGCGATACCGTCGAAGTCATGGCGATGACGCTGCGCTTGAGCGACGCCGACGACCGGATGCTGACCGAGCAGGCCCGACGCGAGAAGCGCAGCAAGCAAGGGGTCGCCCGCGAGGCGATCCGCACCTACCTCAGCGACCAAGTTCGGCGAATCGAGGACCTGGCGGACGAGCTCGCATTCGCGCGCTACCAGCTACGCAAGCAACTCGGCGAGGTCACCTATGTTTCGCGGGCCGAGGCCAGGTCCGCCCTGGGGCTTCGGCCGGCGCCCTTGCGTGACGCGGGCGCTTGATCCATGAGATCGTCAGGGCCCGTGGCCCAGCCGGCCCAGCGGCGTACGGCATCAAGAACGTGCCGTATGCCGCTGCGCTCCTTGCCGCTCCAGCACGCCGAGGAGGCCGCTGAGCCGTATCCCGCACGCGCGCAGGCAATTTCGCGCAACCCACAGTGGAGTTGCCCCCACACACGCTTTCGAGGTCGGGGAAACCAGCGTTCACGACCGATCGTGGACCGTCATTCGTGCTCACGAGGAGGCCCGCTAGCAGCGGCGACGGATCGTGGTGGATACGGGGCGTCCCTCACGGGATCGAGATCAAGCGCCAAAGGTCTAGCTCTCTCGACTTGATCGATCTAGTAGTCTAGACTTACGCTGCGGAGCGGACAGACCTGGTGAAGCGGCTGAGTGCGATCGCCAAGGCTCAGGAGCACGAACTGGTCATCAGCGAGGGCGCCAACCACACCAAGGTGAAGATCGGTGACCGGCAGAACGTGGTTCCCCGACACAAGGACATCAACGAGATCACCGCCAAGAAGATCATCGAGCACTTCGAGACTAAGAAGGAGGACTGACCATGCGAGTCACCGCAACCCGCTCCGGCGATTGGTGGGCCATCGAAGCAGAACATGACGGCCAACCGATCTACACCCAAGCCAAGCGCCTCGACCAAGTTGACGAGCTCGTGCGGGATGCCTTCGCCACGCTTGACATCGACCTGGCCGACGAGTCGATCGATGTGGTTCCAGTGCTCGGGTCCGCGGACGTGGCCGAGGCCGCTCGCACGGCGTCGAAGCAGGCCGCCCAAGCGGCCAAGGCGGCATCCGAGTCGATGCGTCGTGCCGTGAGCAGGTTGCAAGGGGATGGCCTGCCTGTTCGCGATGTCGCCGTGCTCCTTGACATCTCCCCGCAACGCGTGTCGCAGCTGTCCTCGGTGCGAGTCGCTGCCCCGAAGCGCGCGCCGCTGAAGAAGGCTCCAGCGGCGGCGCCAGCTGCTTCCAAAGTCGCGAAGCGTGCAGCCGGGGGATCCACCACCGTGAAGCCGGCGGCGAAGCGAGGCGCCCTCGTCAAAGAGTCCCAGCGCGACCAACGGTCCCGTGCGATGCCAGCAGCCAAGCCCAAGCCCGATCGGCTTGCAGAAAAGGACAGCCCGCACGAGCGTCCCCGCGTAACGATTGCCGCCATCCGATCCGCTAGCCGATAGGGATAGCACGCGTCTTTGCGCCGCCTGGGTGCTCGCGCAGCCACTGGGCCCACACGTGCTCTCTCGTCGACGAATTGAGCTCTGCGCACATGAGCATCGCCATTTCGCCGGCAACACGTGAAGGCAGCCAGGTCCGCTGCTCCACGTGAGCTCAGACACAACAGCCGGGCGTAGCGACTCGACCGGCCTTCCTTGAGTGGCGAATAGCGTGAGTTGGTAGCGCTGGTCCGGGTTGTTGGTAGCGGGGTTCTGTCTTGTTGGTAGCGCGGGGTGGTGATCGCTGGTCTCCTTGACGGCGGCGGCGCGCTGGGCGTCGCCGTTTGTCTGCGAGGAGGCAGAAGATGTGGAACGTACCCGCTTTGGTGGACACGGGGATTAGCTGCCCGGGAATTGGAGGG
>NZ_JAKDLO010000161.1 GCF_030452765.1 Intrasporangium sp.
CGCTGCAGGCCGCCAAGCCAGCCGCGGCCGCAGCCGACACCAGGGCGGTCCTGCTGCGACCACGGCCGGCAGCCGCACCACCCAGGCCGGTGGCAGCGACGACGGTGGCGGACTCCCCAGGATCCCGGGACTCGGATGAGGACCCGGTGGCGCTGCGTTCAGGGGCCAAACGGATGGTTGAGGCCCTGGGTCGGATGGCACCGCTACGGCTGACCAAGGGTCAGTGGGGAATGGTCGCGAGGCTGAAGACCACCGGTGGTACTTGGTCGACGTACCTGTCCGACATCCGCCGGCTGGGCTTCCTCGACGAGACCGGCGCGGGTTACACCCTCACCGACGCGGGTTTCGACTACCTCGGCGGGCGGCCCGAGCCGATGAGCGCCCTCGAACTGCAGAGCCACTACCGCTCGATCCTGCGGGCCGGGGCGGCGAAGATGCTCGACGCGCTGATCGACGCCTACCCGACGGCCCTGACGAGGGAGGAGCTCGGCACGGCGGTCGACATCGTCACCACGGGCGGGACCTTCTCCACGTACCTGTCCGACCTGATCCGCAACGGACTGGCGGAGCGTCAGGGAGGGGCCCTGGTGGCCACCCCGATCCTGATGCACGGATCCCAGGCCTGACTGACTGACCTCCTCCGGCAGTCGGCCTTGGCTGGCCCGTCACAAGCCGGCGTCGGTGGGCACCTTCTCTCGGCATGACACGGCGCAGGCGGGCTCTGGTGGGGGTCCTTATGGCGATCGTCAGCCTGCTCGCCGCTGGGTACTTCTCGTCTTGGTCGACCAGCCCCGTCGAGCCCCAGGTCTCGCCCACAGCCACGGGCTCGACCGGCGCGACGGTGGGACTGCGCACCGTGCCGGTTCGCAACTCCGTGCCTGGATATGACCGCGACTGCGGACTGGGTCATGGGTGTGTGTTCGGGCCCGCCTGGAGCGACGACGTCGACGTCGCTGGTGGCCATGACGGCTGCGACACACGCAACCAGATCTTGCATGCGGCGATGAGTGCCGTCACGACCAAGCACGGCACGCGTGGCTGCGTCGTGCTGGCCGGGATCTTGCGGGACCCCTACACGGGCGCGACCATCGCCTTCACCAAGGCCGATGCAGGGCAGGTGGCGATCGATCACATCTACCCGCTCGCTGCGGCTTGGGACCTGGGAGCCTGGTCCTGGTCCAGTCAGCAGCGTCGCAACTTCGCCAACGACCCGCGAAACCTGCTGCCGACCGCACGCGGGGTGAACGCGTCCAAGGGTGACAAGACGCCTCAAGGTTGGGCACCGCCGACTGCCGGCGGTCGGTGCCTCTACGCCAGCCGGTACGCGGCCGTCGCTGCGGCATACGGCCTCCCGGTCACGGAGAGCGACCTGCGCGCCCTCCGTCTGGACCTGAGCGACTGCTGACGTGCACCGGTCCGTCAAGATACCGGTAGGCCTTGTGCACGCCGGCGAGGCTGTGGGTGACACCAGATCCCTCAGTGATGCCGTCGGCGATCACCCGCCAGCTCAGCCCAGCCTGCCGGGCCTTGCGCACCGCCACCTCCAACCGCGAACGAGGGTTGGCTGCGGACGCCACCAGCGCCTCACGGGCGGCGGCCCGAACCCGGCGGGGGTGGCGCCGGAGCCAGGCCTCGACCTTGCGCTGAGAGAACACTGCCGGCGACGTCTTGGAGCGCGCCGGCGCCGGGGCTGGCATGCCGGCGGTCAGTCGCGGACGACCCTGGGTCGTTGGTGTGCGCCGAGCCACCGCGGCCGCGGCACGCAGAGCTGACAGCGAGGGCCGCTCGCCGAGGACCTCCTCGACACGGTCCGCGACCTCGCGATAGCTGTACGTCGCCTCTGCACCCACGTTCGGAGTGTAGGGACCCCCGGTGCCGGGCGACACCCGCGCAGAACACGCCAAACCCAGAAGTAGACGGTTCGCAGCAAGTTGTGCCACTCTTGATTCCATCGCCCTTCACCACGGCGATCAGCGAAGGCCTCACCAGCCCCGAAGGAGATCCAGATCATGACCATCACCCTCAGCAGGACCTACACTGATGCCACTGCGAGCATGCAGGTTGACCCGGAGGCTCCTCAGACATCTGAGGCGGCCTCCGAGTCTTATGTCCGGGCCTTCCCGATCCAAGACGCTCGGTGCGCGACATACCCGGGGCAGATGGAATGGGTCCCTGATCGGGAGCGCACCATCGTTCCGGACGTCATGGCCGCGCTGTGCCGGCGCTGCCCCGGACGGCAGGAGTGCCTGCTGTGGGCGTTGACGGGAGATGAGCAGGGCTATTGGGCCGGGACAACTCGTGCCGACCGGCTACGGATGGTCAGCCTCGAGCAGACCATCGTGGAAACGGCGGACTGGCTCCAGGATCTCGCGCGCAGCGAGGCGACGGCCGGTGCGATCCACCCCGTGGGCGACGGCTCCTACTTCTGGTACCGCCGGCGCGGGTGCCGCTGCACCGAGTGCAAGCAGGCGAACGCTGCCGCCCGTGCCCACGAGCGTGCGGTGGCTCGGCAGAAGGCTGGTGTCGCGGCATGATCGTGGCAACACACACGCTCGAAGGAGTCGATCTCGTGCCGTTGATCAACCAGCCCTGGTCTAGGGTCCGGACCCCTGTGCCGATCCCTCAGAACCTGGGCTCGGGGAACGAGCTGCTCGCCATGACTGATGAGCACTTCGCCGAGCTGGTCCGGTCCAATTTGATGCCGCGGGAGGACCAGCCCGGTGGTCGTCAACGGTGGACCCAGCTATGGGCTCTGCTCTTGGCTGACGGGGACCTCGCTGAACGGACCTTCGACGCACTGGAGGACTTCCTCGACGCGACCGAGGCTGCGCTCGAGGTCGGCCTCGACGAGGCCGAGGAGCGTCGCGCCCGGAAGTTCCAGCAGGTGTGCGGGCAGGCGTGGAAGCGGCTGCAGCGCGTGGACGACGACCGACCGCTGGCGTGGGCCGGCAAGGCGGCCGACGGTTTCAATCCGGTCGGACGCAAGGTCGTGGCCAAGCTGGTCAGTGCCATCGCGCAGCACCGTTCCGCAGCCATCCGGTCCGGGCGGACGATCGCCGAGGACGACCGGTACCTCTGGGGGGTGCTCGAGGCGGTGCAGCTCGACCCGCGCCAGTACCACTTCCGGGACCGAACCTCGAGGGAGGATTCATGAGCCTCGATCTGGGGAAGGTGGCAGCCGAGCTCATCGCCCAGTTGGGTGCTCAAGGGGTCCGGGCCGACCGCTTCACGACGGGTCCTGAGACGGCGGGGATCAACGTCTGGGGCGAGGAAGGTCGGTACCCACTCACGAGCGTCACCATCAGCGACTCGGGGAAGTTCCATGACTACGCCTGGGGCCCCCGGTACGAGCACACGCTGCCCTTGGAGACCACGATCAGCGAGGTCGCCGCAGCTGTCATCGCCACGCTTCCCGGTGCACCAGACCAGAACGAGACGGGGTGACCCCCGAGGTATGTCTCTGGACCGGTGGGTAGGTGCCCGGTGCGATGGGTGCGGTGAGGGCTCCGAGATCTTGGAAAACGCATCGTTGGCCCGAGAGCAAGCGCGAGTCGACGGCTGGAGCACGGCACTGACTGGAGGGGTCGACCTTTGTCCCCACTGTCGAGCTGCGGCAGCTGCCGAGGGGCGGCAGCTGCCGAGGGGCGGGTTGTTCTGAAGGAGGAGCACCCCTACGCCGGCTGGCGAGCGGGAAAGCCTCTGAACAGGGGTTTGGGTGCCCGGGGGCCTGCCTCAAACCGGTGAGCTGCGTTCCTGGTCGGGGTAGAGCTTGGCGACGAGGTCGTGGCTGGCTCTGATGATGCCGGCGGCCATGGCTGGGTTGAAGATCGTCGGCTCTGCGGTGGGGTGGCTGAAGCCGTTGCGGAGCTTCCTTGCGCCCTCGTCGAGCCGCTCCTTCTCGTCGTTGTCGATGAGGTCCTGCTGGTGTGCCTTCTTGATGAGGTCCTGCATGCCCTTGCCGCGGACGGCGAGTCGGGTGCCGAGCGCTGCTTCGAGGACCAGGAGCGCGTAGTGAGCTGCCACGGTCAGGAACTCGTAGACGTAGGCGCCATGGGCGTAGAGGTCACGGGTGAGGGTGAGTTGCGCGGCGATGCCCTCTGGGGTGGCCGTGGTGGTCGGCCAGGTGCTGGTGAGCTCGGAGTGCCGCGCGGCGGTCATCTCAATGGGCGCGCCTGTGCGCGGGTCGAACCCGGCGATATGCATGGCGATACGTGGGTCGAGCTGTGGCGTGGTCACCTTGGTCATCGATGTCCAGTCTGCGGCTGTGGAGGGAGTGGGAAAGCCGTCAGGGGCTGGGCGTGCCCCATTCGAGGATCTCGCCTTCTGCGGCGTCGACGACCTGCCGGTGCTTCCGGCCGGAGTGTTGTGCTGGCCGGTCGCAGACGAACATCCGCTCAGTGCCGTCGTTGGTCTGGTCCGGCTTGACGTGGAGGACCTCACCGCAGGCTGGCGTGTCGGGGTCGGGGAGGAACCACCTGCCGTGGAGGACGTTGTTGATGAGGTCATCCGGTGCGGGTTCGTTCTCGAAGCAGGCGACCATGGTGGTGATGGTGAGCTGCATGGTTCCTCCGTGGCCCATGACGGACGGTTGTTGGCTCAAGTCTGTGGTGTTTCGGGCCGTTCTGCGCGTGATGCGGACGTGCCGGCGGGTTCGATTGTCAGTGACGGGACGGCTTGGGCGCCTGGTCAGCTGCTCGATGAGGTTCGTGACCGGCGGGCCCCGGATCGCGTGCTTGACTCTCAGACGTACTCGCGCAGACGGGGGAGAACGACGGCGAGCTCCTCGAAGAGGGCAGGCCAGCCGCGGCGGAGCCAAGTGACTCGTCCTTCCTCGAGGCGGGTGCCGTCAACCATGTGGGACACGCGGAGGAAGTGTTCGGGTGCGCCGAGTCGGCGGAGCTTGTCGTAGACGGGGTTGACCGGGATGTTATGGCGGGCGACGTGTCCCCAGATCTCTGGGGTCTTCCAGTCCCAGACCGGCCCATAGGCGGTGGTGCCGTCGACGCGTTGGATCAGGCCGCCGTGTCGAGATCGTTGGTCTCGCCGGGTGGTGCAGTGGGTTGGGGAACAGTCGCACGGGGTGGCCCGGAGCGCGTTGGCGTAGGCCGCTGCGCGGCCGCGGGACTCCTCGGCCCGAACGCCCCAGAGCTCGCCGGGCCCGTGACGCTCATGGGCTGTTGCGGCCGGGGTGGTGATCAGGGTTCGGTGGAGGTCTGGCGCGGCAGGGTTGCGCTGGGCGTGGTGATCCCAAGCTCCGGTGGCGGCCAGTACCTCCAGGGTGGTGTGTTCGGCCGGGATGACGTCGAGGTTGAGACGCCACTGATGGGCGAGGTCCTCGATGTAGGCGTAGGTCTCGGGGAACTCCAGTCCGCTGTCGAAAAAGGCGACGGGGACGTCGGGCTCGACCTGGAGCACCAGGTGCAGGGTCACCAGCGAGTCCTTGCCACCAGAGAAGGCGACGTAGCCCTCGCAGCGGTCGAGGTGATCCTCGATCCTGCGGTACAGCAGTGGCAGGTCGCGTTGGGTGGAGCGCAGGCCTTGCAATGCGCGGACATCGAGGCCGGGGTTGCGGCTCATGTGGTCAGCAGGGCGGGGAGGTGGAGCTCGTGCTGGCGGGCGGGGTGCATGTAGGGCGGTCGTATGCCGGCACGGCCGTGGCCGCCATCGGCGGGCGCGGCCGCGCCGGTGAAGCATTGGGACGGCGTCGGCCGCCCCAGGGTGCCGTCGGGGTGCAGGTGGCTTGCGGCGAAGTGGTCCAGACCTGAGCTGGTAAGGATCTCCCATCGCAGGACGTGGCCTTCACCGCTGGTGCGCTTCTTGCCGATGCTGGTCACGGGCTCGAGAATCTCGCCGATCCGGTCGGGGTCACCGATGGCGTGCCAGGTGACGCTGGGACAGGGGGTGACCAGGAGCGGCATCCGCCGGGCCCGGTAGCGGCCTTGGCGGTCGGACACCGTCTTGGGCAGCGACGTGGCCACCTGCTCGAGCGCGCGGCGGTCCACTCGGCCCGTCCAGGTGTGCACGTCGACGCGGTCTGTGGGCCGCTCCGGGTAGGCGCAGGTGGCTGCCCAGTGCCACGGCCCGATGGCCGGTGTGCAGCGAGCCAAGGGGAGATCGAGGTCCGGTGGGTCGGCCTGGTCGAGAGCTCGCACGTGGTCCTGCCCGGCGGCTCGGTTGGCGGCCTTGTGCTCGGCCCAGATCTCGGCCGCGAGAAGTCCGTCGAGGGCGATGCCCCACGGGGCCGCGTGGGCGATCCCGGCGGCCAGGTGTGCCCGGATGACCATCGGCCGGTGGCTGCTCATATGAGCCCTCCGAGCGACTGCAGGATCTCGTCACGATGGTCCCGGGCGTGGGCTCGCCAGTCGACGAGCGGAGCCGCCCGGTCGGCGCTGGTTTGCAGGTCGACGCGGATCTGGCCGTGGCCGATGCCGATGCGCCCGCCGATCCTGGCGTCAGCAGTGAAGGCCTCGAGGAGGTCAGTAAAGAAGGCGAGCTCGAGGTCGGTGGGCCGGCGCAGTCTGATCCAGGTGGCGAACGTTGTCCCGGTGGGGAAGGTCTCGATGTTGAAGAGCATCTGCTGGGACGAGCTGGGGTGCTCGTGGATCTCGGGGGAGCCGGACGCGTCGAAGGTGAGGTGGGCCGTGGGTGGAACGGCCAGGACCTGGGCGAAGTCGTGCGTCGAGGAGTCGTCCTGGCGGGTGTACGCCTCGATCTGGGTCGCGGTGAAGGCAGAGACAGTGGAGGTCGCGCCGGTGATGTGGTTGGTCTCAGCGACGTGGGGGACGACCTTGCCCACATCCAGAGCGCCGTCGATGATGGCGCCGCCGCCGGCCGCGCCGAAGATGCCGATCTGGGGCACGAGGTTGCGCAGGCGCTGTAGGCGGTTCCCGGACAGCGGCTCGTGGGAGGCCTTGGCCAGCGACCCTCCTCCGCGAAGCGCGTGCGCGGCGGCGGGATGCAGGAGTCCCTCGTAGCCCAGGACGTCGCGCAGGAGCTCTTCGCCGACTCGGCGCAGGCGGCCGCGGAGGGTGTTCCCTGAGATCACCGGCACATGGACCAGGTGGCCGGCTGGGTGGGCGATCAGCTCACGCCGCAGCAGGGTGATGGTTCCGCGGGTCTCGCCACCGTGGGCGATCGAGGATGTCGCGGTCAACGTGGCGTCCCACTTGATCGTGGCCATGCGGGTTACGCCTTCGCCGGTTCGGGTGTGCGCCGGGCGCGGACGGCGTCCGCGACGATCCTGGTTCGCAGGAGGAGGGCCTCGGTCTCGAAGCGGAGGACCTCGAGCACGGGGAGGGCCTCGGCTCGCAGCAGCTCTTCGAGCTCGGCGCGTTCGGGGGCCGAGCGTGGCTGGGAGCCGAGGTCGTCGGCGACGTCGCGCCACCAGCGGCGCAGGTTCGCAGCGCGGTAGGTGGCGCAGATGACCCGGTCGGGCAGCAGCCGGTCCCAGTAGGTGGTGCGGTACCGACCGACCCAACCTCCTTGCCAGTCGACGCCGTAGTGGACCAGCAGGAGGAGGCGCTCCGCGGTCCCTGCTGCGCCTTCGAGCGGCGGCATCACATGGCTGGCGGACGCGAGCCACCGATCAGTCGGGGATGGCGTCGGGTTCACAGTCGCACCTCGAATGCCGGCAGGCCCATGAACTTGGGTGCGCACACCAGGCAGCGGCTGCAGGCGACGTCGTGGACGGGGGTGTCTGACGCGTCGTCGACGGCGCGGCCGCAGAGGGTGGCGAAGGGCAGCCGGTCGGGGGAGCTGCTGCGCAGAGCGGGGCTGGTGACCACCAGGTGGGTGAGCTCATCGCTTCGGGCGGTGACGGTGTGGAACGGCAGCTGGGCCATGACTACTCCTTGGGTGTGGTGATGTGTAGCGCGAGATCGAGCCACGGGGACGGTGTGGTGCGCCATGGGGCCAGCTGGCTCCAGGCGCGCATGGTGCCGGCCCAGTCGCTGGCCGGCAGCCGGCGCAGGACGGGGAACGGTGGGGCCGGCTCGCTGAGCATTCGGGTTCCGAAACCTTGGGATCTCAGGTGCGCGACGAGGGCGAGCAGCAGAGCCTCGATCGCGGTCCAGGGCAGCTGGATGTCGTCGAGGGTCACGCGTCCCCAGCTGGCGCCGGGTAAGAGGTGTTTGCGGCCTGGTCGAAGCGGAACGGTGAGCGCGGATGTCGGCTCGAGTGGACCGCCGGCAAGCAGCTCGAACACGCCGTGGCGGTCCAGAGCCACGAGGCGGTCCGGGGCTCGGTTGACCAGGTGAGGCCGGGACCGCAACTCAGGGTGTTGATACCCCCACGCACACGGCGGGCAGAGTCCCGGGCCGGAGGGGTTGACCCAGTCGTCGAAGCCGGTGAAGACCTTCGACACGGCCGTCTTGACGGGGACGAGAGCGCCGGCTGAAGCGCACCTGGCGCAGGGTCCGCTTGCCGTCGACGAGGAGGAGGGGAAGCCGGCTGCAGCCCAGGCTGCAGAGAGCACGGTGGTCATGGCGCCTCGCGAGGTCAGTGGTCTGCGTGGTCACCGATAGAAGGTGTCGGGGCTGGTGGTCCTGTGACATCGGGCCGACGTCGGCTGGGCCCTGCTGCTGCTGTCTGTCCGGTTGGCGATCGGCCTCAAGTTGCGCGGCATCGTCAGATATCTGATCTGGCCGGCCGATCCCGGTGACATGAACACACCACATCGAGCCCGCGACCTTAACCACCTGTTCGTGATTGCCTCCTGCGAACGAACCCCGAGAGGACCTAGGAGGACGGCATGCTGACCGCAGTCGTGGCGCTGTGCGTCATCACCGCGACCAGTGCCTTCCTGGCGTGCGTGGTCCCTCGGAAGCGGTTGCGTGCCACTGTTGCGCTCGTCCTGGCCCTGAGCACCGGGGCGGCGATGCTGGTTGCAGCTGAGTCCTTGGTGCCCCTGGCGGGGCAGCCCTTCCCGGGCTGAAAATGGGGGTCCGGTCGCTCGGTGACGTCGTGTCTGCTTGGTCCCCTGCTCGTTGGAGGCCGACGCTGAGTCGGGCGCTGGGAGCTGTGTCGTGGGCCCTTCATTGTCGCTACGAGCACGCGGACTAGATTCGCTGGTTGCCCTTCAGCTCCTCCGGGCGACCGGACCCGGGGCCCGTCCGGGCTGGGGGTCGAACGGTTGAGGAGGTGACCTGATGGACGTGGAAGCACACGTCGATCCGTGGGAACAGCAAGACCAGGAAGTCGATCCGGACGAGATCGTGCAGCGGGTCGCCGCGCTGGACATCGGCAAGGCCGAGGTGGTCTGTGCGGTCCGGCTGCCGGGGCGGTCCGGGCGGCGCCGGCAGCTGGTCCGCACGTTCTCCACGATGACCCGCCAGCTGCTGGTGCTGGCCGACTGGTTGACCTCGTTCGGGGTCACCCGGGTCGTGATGGAGGCCACCGGCGACTACTGGCGGCCGCCGTTCTACGTGCTGGAAGGCGTCATCGCCGACACCTGGCTGGTCAACGCGAAAGACGTCAAGAACCTGCCGTCTCGGCCCAAGACGGACGTGATCGATGCAGTCTGGGTGTGCAAGCTCGCCGAGCGCGGCATGCTGCGGCCCTCGTTCGTGCCCCCGCCACCGATCCGGGACCTGCGTGCGTTGACCCGCTACCGGGCCAACCTCGTCGCGGTCCGCACCGCCGAGAAACAACGCGTCGAGAAGCTCCTGGAAGATGCCCAGATCAAGCTGTCCGTGATCGCCTCCGACATCTTCGGGGTCTCCGGCCGGCAGATGCTGGCCGCGTTGATCGCCGGCGAACGCGACCCGAACACGCTCGCGCAGATGGCCCACGGCCGGATGCGGCCCAAGATCAACGACCTGCGCGAAGCGTTCATCGGCCGGTTCGACCAGGGCCACGCGTTCCTGCTGGCCACCATGCTCGA
>NZ_JAKDLO010000162.1 GCF_030452765.1 Intrasporangium sp.
GCCGCTCCGGGCCTCGCTCGTTCCTCGCTCGGGTCCTCACGACCTACGCCAGGCCGAGCTCCTCGAGCGGGTAGACGAACCGGTACTCGACACCCGTCTCTCGCTCGATCAGCTCACCCGCGCCGGTCGCCCGGTCCGCGATCGTGGCTACGGCCACGACGGTGCCACCGGCCTCCCGCACCGCCTCGACCGCCGCGAGCGGGGAGGCGCCCGTCGTGGTCGTGTCCTCGACGACAAGGACGTCACGGCCAGTGAGGGAGGGCCCCTCGATCCGTTGCTGGAGCCCGTGTGCCTTGCCCGCCTTCCGGACGACGTAGGCGTCGAGCCGGTCCCCCGCCGCGGCAGCCGCGTGCAGCATCGAGGTCGCCACCGGGTCTGCCCCGAGCGTGAGGCCACCGACAGCGGCATACGAGAGATCCTTGGTGAGCTCGCGCATGACGATGCCGACGAGCGGGGCCGCCTCACCGTCGAGGGTGATCCGGCGCAGGTCGACGTAGTAGTCGGCCTGTGCGCCGGAGCTCAGCGTCACGCGCCCGTGGACGATGGCCTTGGCCTTGATGATCTCGAGCAGTCGGGCGCGGGCGGTGGCGGCGTCAGTCACGAGACGTCATCGTATGCCGCCCCGGCGCGCCGTTGGAGCGGCCTGCCACCATGGGGCGGTGACCCCGATGATCGTCGTCCTGCTCGTCGTCGCGGCGTTCATCGTCGGTTTCAGCAAGACCGCCATCGGCGGGCTGGCGATGATCTCCGTGGCGATCTATGCCGGCATCATGCCGGCCCGGGAGTCGACTGCGGCGCTGCTGCTCGTCCTGATCATCGGCGATGTCTTCGCGGTGTGGCACTACCGCAAGGAGTGTGACTGGGCGATCCTGCGGCGGCTCGTGCCCGCGGTCCTGCCGGGGATCGTGCTCGGGGCGGTCTTCCTCGCCGTCGTCGACGACGCCGTGCTACGCCGGAGCATCGGCGCGATCCTGCTCGCGCTCGCCCTGCACCAGCTGTGGCTGCTGCGCCGACGCACCCGACCGAGACGGCCGGTCACCCGGGCCACCGGGCCGCCTGCGCAGCACTCGTGGCTCGCCGCCGCCGGGGCAGGGATCGGTGCGGGCTTCACGACGATGGCGGCCAACGCCGGCGGCGGCGTGATGACCCTCTACCTGACGGCCCAGGGGGTCGACAAGCTGCGCTTCCTCGGCACCAGCGCCCTCTTCTTCTTCGGCATCAACCTGTCGAAGCTGCCCTTCAGCGCGGCCCTGGGGCTCTTCTCGCGGCCCATGTTCCTGCAAGCACTCTGGCTCGCGCCCGTCGTCGTGCTCGGGGCCTGGATCGGGCTGCACGCGGCGCGGCGGATCAGCGAGACCTGGTTCAGCGTGGCAGTCGTCGCGGTCACGGCGATCTCCGCGGTGCCGCTGCTCATCGGGTGAGCGGCAGGACTGCGCGATGCGTACAAGCAGTCACTGCTTGTCGTCAGCCCCGGGCGGATCCGGATCGCGGGAGTCCCCTTCGGGCGCAGTCACATCCGGGCCTGCCGAGTCCGATTCCGGCAGGTCGGGCTCCTCGCCGGCTCCGGCACCGGCGGCCCGGTCGTCATCACTCTTGGCTGGCGGGGAGACATAGATCGGGAGCGGGGCGTATTCCGGCGGCGGTTCCGGTGCCATCCGGTCGGCGTCGATGGGCCGCGGGTTGCCATGCAGATCCTCCACCCCGGTCAGGTACTTCACCGCCGCGTGCGCCGATGCCACGATCGGGATCACCAGGATGGCGCCGAACACCCCGCCGAGCAGCCCGCCGGCGGTCAGCGCCAGGATGATGGCGACCGGATGCAGCTTGACCGCTCGACCGACGACGAACGGCTGCAGGAGGTGGGCCTCGACCTGGTTCTCGACGACCAGCACGGCCAGCAGGATGACACCCGGGATCAGGCCCTGGCTGATCAGCGTCACGAGCACGGCCAGCCCTCCGAATGCGACCGCTCCGACGATCGGGATGAAACTCCCGATGAACACCAGCACGGCCAGCGGGGCCGCCAGCGGCACGCCGAGCAGGAACAGCGCGAACCCGATCACGATCCCGTGGAAGGCGGCGATCAGCGCGGTTCCGACGATCCAGCCGGACAGCGAGTGCCACGCGCGGTAGCCGGCTCCACGCACACTCGGCTGCACGGCGCGAGGAAAGAGCCGGACCGACCAGCTCCACATCCGGTCACCCTCGTCGAGGAAGAAGTAGGTGAGGAAGAGCATGACGACCAGGCCCGTGACCACCTCTGCAGCCAGAGTCCCGACCGTGACGATGCCGTTGGCGATCTCTCCGGTGTGCTGCCTCAGGGTGTCGACCGCGCTGTCCTGCAGCTGCTGAAGCTGGTCGCTGTTCGTGAAGGGCAGCCTGTCGAGGTACCCCCGGAGCTCGCTGACGAGGTCGTTGACCTGGCCGACGAGCTGCTGGTAGTTCGCGGCGGCCTGCTGCACCACGAACCACCCGACCCCACCCAGGACCAGCATGGCGACGATCACGGTCCCCCAGGTGGCCAGGGCACGCGGGAAGCCCAGCCGCCGCAGCAGGGCGACCAACGGATGCAGCAGGGCTGCCAGCAGCAGGGCGAAGAAGACGGGAAGGAAGACCAGGTAGAGCCTCTCGATCAGCATCACCAGAGCGAGGCCTGTCACCGACACCACGAGGATCCGCCAGCACCACGCGGCCGCGATGGCAAGGCTGGCCGGCACGGGCAGGTGCGTCAGCACCGTGCTGGCCGGTGGCTCGTACCGGTCCTTGTCTGACACATCAACCCAAGTACCCCGTCCTCGGGGGTGCACCACAGACCGGGTGGCCGCCCGCTGGTGGAGTGTTCGGCAACGACGTGTGTCCGGGCGTCTCACCGGGCAAGAGAGAGAGCGTGCTCGGCATTGGGCTGATGGTCCTGGCGGCGCTGTGCAATGCGTCCGCGTCGGTGCTGCAACGTGCCGCCAGCAAGCACGAGGATCGCTCGGACCAGTTCTCGCTGCGCATGTTCTGGGACCTCGCGCAGCGGCCGGCCTGGGTCTTCGGGATCCTGACGATGCTCACCGGCTTCCTGCTTCATGCGGTGTCGATCTCGATCTCGCAGATCGCCCTGGTGCAGCCGCTGCTCATCGCCGAGCTACCGTTCACGATCATCCTCGCTGCCATCACCTTCCACCTGCGGGTGACACGGCGCGACTGGACCGCGGTCGCGATGGCGTCGCTGGGTGTGGCGGCCTTCGTCGGTGCGCTGGCTCCGCACGGGGGTTCGGCGTACGAGGTCGACCCATGGACCTGGGCCTTGGCGATCGGGGCGACGCTCGTCGGTGTGGGTGCTCTGGTCGTGCTCGGTTACCGCGGCAGGGACGAGCACCGAGCGGTCTGGCTCGGGATCGCCACCGGGGGCATCTTCGGGCTGAACTCGTCGCTCATCGCCGGTGTCGGCGCCTCGGTCGCCCATGGCGGCAGCCTGTTGTCGACCTGGCAGACCTACGGCGTCGCGCTGATCGCACCGACGTCCTTCTTCCTGCTGCAGAACGCCCTGGCGGCCGGCAACCTGGTCGCCTCGCAGCCCGGGCTCACCCTCACGAACCCGCTGGTCGCCGTGGCCTATGGCCTCGTGGTCTTCAACGAGCAGACGCGGCACGGCGTCTTCTTGGCCATAGCCATCGCAGGGGTGCTCAGCATCGCCGGCGGCACCGTCCTGCTGTCTCGGTCCACGCTGCTGCAACACAGCTCCGCGGCAGACACACCCGAGCAGGGCCCGCCGCCGGCACCAGGCAGGCCCGCAAGCGGACCACCCGACTGAGCCAGGTGAGACCACCGTCAGGAGGGCGCGATGCGCGCGGGCACGTTGTAGGGCGTGATCACCTGGACGCCGGCCGGGACCGAGGTCGGCGCTCCCGGGAGGAGCCTGTGGTAGCGCAGCACCTGGCGCAGGGCAGCTCGCATGTCGGCCCGCAGGTCGTGGTGCAGCACCGCGTCGATCTGCCCGTCCCGCAGCAGGTCGAGGTTGTCGGCGTCGAGGTCGTGCCCGATCAGGACCGCGTCCAAGACGCCGGCTCGGCGCAGCTGCGCGACGACGGCCCGGTTGCCGCCGCCGACGGAGTAGACGGCCCGCACATCCCGCTCGTGCGCCAGCGCTCTGGCGACCAGCCCCGCGGTCCGCTCGTCGAGACCGTCGGCGTCGCTCAGCTCCACGAGCCGCAGGCCTGGCGCCTGGGCCCGCACCGCCCCGGCGAAGGCGGTCGCCCGCTCCCGCTCGCCGAGGAAGTCACCCCGGCTGAGCAGCACGAGGACCGTCCCCACGAGGGCGCCCTCGCTCCCGCGCGGGGTGAGGAAGCGCAGCGTGAGGTATGCCGCCGTCCGCCCGGCGGCCGTGTTGTCCAGGCCGACATACGCGACCCGCGCGCAGTCGTGGACGTCGGTCACGAGCGTCACCACGGGGATGCCGCGAGCGTGGAGCCGGTCGATGGCGGCCGCGACGTCCGGCTGGTCCGGGGCCTTGACGAGGACGCCGTGGCAGGCACGGCCGCGCCCGCCGATGGCGTCGAGCCGACCGACCAGCCCGGCCGCCGAGCCCTGCTCCCGCAGGTCGGACCGGATCCGGATGACCGCCGGACGAGCCGAGGCGAGCTCGGCCTCGAGCGCCTGCTGGACCGCGGCCGTGAAGCGGTGCGGTGCCTGCATGACGAGGTCGAGCAGGATCGAGCGCGCCCCGAGCCGCAGCTGGGTCTGCTGACGGTCGAGCTCGAGCTGCGCCTGCTCGACGGCGCGAACCGCGCGGGCGCTCACCCCGGGTCGGTCGTGCAGCACCCGGTCGATGGTCGCGAGGCTGAGCCCGGACTGATCGGCGATGTCCTGGAGCCGGTGCGCGCGGTCCCTGCCCACGGCGCCGATGCTACCCGTCTGAGGTGTTCTTGAGGGTTCCGAGGGCACTCACCCACGGCGGCCGATGGTGGCGATGGCGCCGAGGACGACTGGCGTCGCGGCATGTTTCCGCGGCAGCTCGCTGTCCTCGACATGGTCGGGCGAGACTCTCCCCTCGGAGATCCGCTCGCCGACAGACCGCAACGGCAGGCTGCTCCGGGGGCAGGTGTTCCGTGCCGTAGCGCACACCCACCCCAGTATGGCGAGAGCAGACACGCCTCCGGACGGTCCACGGGCCGCTCGCGGCGGGGGCTTCGCTGCCCCCGCAGATGGCCCGTGGTGGTGGTTGGTGTACTCATCCGGCAACGGTGCACCCGGCCGCGTCGAGGACGCATGACGAGCGCATGGGGATGACGTCGGGATCTTCTCCCGCGGACGAGAAGCCGCCCGGCTGAGCGGCATACCACTTCTTGGCGGTATGCCGCTCAGCGTCCTCGGCGTACAGCGTGCACCACGGCGGCGAGCGCGTCCATCGCCTGCGCGACGTCGTCGGGGCTGGTGTACATCGCGAGGCTGAGCCGGCAGCTTGCCGGCGGGTCGAGCCCGAGGTCGCGGTGGGCCAGGGTGGCGCAGTGGCAGCCGGCCCGCGACTCTACCCCGAGCTCGTCGAGGCGACGGGCGACGTCCATCGGGTCGGCGCCGTCGACCTGGCACGCCAGCACCGGCGCGCGGGGGACCTCCGGCGGCGGCCCGTACACGGTCACCTCGGGCAGGTCCGGCGCCGCACACAGCGCCAGCGCCGTCATGTCGGCGGTATGCGCTGCGACCAGGCGCAGGGTCTGGGCGGCGTCGACGAGCAGCAGGGAGCGCTGCTCCCCCCACGGTTGCTCGTACCCACTCGCGTCGGCGATGGCGCGCGTAGGACGCCTCGAACAGCTCGGTCATGCGCCGCGATGCTCTGGACTGGCCCCGATGCACGTTCTCGTACCACGGGGCCAGCGCCCGCACCAGCGTGAGGACCTCCCGGGGCGGCTGGGTGCTGGCCGCGTTGTCGGTCACCACCCGGCCCGCGCCCGGGAAGTCGAAGTGCCGTCGGAGCCGCTCGACGTCGAGACACGCCTTCGGGGGGGCCGTGGGTTGCTCGGTCGAGGCGCCGCGCGTCACCACGGCGGGCGGTGTCATCGTCGTGGGCCGGCCGCGTGTCCCCACGCCCCGACCAGGGTCGGCGGCTTGAACAGCGCGCCCGCGGCCTGCTGCGCCCGAGCAATGCGTTGCTCGAGGGTGTCGATGTCCATGTCGGCGGTCGTGGCGATGCCGGCTCCTTCGATGGCCGGCAGCAGGGTGCGGACCGTCTCGGCCAACAGTCGCGGCCCAGCCGGGTTCCCCGGCTCGTGGTAGGCCTGCAGGCCGACACAGACGGGCTCGGCCAGACCGGCCGCGGTGAGGATGCCGCCGAGCCGCGGGCCGAGGGCCGGGTCGTGTCCGGCCCGTTCGAAGGCCGCCAGGATCCACCCCATGGCCCGGCTGGGCAGCGCCAGCGCCGGCAGGCTGCCCGCCGCCGTCATGTCGTACTCCATCGCCAGCAGGGTGCCACCGGGGCGCAGCACACCGGCGTAGCGTCGGACGACCTCGGCCGGGTCGTCCAGGTAGAGCAGCACCAGCCGCCCGACGACCGCGTCGAACCGGCCGCCGAGGTCCGTTCCCGGGTCGAGGGTGGCGACGTCGGCCTGCAGGAAGGAGACGTTGCCGATCTTGTCGATGTCGGCTCGGCGCCTGGCCGTCTCGAGCGCTGCGGCGGACCGGTCGACGCCGACGACCGAGCCGCCCGGCCCGACCCGGCCTGCGACCAGGAACGCCACGTCACCGGCACCGGTGCCCAGGTCGAGCACCCGCATGCCCGGCTCGATCCCGGCGAGGGTGAGGAAGGCTCCGGTCGCGGGCGCCAGGATGCGCGCCTGGTCCTGCAGCCGCCGCAGCTCGGTCTCGTCGTGGCCGAGCAGGTAACGCGTGGTGGTTGGTGTACTCATGCCGTCACGGTGGACCCAAGGGCGTCGAGGACGCATGACGACTCCGTCGGGATGACGTCGGGATCTTCTCGCGCGACAAGTGGGCCCTTGCACTGGGATGATCGACCCGGGAGCTATCCGATGGGCACCGTCTACCACTTCGCCGGCTGCGAGCTCGACCCGGGCCAGTTCCGACTGAGCCGGGACGGACAGGTCGTCCACGTCGAGCCGCAGGTCGTCGACGTGCTCGCCTACCTGGTCGAACACCGGGACCGCCTGGTACCACGGACCGAGCTGCTCGACGCCGTATGGGGCGACCGGTTCGTCAGCGAGTCCACCCTCTCGAGCCGGCTCATGCAGGCCCGCAAGGCCGTGGGCGACGACGGTCACCGGCAGGCGGTCATCGCGACAGTGCACGCCCGGGGGTACCGCTTCGTCGCTCCGGTGCAGCTGGTCGACACAGCCGCCCCGCCCGAGACACTCGGGGCCGCCGAGACCCAGGAGGTCCGCTACTGCGTCGCCCCCGACGGGGTGTGTGTCGCCTACGCCCAGGCCGGTCACGGCCCGCCACTGGTCAAGGCTGCCAACTGGCTGACCCACCTCGAGCAGGAGTGGGACAGCCCGATCTGGGGCCACTGGCTGCACGAGCTGTCCCGCGGGCACCGCCTGGTCCGCTACGACGAGCGCGGCTGCGGGCTGTCCGACTGGGACATCCCGCAGTTCTCCTTCGACGCGTGGGTGGACGACCTCGAGCTGGTCATCGACGCCGCCGGCGTGCAGGCGCCCTTCCCGTTGCTGGGGCTCTCGCAGGGTGGCGCGGTCGCGATCGCGTATGCCGTCCGGCACCCCGAGCGGGTCTCGCGGCTCGTCCTGGTCGGCGCGTACGCCCGCGGCCGCCTCGTCCGGGCGCAGACCCCCGAGGCGCGCGAGGAGGCCGCCCTCGACCTGCAGGTCGGCAAGGTGGCGTGGCGCCGGGACGACGACGCGTTCCGGCAGGTCTTCGCCAGCCAGTTCCTGCCCGGCGAGAGCCGCGAGGTGTGGGATGCCTTCAACCGGCTGCAACGCTCCACCACCTCGACCGAGAACGTCGTCGCGTTCCTCGATGTCTTCGCGCACATCGACGTCACCTCGCTCGCGCCGCGGGTCACCTGTCCCACCCTGGTCGTGCACTCCCGCGACGACATGCGCGTCCCCCGCTCCCAGGCCCGCGAGCTTCTCGACCTGATCCCCGACAGCCACCTGGTGATGCTGGGCAGCCGCAACCACATCCTCACCGCCGGCGAGCCGGCCTGGCCCGCCTTCCTGGGCGAGCTGGACCGGTTCCTCGCTGGAGGTGGCGCTCCCAGCCCGGTATGGGCCTGACCGGAACCCGGCACTGCCGCGGGCTCAGCCCACCGCGCGCTGCAACTCCCGGTGGATCCGAGGTCAGAGGGTGAAGGCCGCACGGAAGCGCTGCAGCGCAACCTCACTGTCGCCCGAGGCGAACGCCTCGAGGCCGACCGTCCCGGTGTAGCCCAGGTCTGCGAGGGCCCGAGCGACCGCCGGGTAGCTGATCTCCCCCGTGCCCGGCTCGCACCGCCCGGGCACGTCAGCCACCTGCACCTCGCCGATGAACGGCAGGGCGCGCCGGCACAGATCGACGAGGTTCCCCTCCCCGATCTGCGCGTGGTAGAGGTCGAGCATCAGCCGCAGGTGCGGGTTGTCGACGGACGAGACGAGCGCGAGGCAGTCGGCCGCCGTGGCGAAGGGGACACCGGGATGGTCGACGGCCGTGTTGAGGTTCTCCAGGACGAAGGTCACGTCGTGGCGTTCGCCGAGCGTCGCGATCCGTTCGAGCGTGTCGCGTGCCGCGAGCCACATCGCGCCGGTGACCACTTGCTCGGGCCGGACGGGCAGACCCGCCGCGTCGAGCCCGGTGCCATGCAGGTTCAGTCGCGGGATGCCGAGGCGTTGGGCGACCGGGACCGACTGCTCGGCGGTGGCGAGCAGCTCGTCGGCGCCCTCACGGTCGGTGAGCGTGCCCCGGATGTAGCCGGTCATCGAGGAGAAGACGACGCCCTGCTCGCGCAGGGCCTCGAGCCCGTCGAGGTCGTGCCGGGTCCAGTCCCAGATCTCGACTTGGAAGCCGAGCTCGTGGATCCGCCGGATCCGCTCGGCCACCGGCAGGTCCAGGAAGACCATCTCGGAGCTGACGGCCAGGGTGAACGGGGTGTTCATGCGACACCCCCGAACACACGGTCGGCGTCGCGGACGGTGACCGTGCCGCCCGCCTGCACCGACTCGATGCAGGCGAGCGCGATGGCGAGCGCGGCGCGCGCGTCGGTGCCGCCCACCTCCGGAGCCGACCCGGCGCGGACCGCGGTGCAGAACGACGCGAGCTCGGCGGCATACGCGTCGGGGAACAGCTCGGTGTCGGACCGCGTCGTCGGGCTCGAGACGCCGTCCTTGCTCCAGTGGGCCATCGTCACCTGGGCCGGAGTGCCGGCCGTGACCATGCCCGCAGAGCCGAAGATCTCGCCGCGCACATCGTAGCCGTAGGCGGCCGCGAAGCTGGCCTCGGCGGTGGCGATGGCGCCGTTGTCGTAGCGGATCGTCACGACGGCGGTGTCGAGCAGGCCGCGCTCCTTGAAGTCGGGGGCGACGAGCGCGTCGGCCATCGCGTTGACCTCCACCGCCCTGGCCCCTGCGTTGAACCAGTTGAGCGTGTCGAAGTCGTGGATCAGCGTCTGGGTGAAGATCGTCCATGGCGGGACGCCGCCCGGGTTGGCCAGCCCGGGGTCGCGGGTCAGCGAGCGCAGCAGCTGGGGTCGGCCGATGCCGCCGCCGGCGACGAGCGCATGGGCGGCGGAGAAGTCCCCCCCGCAGCGGCGGTTGAAGCCCCCCAGCCCCGGCCCCCCCGCCCCGCCGCCCCCCGCGCTCGCCCCGTCGGCGGCGGCGGGGGGGATCG
>NZ_JAKDLO010000163.1 GCF_030452765.1 Intrasporangium sp.
CGGGGGCATGATGGCAGGGCAGATCTGGCTGGTCGGCGACGGCCAGCCCGTCGCCTCGATCGCGCCGGCCCGCGCCCGTGCGGCGCAGGCCGCCACCGCGCGCGGGTTGCACCCGGGGGAGGTCATGCAGTTCACCAACAACTTCGACGTCGAGCTAAAGGACTTCACCGGTGCCGCCACCACGGAAGTGCTCGTCGACCCGACCTCGGGCACGGTTCAGACAGAGCCCGGCCCGGCGATGATGTGGAACACCGGAAGCCGGACGGGCACGCTCACGGAGCAGCAGGCCACCCAGGCGGCCACGGCGTGGCTGACCACCAATCGCCCGGGCGAGAGCGTGAAATCCACCGACGCCTACCCCGGTTACTACACCGTTCACACCGCAGCTGGCGGCAAGATGGTCGGCATGCTCTCGGTGAACGCAACGACCGGTGCCGTGTGGTACCACACCTGGCACGGCTCGTTCGTCGCCATGGAGGACGTCTGAACATGCCCGACGCCACCCCGGCGCGGACCGCGTCGCCCCGAGCCCTCGTCGTGGACGACGAACCGAGCCTGGTCCGGGTCGTGGTGGGCTACCTGGAGGCGGACGGCTTCGAGGTCGACAGCGCCGGCGACGGTCCCACCGCCCTCGACATCGCGCGGCAGAACGACCCTGACGTCATCGTCCTGGACCTGGGCCTGCCGGGCATGGACGGCGTCGAGGTGTGCCGCACGCTCCGCACGTTCACGGACGCCTATGTCGTCATGCTGACGGCGCGTGCGGACGAGGTCGACATGCTCGTCGGGCTCGCCGTCGGAGCCGATGACTACATCACGAAGCCGTTCTCTCCGCGTGAGCTCATGGCCCGGATCCGCACCCTCATGCGCCGTCCGAGGCGGTCAGGTGCCATCGAGCACGAAGACGCGACCGCGGACAGAGCGGACGAGGCGCTCCGGGTGTTCGGGGCACTGGTGATCGACGTCCTCGCCCGGGAGGTCACCCTCGAGGGGCGCCCGGTTGAGCTGACGAGGACCGAGTTTGACCTGCTCGACACGTTGAGTGAACGGCCTCGCGTCGTGTTCTCGCGATCGCTGCTGTTGCAGCGGGTGTGGGACGGCGGCGAGTGGGCGGGCGACGAGCACCTGGTCGATGTCCACATCGGGCGCCTGCGTCGCAAGCTCGCAGATGACGCGCGCGAGGCGAGGTACGTGCTGACGATCCGCGGCGTCGGCTATCGCATGGGGCAGGGATGACCCCCCGGGCGGCGGTCCGCGACCAAGGCGGTCCCGGCCAGCGCCCCGGGGAAAGGCGGCCCCGAGTCGGGTGGATGTCGCGCCTCAGCCTGGCGCCGCGGCTCTTCCTCAACAACCTCCTTATCGTCGTCGCCGGAGCGGTAACCGTCCTGACGGCCGCGTTGCTGTTCGGCCCGCCCGTGTTCCATCTGCACCTGCAGGGAGCCGAGCTTCCGGAGATCGATGCGGGTGTCCGCCAGCACGTCGACAACGCCTTCGACCAGGCGCTTCTCCTCGCCCTTGGCATCGGGGTCGTCGCCGCGGCCCTGGTCGCCGCCGCCATCAGCTGGCTCATCGCGCGTCGGGTGGCCGCGCCTCTGCAGCAGACGGCGTCACTGCTGGAACGGCTGGCTGACGGGCATCATGGCGTTCGGGTCGACGACCCGGGCCTCGGGCCCGAGCTCGCCACCCTCGCCGAGTCCTCGAACCGCCTCGCGGAACGGCTCCAGGTCACGGACGAGCACCGCCGTCGTCTCACGGCGGACCTTGCCCACCAGCTGCGCACCCCCATCGCCTCCCTGCAGGCGACCGCCCAAGCCCTCCAGGACGGCATCCTCGCGCCCGATGCCGAGACACTCGGCGTCCTGACCGACCAGTCCGCGCACCTGCAGCGTCTCGTGGCCGACCTGGAGAAGGTCAGCCGGGCCGAGGAGCGAAGGATCGTCCTCACCAGCGAGCCCCAGTTGATCGCCCCCGTTGTCGAGCATGCCGTATCCGCACAAAGAGAGCGGTACGGCGCCCGCGGCGTGACGCTCCACGCCGACCTTCCCACGTCACGGTCGGCGCCCGTGGCGCGGATCGATCCCGACCGACTCCGTGAGGCGCTGGGGAACCTTCTCGACAACGCGCTGCGACACACCCCGGCCGGCGGAGCCGTCTCGGTCAGGATCCGCGGCGGGGATGCGTTCACATCCACCGAGATCGAGGTGACGGACACGGGCGAGGGATTCGAACCGCAGCATGCAAAGCAGTTGTTCCACCGCTTTCACCGCGAGGCGGCCGACTCGCCCGGGAGCGGTCTCGGGCTGACCACCGCCCGCGCCCTCATCGAGGCCCACGGCGGCACCCTCACCGCGAAGAGCGAGGGGCCGGGCCGGGGTGCCACCTTCACGATCACCCTCCCCCCGTGGCAGGCCCGACCAGCAGCAGGTTGACGCGGCTGACCTGATCAGGGGAGCCGCGGTCCGCGCGAGCGACGAGGCGCAGCCGGGACAGTCGGTGGTCTGGACCACGGGCATCATGCCGGTGTCTTCGTGGTCGAGGGTGTGGCAGTGGTAGGCGGTGCGACCGCCGAAGTCCTGCAATGCGATCCGTACGTGGACCTCGCCCTTGGCGGGACGCTGACGACGTCGCGTCAGTTCGGCCGTCCGCTGGCGGGCCCTCCGGGCCTTATGCCTGTCTGGGCACACGTGGAGCTGAAGGGGTGGTCCACTCGCGTTCAGAGAGGATTCCACTCGACCGCGCCCAAGTTGGGTTTTGGTCCATACGCGACGCATCGGACTCGGCGACGTCGAACCCGACGGACATGCCCCGCGGACCATCCCGTCTTGAAGTGATCCTGCGAGGCTGGCGACCCGGACCTCTGCAAGGAATGTCACGGGAGAAGTCGCGCCCTTGATTGCCATGCCGCCCGATCTACGGCGAGAGAACCCAGCGTGTCGCCGACCGTCCGAGGCGAAGGAGTCAGCCCGCAGCAGTGCAGCCGGCAATTCTCTTGCCAGTCGCCCGGGATAGGTTCGCGCGCAGGTGCACGGACCCGGCCGCGCTGCGCCGTCTACTCACCTCCCGGGCAGGAGCAACCCGAGACCGTGCCCGGCACGGGCGGTCGAGCTCCCGAGTCCCAGAGGCAATCCGGGCAGGGACATCCCGCCAGCGCGCGATCCGTCACCACCCGACCGGTGGCCGCCTGTGCATCGGGGAGCCATGACCGGCGAGCGACCTCGATAACGAACGGCCGGACCGGGTCTTCCACCAGATCGCGTCGGACGGTCGTGCAGCCCAGTGCCGACACCGCAGCCGGATGCAGCCGGTCCCCGTCAGCCACCGGATGCAGAAGCACCACGGTGGCCGAAGGATCCAGTGCTGGCCGCAGCGCGGAAAGCTCCCGACGTACCTGTCCAGGCCCGCCGACGTAGTAGAGGACCTCGGACAGCACAAGCAGGTCAACTTCCCCCACTCCGAGTTCGCGCAGGGTCTGTAGTGCATGCGGCAGGTCGGACACAGCCACCTGGACGTTGGGAAGGGAGCGGGTTCGTTCCGTGGCCGCCCGTACTGCGGTCGGGCTGATGTCCAAACCGATCACGCGTGTTGCCGGATGAGCGGCCGCAATAGCGGCAAGGTTGTGTCCGTCGGCGCACCCGACCTCGACGATGGTGCGAGCCAGCGGCACTACCCGAGCGACGAGCAGATCCCGTTTACGACCCTCGTACGCGAGCTCGTCGTAGCGCCACGGGTCCGGGGCAGCCGTGAACAGCGCCTCGAAGACGTGTCGGCGCACCGGCGCCGCGACACAGGTGGGCAGCACGCTCACAGCCCGGAAGGCCAGGCGATGAAGCCACTCTCCGGCCGCTGACCCGGTGGGCACCTGAGACAAGGTCAGCTCGGCAAGTGGTTGCCCGTCCACGGCCATGAATGAGACGTGCCCAGAGGGCCCGGCGGTCTCACGGGCGGTAGAGGTCGAGCGGGCGCGGCAGTGCTTGCGCAAGTTGGGCTGGGTCGCGGCAAGCCATGCAACGAACATCCCGGCACGCCAGATCGCAACGGTCCCAATCGCGGCAGCAGGAGACAGCTGTGCGCTGACTAGCCAAACCGCCAGGGAGACGTCCGCCAGGAGCAGTCCGTGTGGAGGTACTCGGAGCAGGCTGACCGCGCGGCCAGCAATCGCCGCGGCCGCCACTTCGGCAGAGCTGACCGTTCTCCCATCCGTGTGCGACAGCGCGCTTGCTGCCAGCACCACCGCCATCACGAGAAGCACCTCGCCGGCGGCTCTGGCAACGGTCAGGTGGGGCCCCCGCGCAGCCATCCACGAGCCACGCTTCTGGACCGTCCTGACCTGACGGGACACGTGCCACAAGCCGGTGAGCGTGGCGGCGGTGATGATGGCGAGCAAGAGCAGGGCTCGGCCTCGAGGGAGGTGCCCGCTGAGTGCGAGATACATGCCCCCGAGCACCGCCATGGGGCTGACGACCCGGAGACCAACGCTTTGGCAGGCGGCACGAAGGCCGACCGGCACCAACGCTTGCGTGGTTGCATCGGCGTGCGACTGGATCCCGTGCGTGCGACGTGGCGTAAGTGCCCCGTTAAGGGTCGCCGGTACCGCGCGCAGGCACTGCTCGGACGTTGCAGTGGGCGCTGCCGCGCGCGCCTGCAGCCAGCCCACCGCCAGCCATGCGGCCACCGAAGCGCCGAGCACCACCGCGGCCATGACGTCCGAGCCAACCACCAAGTGGCCCGCCTCGTGCAGGTAAAGGCCCACCGCCGCCGGGTGTTCCGTCATGCAGGGAGCATAACCAGCGCCCAATTTCCGAAGCCTCGTCGGCCGGTACTCCGCTTGGTCGGCCTAGAGAACTCATCGATCAGATCCCCTCGCCTTGCAGAGTAGGTCTGGGTTCGTCGATCATGGGCGCGCATCGGCAGCTCTCCCGGCTTGAGCGGGATGGGTTGTGCTGTGCCGCCGGTCGGAACAAGGCTTTGGCGCCGTTGTGGTGCGGCAGGTTCCGGGAAGTTCGTCGAATCCGCGCCCGGACACGTGCCTGACGGCAGGCCGCTCGATGGGCGAGCCGTCGAGCCAAACCGGACCGCCGAAACTCCGGCCGGGGGCCGCCACGCTGCCTCCCGCTCGGGCAGGCACCGCGGTAGCTCTGCCTCCGCCCAAGGGCGCCAGCGACGCCCGATCGTGCGGACGATCCGGCGAGCCGCGCCCCACATCACAGCAGGAGGGCTTTCCCGAGGAGATCCAATGGCGTCCGGGCCACCGCTCGGCGACGCTCACGGTCGGCGCCATCAGGGAGGTTGACGTCTGTACGCTGAGTCTCGACTCGTTGGGAGGTTGCGATGGACGCCGCCACAGCGCTCTGGCCCTTGGTCGACGCCGCTCTCGGCCCGGACCTTCCGGTGCGCATCGACTGCTGGGACGGTAGTTCGATGGGGCCGGTGGACGCTGCAGCATTCGTCAGGTTCACGTCGCGGCGCGCCCTGCGCCGCCTGTTCTGGGCACCCAACGAGCTGGGGTTCGCCCGCGCGTACGTGTCAGGGGACATCCAGATCGAGGGTGACCTGCTCGACGTGCTGACCCGCCTGGACGCGCTCGCCGATCCCGAGCGGGGGCCTGGGGTGCAGGTCGGGCACGAAACCACGGCCGCCGTCGCCAAGGCCGTCGTGCGTCTCCGCGCGCTGGGGCCGCCACCTCGGCCGCCCGCGGAGGAGGTCCGACTGTCCGGTCGCCGGCACACGCGGGGTAGGGATGCGAGGGCGGTCTCCCACCACTACGACGTGGGCAACGACTTCTACGCGCTCGTCCTGGGACCGTCGATGGTGTACTCCTGCGCGTACTTCGAGAAGGCGCCCTCGGCGGCATACACGTTGGAGGACGCGCAGCGTGCCAAGCTCGACCTCGTGGCGGGCAAGCTGGGTCTTGTCCAAGGGATGCGGCTGCTGGACGTGGGATGCGGGTGGGGATCGTTCGTCATCCACGCGGCCGGCAAGTACGGCGTGAGGGCCGTGGGGATCACGCTCTCCGAGGAGCAGGCGGCCTTCGCCCGAGCCGCGGTCGCGTCGGAGGGTTTGGCTGACCGGGTCGAGATCCGGGTGCAGGACTACCGCGACGTGCCCGATGGGCCGTACGACTCGATCGCCAGCATCGGGATGGCGGAACACGTCGGCCTTTCCCAGTTGGGCGAGTATGCCACCCACCTGCACACCCTTCTGGCTCCGGGTGGGCGGCTTCTCAACCACGCGATCGCGCGTCGGCCCGGGCCCCCGGGTGACCCCAGGGGAGACAAGACCTCGTTCATCGAGCGCTACGTCTTCCCCGACGGCGAGCTGCAACCTTTGTCGACGATGGTCGACGTGCTCGAGTCAGCGGGGTTCGAGGTCCGCGACGTCGAGTCACTGCGTGAGCACTACGCGGACACCCTGCGCGCATGGGTGAACAACCTCGAGCAGAACTGGGACCAGGCGGTGGCGCTCTCGAGCGCGGGCCGAGCCCGGGTGTGGCGGCTCTACATGGCCGGGTCGGCACTGGGCTTCCAGTCCAACCGCATCGGCGTCAACCAGATCCTCGCCGTGAAACCCGGCCCCGGTGGCGCCACCGGTTTCCCTCGGACGAGGCATCGGCTGCTCTCCATCTCCGAACCGGGCCAAACGAACCCTTGAGTCAGACGACGCCGGTCCAGAGCCTGGTCGCCTGCGTGCCATTGGTCGCGGGTGACGGTGGGGGTCATCGCCGATGTCTTCGTGCTGGTTGGAACTCGGGATGAGCACGAGGACGCCGGTCACGGGCTCACGGTCGGTCATCCTCGTCCTTGCTCCGGGGCGCGTTCTCCCTGGGCCCGTGCTGCCCCGCCGCAGACTGCCGGCGCCGGACCGCGCCCGAACTCACCAGCACCAGCAGTGCCGTCGCGGCGAGCCACTCGGGGGCTGCCCCGACGCGGGTCGCGAGCGTCGTCGCGTCCCGCAATGGTAGGTCGCCGCGCACCACTGCCTGAGTGAACAACGACGTGACCTGGTGGGCGGTTCCGTCGGGAGTGATGAGCGCGCTCTGGCCGACCGTCGAGACGTGAACGACGGAGCGGCCGAACTCGATGGCGCGCAGCCTGCTGATCGCGAGCTGCTGGGGCGACTCGGCCGTGAAGCCGAACGTCGCGTTGTTCGTCTGGATGACGAGGAGGTTGGCGCCCGCCCGCACGGTGTCGCGCATGACGTCGTCGTAGGCCACCTCGAAGCAGATCCCGATGCCCGTGCGGATCGACTCGCCTCGGGCCGTCTGGATGTCGAAGAGGCCGACCTCGTCACCGGCCAAAAAGTCGCGCCTCACGAGGTCGACCTTGTCGCTGAAGAGCCGCCAGAAGGAGCGGTTGGGGATGTACTCGCCGAACGGCACCGGGTGCCGCTTGACGTAGCGGTCGGTGTCGCCGCGCCCCGGCTCGAAGAGGAGCGTGGTGTTCCGTATGCCGTCTTGTGCCTCGAGCAGCCCACCGACCATGACGGGGGCGTCGATCTCGTCGACGACCTCGCGGATGAGCTGGTTGGCGTCGCCGTTGAGGATCGGGTCGATGTCGGACGCGTTCTCGGGCCAGACGACGAGGTCTGGCTGGGGCGCCCTGCCCTCGGCCGTGTCCCGGGCCGCGGCCCGCGTCGTCGCGACGTGGTTGTCGAGCACCGCACGCCGCTCGGCATTGAAGTCAAGCCCGGGACGCGCGACGTTGCCTTGGATCCCGACCACGTTGACGGTCTCGCCGTCCATCGGCAGGGGCACGGCCAGGCCGACGAGCGCCAACGCGATCGCGAGTCCCGTCGGCGCGGCGACCCGGCCCCACGGCATACGCCGCCGGACGTCAACCGCCGCGAGCGCAAGGAGGGCGCCGGTCAGCGCGATGACGAAGCCGACGAAAGGTGCGCCGCCCAGCGAGGCCAGCCGCCCGAAGGGGGCGTCCGCCTGCCCGAAGGCCAGCTTCACCCACGGGAAGCCTCCGTACGGGGCGATCGAGCGGAAGGACTCGGTGACGACCCACGCCAGCGCGAACGCAAGGGGGCGGACCGGTCGCGCCGGGCTCGTGAGCCAGGCGACGAGCAGCCCGAAGAGGGCGATGAACAGGGCTTGGAGCGTGGCGAGGGCGATCCACGGGAGGTTGCCGACGTAGATCCCCGCCCAGTGCAGGGTCGGGACGAAGAAGGCGAGTCCTGCGACGAGGCCCAGTCCGAAGCCCTGGCGCATCGTCGTGCCGCCGAGGGTCAGGGCCAGCACGGCGAGCGCGATGGGCGCCATGAACCATAGGTCGTACGTCGGGAAGGCGAGGCACAGCAGGCCGCCCGAGGCGGCAGCAGGGATCAGTCGACGCACGGGCACCACGGTATGCCCCGCTGGGAGCGTGAGCCCGAGTGCCCCCAGGACCGGGCCGGGGCACGAGGCAGGCCCGCGTGGCCGGGACAGGGCCGCGACGGCGGTCAGGGGACAACGACGAGGCCAGGTGACGTCGTCGCCACGACGGGCCGGTCGGGGGTCGTCATGCTTTCCGGCGGCAACCGGGCCACGGCCGAGCGGATCGGGCGGGGCACGCTGCGCAAGATGCGGCAGAACCTCGGGTGGGCCGTCGGCTGCAACGTCCTCGCGCTGCCTATAGCCGCCGGCCTCTTCTCCACGTGGGGCTGACGCTGCGACCCGAGATCGCGGCACTGTCGATGTCCGGCTCCAGCCTCATCGTGGCCCTCGAAGCGCTCATGCTCAAGAGCCGGCGAGTGCCGGAACGGCCGCCGGCGACAATGCCACCGGGCAAGAGGTCGGCAGGGAGCCGCCGGGACCCCGGCATCTTGAGGCCGGTCCCGATCGGTCTTCTTAAACAAACCTTCACAGAACCGCCAGGGGTTCTTCGGGGCAGGGAGCGCACCCTTGAACAACCAGGCTCGCAGGGCCCCTCCATAAGGAGCCGGTCATGTCGGACACCGGTACGCAGGCCACGCGTCCGCACGGGGCGGTGGATGCCGGTAGGGAGGGGAGAGACAGATGCAGGCTCAATGGGATCGGTCGACATCGCCAGTAGCCGAGGGACTGCCGCCCTGGTGTGACGAGCTGGCCTACTTCCTCGGACCAGACCACTTCCCCGCGCGCCTGGACCAGGTGGTGGCGACCCTCGCGCGCCGCGGCGCACCCAGCGGGCTGCAGTGGCGGCTGGCGTCGCTGCCGCTCTCCGCGACCTTCGACGGGCGTGACGAGCTCATCGTGGCCGCGCTTCATCCTGGGGGACTGCCCCACGCGGTCGGTGAGCCGCTCTAGGCATATCCGGTCGTCAGACTGGTGACAGCGGGCTGCTCGCCCGGGAGGCCGTCACGCGCGGTCTCCCCGGTGCGGTGGCCTCGGGCTTCCGCAACGTTCCCGGGCATGGCGCGGCCGCATGTGTCGATGGGCGCAGCGTCGTGGTGGGCAACCGCCGGCTGATGCCGACGAAGGCGTCGAGCTCGGAAGCCCGCTCGCCAACGGGACGAGCTGGCCTCGGCCGGCAGGCGGCCGTGCTCCTCGGGGTCGACGGGCGGAGCGGCGGTGATCGGCTTGGCGGACGCGTCCGCGAGATGTCCGCGGACGCAGTCCGTGAGCTGCACGAGCTCGGTGGGGCTCGTCATGCTTTCCGGAGACAATCCGGCCATGGCCGAGTCCCGGCGCGGAGTGGCTCGGCATCGGCGCACCGTCAATTCCGGGATCCTGCCCCGGCGACAAGGCCACTCCAGCAGGACGGCGGTCACGGTGACCACGTCCTGCCGTCGCGGACCTTGACGCTGCGGTCGAACCGTTCCTCGTCGGCGATGAGGTGGCTGATGATGAG
>NZ_JAKDLO010000035.1 GCF_030452765.1 Intrasporangium sp.
ACCGATGAGTCAACGAAGGCGACCACGCGCGCATCTTGACATGAGTCAACAGGGCAAAGAGTCGGGTCTCTGACTTGGGATTCGGGGCCTGTATGACTTGGGGCCCCCCCAGGGGGTCGGCAAAGTCGTCAGTTGAGGGTGAGTAGCTCGATTGGGCGGCGACTGTCGCGGCTGTGATGTCGTAGAGATGCGGCGATGCTGTTGTGGCCGGCCAGACGGATCAGGCTGATCGCCGTGTTTCTGAGGGTGGCCATGACTTGAGGGCCATGGCCGGTCCGGAGTTGGTGTCGGTCCTCGTCGAAGACGACATCGCGGACCCAGTGCAGCTTGTTCTCGATGCACCAGTGGCCTTGGATCCAAGCCGCGATCGTGGCCGGTGGCGCCTGGGTCATCGGCAGGGAGCAGATGACGTAGACGACCTCAATGTGTTTGCGGCCCTTGATGGTTCGGGTCCGTCGGACTTGGAGGACCTGAGCCGTGCCGGGGAAGCCGACCCAGGCGGGTGCGATGGGCCTTGATCGTGCGCCGAACTCGACGGCCGTGGCTGGTGCTCACGCTTGAGGTGGCCGGCACGTGCGTCCACGGCAGCGCCTTGAGCTGGTCACGCAGGAGTCGCTGGTTGGCCTTGACGGTTAGCACGTAGTGCCCGCCGTCGCGGGTGATGTGCCGGGCGGTCTCGCGTTGGCAGTGCATCGCGTCCGCGGTGATCACCGCGCCGGTGATGTCCATCGTGTCGAGCAGGTCGCGCAGCGCGGGGATCTCGTTGCTCTCGGCGGAGACCGCGAGCTGGCCCAGCACTGCGCCGGTGCCGTGGTCGAGGGCGGCGACCAGTTGTGGGGCGCCGCCGTCCCGGCGGGCCCCGCGCATCGTCTTGCCGTCGATCTCGATGACCCGCCGGCCGCCCAGATCACCGACCTTGATCGCCATCCAGGCGGCGACGGCCCGGTCGAACGCGGCGGCGTCCACCAACGTCAGGGTGCGCCGGATCGTCGTCTCGGACGGCAACACTGCCTGAGGGTGTATCCCGTGCTGGGACAAAGCGCCTCGGTCAGCTTCGGCCGCCCACTTATGGACCGCGAGTAGGGTCTTGGCGCCGGTCAGGACGGCGCACTGCGCGATGGTCAGCACGGTCGCCAACCCGTGACGCACCCCGCGTGGCTTGCGCGGGTCGGCGATGGTGGCGAACACCTCGGTCAACGGACGGCGCGAGAGGCCAGCAGAGGTGGCTGTGATGGGGGAAGATGACATGGCGGCGTAGGGCTCCCGAGGTGGCTGTGTGTGAGAACCTCCATCCTCTGGGCCAGCCCCACGCCGCCCCAGGAGCGACACACGCCACTTCAGTCACACACGTTTCAGCAGGTCAGCACCCCTACAACCCGACTTCGCCGACCCCCTGGTCTCTCGGGAGGCCTTCACGCGCACGATCCTGAACGTGATGGCCAAGCACTCTCTCGGCGCACTCACGTTCCCAGCCACCCGTGTCCCCGCACCCTCCAGCGCGTTCCGTCTCGCCGCCGGCTTCGAGAAGCAAAGCCGCCAGCGCCGCGCGCCAGAGTTCGCCTGACTCGTGTCCCGTGAGAGCTGGTTGCTGGTTCGACGAGGCCGAATTACGCCATGCCGGAAATTCCACCGATCGTGATCCAGCTCGCCTGCTCATCTCCGGGTCCTTCGTACGCCCTGCTCCACTGCGGCGGCCCCGTTCTTGACGGTGCAGGTTCTAAGGTAGGGCTGGGCACGGACATCTCTGCGGTTGCGCGCATTGCTGCGGTGCTGCCGCAACAGCGAAAACGCTTGGGCCAGCACGGTCTCCAACCGGTAGTAGGGCTTCACAATCCAGGGTTTAGACGCCGCCCGGTACCGGATCGCCATCAGCTTCGTCTCCGCCTTTGCGCTGGCTCATCGTAAGTCCCTGGCTGTTTCGACCACCGCCGCACTTGCCGCCACGCCGCTACGCGGGCACTTCTTCGTGAGGCACCGAAGACGCTTCGAGGGTGGCTTTGATTGAGTCAACGCGATTCCCCTGGTGATGCGCCGGCCCGGGGTGGGAGAATCGGCGTGCGGGTCCCGCCGACTCGCTGTTCCGCCGATCTTCACGGCAGTCGGAGGTGCGCATGAGCCCCGTGAGCGTTGAGCGTTCGCACCGGCATGTCGCGCAGTCCGCGCCGGTGCGCCAGCCCGTTCCGCATCCGTCCCCGCGCTCGGATACGACCGGTGTGTCGTCGGTGCTGTGGCTGCAGCGCACGGTCGGTAACCAGGCGGTCGTCCAGCTCCTGGGCGGATCGCTGGACCCGTCGGTCCGGACGTCGGTGGTCGACTCGCTGGCAGAACGCGACGCGGCCCACTTCGCGGAGAGTCGTCAGCGACCCTCGTCGACCGGACGCGCGGCCGAGGAACCTGGGTCGGCGGTGGACGGCAGCTCGGGCGTGCCCCTGGACCCGTCGCTCAGGTTCTGCTTCGAACGACAGCTGGGGGCCGACCTGTCGCGGGTGCGGATCCACGACGATCGGGCGGCACACCGGTTCACGGCGGGCGCCGGTGCCCGGGCAGGGACCCTGGGGTCGCGCATCTACTTCAGCGAGGGCCGCTGGGCTCCCGGGAGCGAGGTCGGCCAACGGCTGCTCGCGCACGAGCTGGTCCACACGCTGCAGGACGACCACGGAACGCTGCACCGCACCCCGGAGTCGGAGGTGCGACTGCGGGTGATCGAGCAGCATCTGCAGAGCATCGTCATCACCGACGAGTACCGGGCCGCGCTCGAACGCGAGCGCGCCGAGCTGTTGCGTCGGGGCAACCAGACGGGTGCCGCCACGCCGTTCGCCGCGACGGCGGGGTCGGTCCGCTCGTCGGCGTCCGCGCTGCCGCAACCCCTCGACGCTGTCTTGGTGGGTGCGGCCGAGTTTGAGGCCCTCACCGGCATGTCGGCTGCCTCGCTGCCGGAGGCCCCGGCGCACCTGGTCGGCACGGAGGACGGTCTCCCTCCGGCCTGGCCGGGTGGCGCGGCCGCCAGCGTCGGAGGGTCGGCGCTCTTCATGCCGCAGCCCAACTGGTACTACCGGGTGCTGCAGCCGCAGGACCCGGCGGCCGCCCAGATCCTGCGGGGCGCCTCACTGCTGCCGCGGGCGCCCGACCCCGGGTTCACCTTCCAGCCGGAGCTGAATCCGGCGGAAATGACGTTCCGGCACATGCGGCCGGGCGGTAACGTTCCGCGGCTCGGGACCGACCGGATCTCCACGGCGGCGGACCTGGAGGCGTTCCGCACCATCCTGCGCGAGCGGGGCACCGGTGAGCTGGTGCGGGTCGATGTGGAGGCCGCCCGTCGGCTGGGGGCACAGTTCCTGGAGTCTGGCGACATCGTGGTGCACCTCGACGAGATCGGTGCCCAGATCACGCGGGAGCTCGAGGCCGCCCGGCTCGCGAACCGCGGCGTCAACGCCATCCGTCGTCTCGAGGGCCGGATGAGGGCGCTGGAAGCGGCGCGCTCGTATGCCCGGACGTTCGCTGAGGGTCAGGGCGTGGGCTCGATCCCGGGCCGGGCGGTGACGCGGGTCCCGGGCAGGGCCCTCAGCGGCGCCGTCGCCGGCGAGGCGGCGCTGACCACCGGGATGCGCGCGTTCCGCTTCGGAGGTAGCGTGCTCATCGCCGTGGGGGTGGGCGTGTCCGTCCAGCGGGTCCGCTCGGCACCACCCGGACAAGGGCTGCGGGTCGCGACCCAGGAGGCCGGCGGCTGGGCCTTCTCCATTCCCGCGGCCGCGTTCGGCGCTAAGGCCGGGGCCGCGGCGGGAGCCGCGTTAGGGATCGAGAGTGGGCCGGGAGCGGTCGTCACCGCAGTGCTCGGCGCGATGATCGGCGGGGCGATCGGTTTCTTCGGCGGGCAGGAGGCGGCCGACGCGATCTACGACGCGGCGGAGACGACGTCGAGACCCGTCATCGAGAAGGCGAACGAGCTGGGGCGGTACATGGAGCGCAACATTTACCAGCTCTACGGCGTTCCCTGGCTGTGACGGGACCGAGCCGGTCGTTGGAGTCCGTGTGGAGGCAGGCTGCCCTGGCCCCTCTGCAGGGCGCTCGCCGCGTCGATCCGCCGACGGAGACGTTGCGACGACTGACCGAGCCCGACGCGGCGTGGGTCGGTATCATTGGCTGGCCGCTGAGCGCGCTCGACGACCGCATCGGCCGGCTATTCGACTGCCACCACCTAGCCGTCGCGCTCGCCGACGTCACGTGGCTCCGCCGCCTGCACGAGGCCTGGTCCGTCGCACCGCGCGACGTCGACGAGCTGCGAGTGCTGCGGGCGACCGGCGAGATCGGGCTCGGCCTCGGCGCGGACGGTGATCGGCCCCACGGCTGGAGCGCGGAGGAGATCCACGACCTGGTGGCTGAGGGCTTCCTGCTGCCGCACGCGCCGTCCGAGCGCGCCTGGCTGGCGCTCGCGCGTGGTGACCTCGTCGAGGCGCGGACGGCAGTCGAGGACGCCGCCCGCGCCCGACCCGCCGCCGGCGTCCCCGGCACGGTGCTGGACGTGGAGCTGCGCGCGCTCGGGTCCCTGTCGCGGCAGCCGTCGGGATGAGGACGGTCACGGTCCGTGGGTCCCGCGGGGGCGTCGCCGCCTCATGGCTCGCGCCCGGGCCCGATGTCATCGACGACCACGAGACCGGCTCGCAGGACCCGGGTGATCGCCTTGCTGACGCTGTCGTCGGCCTTGAGCCTGTCACGACCACGCAGCAGGACGCCGAGGTCCTCGAGAGTGAACCAGGCCACCTTCAGGCCTTGCTGCATGGCGTGCTGACCGAGTGCCTCGAGCAGGAACGTCTTGCCGGTCCCGGACGGCCCGCACACCACGAGGTTCTCTCGGCGACCGACCCATTTCAGGGTCCGCAGGGCTTGTTGGGTGGGGGCCGGGATCGGGGTCGCCTCGGGTCGCCACGCCTCGAACGTCTTGCCGCTCGGGAAGCCGACGGCGGCCCGCCGGTTCGCCGGGTCGCTAGGGCGGAGCGTTCCCGCCCGGCGGCCTCCTCGGCGAGCAGGCCCCCCAGGACCTCGACCGGTTCCCAGCGTTGGTCACCAGACGGCGGAGGGGCCTGCTTGCCCGCCCGAGACTCTCCCCGGCAGGCGGTGACTCGTACCTGGTGACTCATGTCAAGATGCACGGTTAGCCGGCTTCGATTCCTTGACGGCATTTCGTCCTCGCTTATACAGTTGGATGCCGGTTCGTATGGAAAAAATGGGTGAGCGCTGAAGGGTCAGCTCATGCTCGAGACGGATCATCTTGCTGCCGAACATGTCGGCGACTATGCTCCGCGCGTCGAGCCGGGGGAAATCGCAGGGACCGACGACGGCCTTGAAGGGCTCCTCGCGTTCCGCCGTCTCGACCAGCTCCTGGCCTCCGGGGTCGAAGAGGCTCGACTCCGCTACGGGCCGGAGGCGGCGAGTGACAGCTACCGCGGGCTCTACCTGACCGAGGAGCAGGTGCAGCGCAGCTTGTTACGGCGCGTGGCCGCGCCGCTTGTGGCCGGCCGCCGGGTGCTGCCGCTGCTGCCCGCGTGGGACCGGATCGCTGCCGACAACCGCAGATGGGCGTGGATCCGGGACCGCTATGAACTGAGTGAGCTCGAACTCGACGTCGTCCTCATCGCCCTGGGCCCGGACGTGGACCGGCGGTACGAGCAGCTCTACGGCTACCTGCAGGACGACCTGGCCGCCCGCCGCCCGACGGTCAACCTGGCCCTCGACCTGCTCACCACCACGCCGTCCGAGCGGCTCGCCGCCATGCGGATCTTCGCTGCGGACGGTCCGCTGGTCGGTCACAGGATCGTGAACCTGCGGGCGGAGCGTCGAGACGAACCGCCGCTGATCGCGAGACTGCTCGCCGTCGAGGAGCAGGTGACGGCCATCCTGCTGGGCCACCGTGGCCTGGATCACCGGCTGGGTAATGCGTGCCGGCTCGTCGTCCCCGGCTCGAGGACCGGGCGGCGGGGCAAGGCAGAGCCGGACGGCCGCCTGGACGGACTGGCGTCCCTCCTCATCTCCGCGGGGGGGCGGACACCAGTGCGCCTGTGTTTCCATGGCCCGCCAGGGACGGGGCGACGCCGGACGGCGCTCGCGCTGGGCGAACGGCTCGCCCGCCCGGTCCTGCACGTCGCCGGGCACGCACTGGCACCTGAGCCCGCAGCTATCCCCGACCTCCTGCGGCTGGCCCTGCGGCAGGCGGAGTTCGACGACGCCGTGGTGTACCTCGCGGACGTCGACGCCCTCCTCCAGACGTCGGGGCAGTTCGGTCCCGACGTCTTGGTGACCGCGCTGGCGGCTCACCCCGGGGTGGTCGTGCTCGGAACAACGCAGCCATGGTCGCCCTCGCCGCGTGAGCCGCTCGGGGTCATCAATGTCCGCTTCAGCGCGCCCAATGCGAGCCACCGGCGCGGAGTCTGGCGGCGCGAGGTCCGCGCGGCAGGGGCCACGGCTGCCGCGGCGGACCTGGCGGCCGTCGCTGACCGGTTCCGGCTCTCCTCACGACAGATCAGGGACGCCGCCCTCATCGCTGCCGGTGAGGCCGGCCTCCGGTGGACGCCTCGCGGCTCGTCCGCCCCCCGCCTCAGCAGGCGCGACCTCTTCTCCTCCGCTCGCGGCCAGACCGGCCACCAGCTGACCACGTTCGCACGCCGGATCCACCCGGTCCATGGGTGGGCGGATCTCGTCGTCCCCGTGGACGCTCACGGTCAGCTGCGTGAGCTCGCCGCCAGGGTCGAGCACCGGACGCTCGTGATGGACGAGTGGGGGTTCCAGGCACGATTGCCCGGCGGGAGGGGCGTGACAGCGCTCTTCGCCGGTCCACCTGGCACGGGTAAGACGATGGCCGCGTCGGTGATCGCCGCCGAGCTGGGTCTGGACCTGTTCGCCATCGACTTGTCGAGGGTGGTGAGCAAGTACATTGGGGAGACCGAGAAGAACCTGTCCCAGGTGTTCGGCGCCGCCACGGACTCCGACGCGATCCTGCTCTTCGACGAGGCCGACGCGTTGTTCGGGAAGCGGTCCGAGGTGCGTGACGCCCACGACCGGTACGCCAATGTGGAGATCGCCTATCTGCTTCAGCGGATGGAGGAGTATGACGGGCTCGCGATCCTCACCACCAACGTGCGTCACCACATCGACGAGGCATTCATCCGCCGGCTCGACCTCATCGTCGACTTCCCGTTCCCCGACGCCGGGGAACGGCTTCGGATCTGGCAGTCTTGCCTTCCTCCCGGACTTCCGCTCAGCGACGGTGTCGACTTCGCAGCCCTGGCCGATCACCGCCTAGCTGGCGGCAACATCCGCAACGCGGTGCTCGGGGCGGCGTACCTCGCCGCTCAGGCAGGCGGCCCGATCGGGCGGGCCGAATTCGTCGCGGCGACACGGCGTGAGCTGGCGAAGATGGGCAAGATCCTCACCGACAACGAAACCGGCCCCGGCCCCGACACCGGCCCCGACCCTCCGGCAGACGGGTGAACCAGTACGGCAGCAGCGCATCCGCGGAGCGACCCGAGGGAGGGGCATGGTGTTCGATGATCTGGACGCGAGCCTGTCGGCCCTCCTCGCGGACGGCGCCGCGCCGCAGGAGGTGCTCACCGCAGACGTCAGCTTCACGGTGCCGGACCGAGACTTCGGGCCGGCGCTGCCCACCCTGGACCTGTTCTTGCACGAGGTGCAGGAGAACCGCAAGATGCGGGACGTCGCACCGATCGTGCAGCCACTGTCGACGGGCGGCTGGGAGAGTGAGCGGCCCCCGTTGCGCGTCGACTGCACCTATCTCGTCACCGCATGGTCGCCCAAGACCGGCGCCCTGCGTGCGGCGGAGGAGCACCGCCTGCTGGGGCGTGCGCTGTTATGGCTCGGCCGGTTCCCCGTCATCCCTGATGAGTACGCGCGGGGGGCGCTCAGGACACCGCCCCAGCCCTTTCCGCTGGCCACGACCGTGGCGCAGACCCGGGAAGGGCAGTCGATGGGCGAGTTCTGGACCGCGCTCGGTATCGCGCCGCGACCCGCGTTCTCGCTCACCGTGACCATCGCGCTACAGCCGTACACCGAGACCGAGACCCTCCCCGCCATGACCGCGATCCAGCTTCGCAGCGGTCTGCTTGACAAGCCGGAGCTGTACGGACGCATCATGGACAGTCAGCTGACCGGCATCCCGGGTGCGGCCGTGACGCTGGTCGAGGCATCGCGCACGGTAACCGCCGACGCCCTCGGCGAGTTCCGTTTCACCGCCGTCCCGTTCGGCTCCTACACGCTCGCGGTGACGAGTGCCGGACATCCCGACAGCAGCAGACAGATCGAATACGAGAACGCCATGCAAGCGCATGACGTCGTCCTGACCGGGCAGTGACCCGGATCCCCGAGGGAGAAAGCATGGTCGACTACGAGACCAGGGCACCAGGCGTCTACGTCGAGGAGGTCGATGCCGCCGGGCCGATCGCCGGTGCGAGTACGAGCACGTTGGCATTGATCGGGACGCCGGTCGCCGCCATCTCGAACGGCACGGCTGGTATCCCGGTGGCCGTGACCAACTGGACGCAGTACACCGACCAGTTCGGCGGCTACAAGACGGGATCCCCGCTGCCGTACGCAATGCACGGGTTCTTCGAAAACGGTGGCTCCCTCGCTTACGTCGTGCCCGTCAAAGACGTCAACGACAGCGCGGGCATGGCCGCCGCCATGGACGGTCTCACCAGGGTGCGGGACGTGAGCCTCGTCTGCGCTCCCGGCCTTGCCGACGTTGGGGTGCAGAGCACGATCCTTACCCACTGTGAGGAGATGAGGGACCGGTTCGCCATCCTCGACGGAGCCAACGACACCGACCCGCTGAAGGCCGATGGGCCGCTGCTCACCCAACGCGGCGCGCTGCTCTCCACGGGCGGCTGGGGTGGCCTGTACTGGCCGTGGATAGTGGTGGACGATCCGGCGCCGACACCGTCCGCGACGACGACGGTCCCGCCGTCCGGGCACGTCGCCGGAATCATGGCTCGCGGAGACGCGCAGGTCGGCGTGCACAAGGCCCCGGCGAACGAGCCGGTACGCGGCGCCCGGGCCCTGCCTTACCTGCTCAACGACACCGAGCAGGGCCAGCTCAACCACGCAGGGATCAACGCGATCCGGATGTTCCCCGGATCACCGCCCCTGCTGTGGGGCGCCCGCACCGTCACGGACGGCACGGCCTGGCGCTACGTGAACGTCCGCCGCTTGGTCGCCTACATCGAGGAGTCGCTGCTGCAGGGACTGCGCTGGGCGGTGTTCGAGCCGAACGGCACGGGGCTGTGGAAGAGCCTCGACCGGACGATCACCGACTTCCTCACCCGGGTCTGGCAAGCGGGAGCACTGTTCGGCCGCACCGCCAAGGACGCCTTCTATGTGCGGATCGATGAGGAGCTCAATCCCGCCTCCGTGCGCGACCTCGGTCAGGTCGTCATCGAGATCGGGGTCGCCCCGGTCCGGCCCGCGGAGTTCGTTGTCGTCCGGATCGGTCTGTGGGACAGCGGATCCCAGACCACCGAAAGCTAGGAGAGAGCGATGCCACAACCAGGTCAGCGGGTCGACCCGTTCCGTAACTTCAACTTCCTCGTCCAGATCGACGGCATGACGCAGATCGGCTTCAGCGAGTGCAGCGGCCTGTCGTCGACGACCGAGGTGATCGAGTACCGGGAGGGCGGAAACAACACCACGGTCCTCAAGCTTCCGGGCAAGACGAGCTACGGTGACATCACCCTCAAGTGGGGGATCACCGACAGCCTCGACCTGTGGCAGTGGCGCCAGCAGGTGGTCGACGGCAACGTCCAGCGCAAGCACGGGGCGCTAATCGTTTTCTCGCTGGATGGCGGCGCCGAGGTGGCGCGCTGGAACTTCCTCAACGCCTGGCCGACCAAGTGCGAGCTGCCCTCGTTCACCGCCAAGGGAAACGACGTCGCGATCGAGACGTTGGTGCTCGCTCACGAGGGGTTGACCAAGGCGTGAGCGCCTTCGTGACGGAGGTCGAGTTCGATCTGCCAAAGGGCTACGTCGATCCGACGGGCTCGGTGCACCGGGCTGGCGTCATGCGCCTTGCCACGGCTGCGGACGAGATCTACCCGCTGAAGGACCTTCGGGTGCGCAACTGGCCGGCCTACCTCATCGTCCTGCTTCTCGAGCGGGTAGTGACCAAGCTCGGAAGCCTGCCCGAGGTGCACGCGGGCGTCATCGAAGGACTGTTCTCGGAGGACCTCGCGTTCTTGCAGGGCCTGTACAACCGGATCAACGGACTGTCACCGCCGGTGCTCGCGGTGACCCGCCCACACTGCGGATCCGAGCACCACGTGGAGGTGCCACTGGTGGGGGGATAACGGGCTACCCCGTGGACCGGGTCCACCACGAGGTGGCCTTTCTCGGAAGACACGTCCACTGGACCCTCGAGGAGCTACTGAGCCTCGACCACGCTCAGCGTCAGCGCTGGGTGGCCGAGGTCGCCGCGCAGCTGGGCGCGGACTGAGCACAGGGCAGGCAGCGACCGCAGCCGCCGGAAGGACCGCACTCAGGCGAAGGAGGCCGGACATCGTGACCGACCAGGACGAAGCGTCGGTGCCACTGGGTCGGCGGCTGGACGCGCTGGCCCGCGCCCGCGTGGCCGCGTTGGTGCCTCGACCGGCTTGGGCGGCCCCGCTGACGGTGGCACTGCGCCACATCGAGGAGGTCGCTGACGTCCTCGGCGAGCGGTTCGAGCGCGCCGAGACGCGACCGGGAAAGGAGCCAACCATCCGGGTGGACCTGCCAGCCGCGGCAGCCGCTGTTCCAGGAGCCTGGGCCGGGCACGGGCGGCCGGCCGCACGGGGCCGGCCGACGCCGAACGACCCGAGGACCGTGGCCGGAGGGGACGAGCCCTGGCGGCCGGGGGAGGAGCGGGGCGCCGAGGCCACGGACGACGACCTGCGCAAGATCCCCGCCGATGTCCGCTCCCGGCTGCGCCGCGAGGTGGGGCAGGCCGCCGACGTTATGCGGGTGCACGCCGGCCCCCACGCCGACGCGCACGCCCGCGCCGAGGACGCCGACGCGGTCACCCTGGGCAGGGACGTCTACCTGAGGCAGGGCCGGTGGGCCCCTCGCCGGGAGGAGGGCGTGGCCCTGCTGGCCCACGAAGCGACCCACGTCGCTGGGCTGGTCGACCCTGGGGGTGCCTGGCGCAGGGCAGTGGGCGGCGCGGCGGAGGAGTCCCTGGCGCGGGCCCGTGAGCGGTCCCTGCTCCCTCGGGGAGGCGCACCGGCCCCGACCGATCCCGGAGGCGGCACCGGGTGGCCGGCCACCCTCGAGGGGCCGGGAACGCGGTTCGGCAGCTCCTCCGGACACGACGGCCTAGGGTCGGCGGCGGTGGCCTCCAACAGTGACGCCGCCCGTCCGACACCCGCCGCGGCTCCTGCAGGGCCGTCGCCGCCCGCTGTCGCAGTCCGGGGCTCGGGGAGGCGGGCGAGCGTCGAGCGGGACCTGACGCCCGCTGCAGCGCCGGACCTGGACGCGTTGCGCCGAGGCGTGATCGCCGAGGTCATGCAGCGGTTGCGTTCCGAGATCGAGCGAGGAGCCTGACATGCCCGAGTCGACCGTCGTCCGCCGCGCGGCCCCCCTGGCCGCGACCAGCCAGGAGCTCGCCAAGGCGACCATCCTCAACACGTTCACCGGCGAGAGCTTCCGGGTGATGTACAACCCGGAGGAGCTGAAGCTGGAGCAGGGCAACACCTTCGCCGAGGTCGGCATCCCCGGACTGGGCACCCCGCCGGTCCAGTACGTCCGGGGCAAGGCGCGCACCCTGTCGATGGAGCTGTTCTTCGACACCTACGAGACCGGCGAGGACGTCCGCACCCGGACCGCCCCCGTGGTCCAGCTGCTCGAGAAGGACGCCCGCGAGCTGGCGCCGCCAGTGCTGCTCTTCTCCCTCGGCCGGCTGCAGTTCCAGTGCGTGCTCGTCGACGCCGGCCAGCGGTTCACGATGTTCCTCAGCGACGGCACGCCGGCGCGGTCCACGCTCTCGGCCCGCTTCCAGGAGTACGTGCGGCTGGACGTCGAGATCCGTCAAGGGATCTTCTTCGGATCGCCGACGGTGTCGGCAGCGGTGAACGCGGCCGGCGCCGTCGTCGGCATCTCCAGCACGGTGCACGTCACCAGCGCGGGCGAGACGCTCAGCGGCCTCGCGGGCGCCTACCTCGGCGATCCCGCACTGTGGCGGCTCATCGCGGTGGCCAACCGTATCGTCGACCCGTTCGACCTCGGGGTCGGCCGCTCGCTGGTCATCCCGCCCCGCGGCGCGACGAGCACGTCCAGTGGGCGGAGCGCGCCGTGACCGAGCCCTTCTACGCTCCGCGTTTCGAGATCCTGCTCTCAGGCGTGACGATGGCCGCGGACCTGACCGAGCAGGTGATGAGCTTGTCCGTGGAGACCGACCTCGACATGGCGGGCACGTTCAGCCTCGTCCTGCGCAACCCCGACAACGTGCTGCTGGACTCCGCGCTGCTGGACATCGGCAAGAACGTAGAGGTGCATCTCGGGTACGGCGCTGACCTGATTCCTGCCTTCCTCGGCGAGGTTGCCGCGGTCGAGCCGTCGTTCCCGCAGGACAGCCCGCCGACCATACAGGTGACCGGCTACGACAAGTCGTACAAGCTGCGGCGCAACCGGCCGACCCCCACGACGTACTCGTCGACGACGGACAGCCTGATCGCGGCCCGGATCGCGCTCGAGAACGGTCTCCTCCCGGTTGTCGACCCGACGCCGGAGCTGCCGGAGGACCTCACCCAGAAGGAGAGCGACTTCGCCTTTCTCAAGGCTCGCGCCCAGCGCTACCACTTTGACGTCTATGTCGAGTGGGACCGGCTCCACTTCCAGTTCCCGCGGCCGGCGTTCGCCGCACACGTCCTGGAGTGGGGCCGCAACCTGTCGAGCTTCACCGCCCGCATCTCCGGCGCGGGACTCACCGGGCTCGAGGTGATCCGCGGGTACAACCAGGAGCTGGCGCAGAGCATCTACGCGGCCGTGCTCGCGGTCGACCTCGACTCCGCGAGCCTGCTGGAGCGGCTCGGCGGCAGCATCACCGATCTGCTCACGTCGCTGGTCCACTCGGAGTTTCGCGAGCACTCCGTCAGCAACCCGCTGGACGCGCGCGAGCTGGCCACGGCGTTGCTGGCGGACCTGCTCGAAGGGCTCTACGAAGGACAAGGATCGTGCGTCGGGCTGCCGGCGCTTGCCGCCGGCCAGTACGTCGAGATCCGCGGCGTGGGCAAGCGCTTCTCGGGCACCTACCGGGTGCGCAAGGTGACGCATCGGCTCGACTCCTCCGGCATGCGCACCGACTTCGTCATCAGCCAGAGCGGGCAGTCGAGCCTCGTCGGCATACTGCGCGAGAACGTCGTGGAGACGCCCTCACCCAAGCAGGAGCAGAAGTTCTTTGGCGTCCTCGTCGGTGAGGTCGTCGACAATCATGAGCTGGCGGCGGTGCCGCCCAAAGTTCCGCTGTGCCGGGTCAAGGTCCAGTTCGCCGACCTTTCCGACAACGTCGTCACCAAGTGGGCGCCGTGCGTGCAGCCCGCAGCCGGTGCCGACAGCGGCTTCTACGCATTGCCGGACAAGGGTGACCAGGTGCTGGTCGCGTTCAAGAGCGGGAACTTTGGCGAGCCGTACGTCCTCGGCAGCCTCTGGCACGCGAAAGCGCGCCCGCCCGAACGCAACGAGGACGGCGCCAACACCCGGCGGGTGATCAAGACGAAAGGTGGTCACACCATCGCCTTCGACGACAGCACCCAGGGCAAGTCGCTGACCCTGCGGGACTCGGCGGGCAGCGAGGTCGTCATGAACTCCACGAACGGAGCCGTCTCTCTGACCGCCCACGGTGCCCTGACCATCTCGGCCAAGGACGACATCTCTATCTCGTCCACCAGCGGCACGGTGACGCTGAAGGCAGCTTCCGGGCCGACCGCGATCGCCATCTCCACATCCGGCGTGGACGTCTCATGAGGAGGCGGCGATGACGGACGAGACCTACGGGCGCGGGCTGAGCCACCCGCTGCGGCTGGACCTCACCGGCCTGAGCGTCTCGTCAGGCGCCCGCAAGGTGGAGGAGTCGATCCGGCTCATCCTCGCTACCCAGTACGGCGAGCGCCTGATGCGGCCCACGTTCGGCTCGAACCTGCGCACGCTCGCCTTCGCGCCGAACAACTCCTCGACCGCCAACCTGGCGCGCTACTACGTCGCTGAGGGCCTGGCCCGATGGGAGCCGCGCATCGAGGTGCTCGAGGTGGCCGTGGAGAACTCCGCCACGCAGCCGCTGCTGGTCATTTCGATCACCTACCGGCTTCGCGCCACGCAAGACGTGCACAACCTCGTATACCCCTTCTACCTGGAGCCAGCGTCATGACGTTCGACGCGCAACGGGGCCGGATCCTGCCGCCCGACCTCGACGACCGCACCTGGCAGGACCTCGTCGACGAGATGCGGGCCCTCATCCCGCGGTACGCGCCGGGGTGGACCGACCACAATCCGAGCGACCTCGGCATCACGCTGCTGGAGCTGTTCGCCTGGCTCGCCGAGGGCGTCGTCTACCGGCTCAACCAGGTGCCGGACAAGAACTACATCGCGTTCCTCAACCTGCTCGGGATCACCCGAGACCCCCCCACCCCCGCGCGCACCTTCCTGACGTTCGTCAGCGGCGCCGGCCCGGTGGACGTAGCGGCGGGGAGCCAAGCCTCGACGGTGGCCCGCGAGGGTCAGCCGCCGATCGTGTTCGAGACCGACGCGGACGTGCACGTGCTGCCGCAGCAGCTCGACACCGTCGTGCGGCTGGGCCCCTTCTCCGGAGCCGGCCTCGTGCCGTGCGCCGACGTGACCACCCCGCTGGTGGGGCCGCCGGCCGCCGCCGCCCTGTTCAGCCTGCCAGCCGGGCAGACGGCGCAGTTCTGCCTCGGTTTCGACACCGCGCCCACGGAGCCACTGCTGCTCCTGGTCCGCCTGGTCCGGCCGGCGCCTCCCGGGGTGACGGCGACGTGGACCTACTCGACCGGCAGCACGGAACCATTGGTGTGGCAGGTCGTCCCCACCCAGGCGACCGGTCCGGATGCCCGACCGGCGCTCGTCGACGGAACCGCCGGGTTGACCCGTAACGGTGTGGTCGTCGTCACTCCTCAACCGGACTGGGTCGCGCAGCGCGCTGTCGCCGCGCCGAACGGGCCGGCGTCGACGGCGTGGACGACCGTGACTGTCCCGGCGGCCGCGAGGGCGCCGCGTAGTGACCCGCGGTTCTGGGTCGGGGTGAAGCTCGTCAACACCGGCGCGGCCGCCGCGGACGTCGGCGTGGAGCGGTTGCTCTTCAACGCGGCCCCGGCGAGCACCGCGCTCTCGTTGCGCACGCCGGAGGTCCTCGGGACGGGTACGGGCGAGCCGTTCCAGACCCTTCAGCTGTCCCGGCGCCCGCTATATCGCCGGCCTGACCTGCGCGCGCCGTACGGCGACCTCGCCGTCGAGGTCGGCAGGGGGGCGCCTCCCACCTGGCAGGTCTGGGCGCGCGTGGACGACCTGCCTGCGGGCCCGGGCAACGTCTACCTGGTCAACCCGGTCACCGGCGAGATCACCTTCGGCGACCATGACCCGCAGAGCCGGAAGGGGTCCGGTTCGGTGCCGGCGGCGGGTAGCTCGATCCGGGCGCGGTACCGCTACGTGGCGCAGGGCGCTGCGGCGAACGTCGCCGCCGGGCAGGTGGTCGTGCTGGGCGCAGCCCCGAACGGCGGTGGGCTGCCCGGCCTGACCGGCGTCAGCAACCTGGCGGCGGCGGGGGAGGGTACGGACGAGGAACCGGTCGAGGACACCCTGCGCCGGGCCCCGGAGCAGCTGAAGATCCGCGACCGGGCGATCACCGCGGAGGACTACGAGTTCCTCGCCCGGGAGGCCAGCAACGAGGTCGTGATCACCCGGTGCCTGACTCCGAAGGTGGCCAGCGACGGGACACCATGGAGCTACGCCGCCATCATCCGCGCTCCGGGCACGGTCAACGTTGTCGTTGTCCCCGACCAGGGCCCTGGGGTGAGCCGGCCCGCGCCGACCCCGGAGCTGCTCGCCGACGTACTCGCCTACCTCGACCAGCGGCGCGACGTGGGGGCCCACGTGCAGGTGACCGGCCCCCGCTACTGCCCGATCATCGTCAGCACCGAGATCGTCGTCTGGCGGGACGAGTTCAAGGACCCCGTGCGCAGCCAGACGCTGGACCGGATCACGACGTTCCTGCATCCCATCCGTGGCGGCGCCGGCGGCGTGGGCTGGCAGGTTGGGCAGCCGGTGTTCAGCTCCGACCTGTTCCAGGCGATCATGCCTGCCGCGGACCTGGGCTACATCTCCAGCCTTCAGATCAAACCTGGTGTCCCGCCGTACGTCGGCAACGCCGACCCGACCGTGACGCGGCCGTTCTGGCAGCCCAACTTCGCGGCTTCCGTCCGGCTCACCGACTACGAGTTGGTCTGCGCGGCCGACCGGGGTGCGCACACCGTCACGGCGATCACCCAGGCCTTGTAGGGGCGCGGACGATGAGCGAGCCGAGTTCCTACCTCAGGTACCTGCCACCGGTTGTGTGGCAGGACGAGGACCCTGCCTCGGAGCTGTCCATCGGTGGCTGGCTGCGGATCGTGGAGAAGGTCCTTACCGGGATCCCCGACGATGTCGCCCTCGCTCATGGCGACCACGAGCACGCGGCCGTTGCCGACGTCATCGCTCGCGTAGATTCGTACTTCGACCCCTGGCGAACGCCCGCACCGTTCCTACCCTGGCTCGCGTCGTGGGTCGCGCTGGGCTTCCCGACCGTCGAGGGGGAGCCGATCTGGGACGAGTACCAGCAGCGCCGGGTCACTTCCCAGATCGCGCAGGCACACCGCCGCCGGGGCTTGCGCTCCGGGCTGCGGACCTATCTTGACCTCTACGCATCCGGCTTGATCCGGACGCGGGTGGCGGTAGATGACGGCAGCCGGCTCCTGTTCGCGGTCCCGCGGCCGGACCAGCTCGCCCCTATCGGCGTCCTGGTCGGGCAGGGCCCGCAGCTGCGCGGGTCCACGGTCATCGCCGAGGGCGTGGTGCGGCCGTGGTGCGTGGCCCGCGCGAGCACCGGCGATTTCTTCGTCGGCGACACCGGTGTTTCTGCTGCGATCCCGCACATCCCGGTGACGCTGCCCAACCGGGTCTGGCAGATCTCTCCTTCGGGTGACTACCGGTTCACCGGCGTCCCGCCGATACCGCGGCCCACCGCTCCCGCCAGCAGCTTCGGGCCTGTATTGGCGATCGCGGTTCTGCCGGCGACAGGCGGCGCCCCGGAGACGGTCTACTGGGTCGACTCCCGGGGTGCGTTGCTCGCCGTCCCGGCGCCGTTCGACGCCGCGAAGGCGACCGCCGTGGTGACCCTCACCGTCCGCGCCGCCGGGAACCAGCCGATCCCCGTGGCCCCGGTCGCGATGGCTGTCGACGGCAACGGCGATCTGCTCGTCCTGCACCACGGCAGCGGTCTGGGCACACCCGACCCGCCCCGGATCGTCACCGTGCAGCTGGGCGGCGCGAGTCCGACGGTGACCGATCGCGCGCTGACCACAGTCGTCGAGCCGATGGCGCTGCTGGTCCGCCCGGACGGGACCCTCGTCATCGGCGACGGCGGCCCCCAGGAGCCCACTACCGCCGATGACCTGCACGGCAACCTGGTGGCGATCGACCGGAGCACCGCGCCGGCATGGACCGAGAAGGCCCTTCTCCCGGTCGACAACCCGCTCGTCGCACCGACCGCTCTGGCAGAGACCGATGATGGCGGACTGTTCGTCCTCGACGTCGGGCTCAAGCCGTTCGCGTCCACGAGTGACCCGTTCGTCCGAGCCGTCGCCGAGCCGGCGGCCGTCCACCGCGTGGACCTCGCCGCCCCGCAGGTGACCCGCATCAGCGAGCCGGGATCAATGGTCTTCCCCACCGGGATGGTGCGCGACGGCGCCCGGCTGGTGATCTGTGACCCCGGGCTGCCGGCGCCGCCGTCGGTCAACCCGGTGTGGCCGCGGCTCGACCCGTTCCGGTTCGACGTCGTGGTCCACTTCGTCGGGGCCGACCTTCCCGACGACCCCAACGAACGGTCTCTGCCCCTGCAGCGCGTCCTGGCCACCATCGGCGATGTCGTCGAGCAGAACCGCCCCGCCCACCTTTACTGGGCGCCCATCACCGAGGCCTGAGACGGCAGAACAAGAAGGGAGAAGGCTCGATGAGACTAGTTCGAACCGAGTACTGGAATCCGAACACGGGCACGGTCCGCACGGGTAGCACGGGGCACGGCGAGAGCCTTGCCGACATGGAGACCTACCTGCTCCCGCTCAGTGCTGAGCTCGCTGCTGGCGCGCTCGGATCCGGCGTCATGCAGGGGCTCGAAGTGACCGCGACCGTCGGGACGCCGGGGCTGACCGTGGGCACCGGTCTCGCGCTGGACGGTGAGGGACGTCCGGTCCTGCTCAGCGAGGACGGTGCGGTGGTGGTCGACCCGAACGCGCCGCCCGTCGACCAGGTGCAGAACGTGCTGTTGGATCTCGTCGGCAGTGGCGGGGCGGGGCTGGCGACGTCCGGCCTGACCGGGGCACAGGTGCTCACGCTGACCGCCCGCGAGGTGCTCGACCCGACGGCAGGAGCCTCGTCGTGGGGCCTGGTGCACGCGCCCTGGCTGCGGTTGGTTGCCCAGGCCAGCTTCACCGACGACGGTTCGAGCGTGCCGCTCGCCGTGGCGACGCTCGACGCCAGCGGCGCGGTCATCGCGCTCGAGGCCGGCCCCCGACGGCATGCCTCCCCCGCGGTGGGCAGCCTCACCCTGCTGCGGACCTCCGTGGTCGGCGGGCAGACCCCGTCCGTCAGGGCCGTCACCGGACCCTCGCTGCGAACGCGCCAGGACGGGGGTCTCGACGTCGTACTGCCCGGACCGCTTGCCGGCGCCGCCCTGTCTGTCGAAGGAACCACGGGCAATCTGCTGACCGGCGGTAACGTGGGAATCGGCACCGGGACCGACCCGTTGACCAAGAGGTTGCACGTCAACGGCAGTCTGCACAGCGGGGGCGCGGACGCCGGCCTCTCCTTCATGGACCGGCACGCGGCCGGGTACGTCGACACGCCAACGACGGGCCAGCGTTGGGTCTGGTATGCAGACGGCGGCTACGCGCGCCTGTGGTCGGGCACCGACCAGCTCTGCGTGGGCGAGCCCGGGGACGGCGGCGGCCTCGACGTCCCGCGCCGGATGCGGGTCCGTCAGGGTGGCGACGCCTCCGCGGGAATCTGGTTCTTCCAGAACGCCGCTCCGGATGCCGCCTTCGTCGGCCTGTCCGACGACAGTCACGTCGGTCTGTGGGGGCGGGGCGTGGGCTGGGGCCTGACCATGAACACCAGCTCCGGCGCCGTGTCCACCCAGGCGGGGCTGAGCGTCGGCACCGGCACGCAGGCGAACCTGCTGGTCAGCGGGGACGTCACGGTCGGCCACAACCTCAACGGTGTCCTGGCCACTCGGCACGTCAACGGCAAGCTCGTCAACAACGACGGCCTGGACGACCTCTACCTCAACTGGAACACCGGGAAGGGAGTCCACGTCGGCGGGACGCCAGCGTCGACCCTGGCCGTCCACGGACCGGCCGTGGTGGACGGGAACCTGCGCGCGAGCGGGGGAGTAACGCTGCCCAGCGGGGGCACGATCCTGGGCGAGGGCCGGTTGCACATCACAGGCGGTGAGATCTTGTTTCTGCTCAACACGCAAGGGGTCATCATCGGCAAAGAGTGGGGAGGTTCCGGCAACCTCGTGGTCGAGGGCCGTCAGCTGCTCTGCGCCGGCGCGGCACCCCCACCGGCCTGGTCTGGAGGTGGGGTGTGCACGTTCGACCTGTTCGCCGGAGGCGGACTCTACGTGGGGACGGACTTCGCGAATCCCGCATGCAGGTTCTACTCCAACGGCACCAAACACTTCGTCATCGACCACCCCCTGGACCCGGAGAACCGCTCGCTCAATCACGTCTGCATAGAGGGGCCGGAGGCCGCCGTCTATTACCGGGGTTCGGGCCGGCTCGTCGACGGTCGCGCCGTGGTGGAGCTGCCGGAGTACTTCGAGGCGCTCACCCGCGTCGACGACCGTACGGTGATGCTCACGGCGGTGAGCGAGGAGGACGAGCCGGTGGCGGGTCTCGCCGCCTCGCCGATCCGCGATGGCCGGTTCGTCGTGCGCGCTGCCGACCAGAGCAACCCGAGGCAGCGCTTCCACTGGGAGGTCAAGGCGGTCCGGGCCGACGTGGACCGGGTCGTGGTGGAGTCAGTGAAGCGGGGCCGTGAGCTAGTCAGCGCCGGCGTCGGCGGCGACGGCGACGGCGACGGATCGTCCGAAGGGAAGGACTCATGATGAGCGAGACACGTATGGGCGAGACGCTGACCGAGCAGACGCTCGCCCGACTCGCGGAGCTGCAGCGGGAGTACGAGGTCGGCCAGCGCCGGCTCCAGGAGCTAATGGCCCAGGAGGTGTCGATCCGCGAGACGCTGTTGCGGATCAGCGGTGCCATCCAGGTGCTGCTCGAGTTGGTGGGCGAGTCGGACTCCGCCGCGCAGGCTGCCGCTGTGCCATCGGCCGCGGGGCCGGGTGGCGCGTCGGACGCGTCCGGCCCCGTGTCGACCACCGAGATGCCGGCGCCCGGCACCGTGCTGCGGGTCGACTGATGGCGGGCGCAGCGGTCATCGCCCGGGGCGGCTCGCTGGCGTGCAGTCATCAGGGCAACGCGAGCGTCGTCTCGGTCTCGTCGCGGCTGACCGTCGGGGGGAAGGGCGTCCTGCTAAGCGGCAAGGAGTCGGGGTTGGACTTCGCGGTGTGCACCAACCAAACGACGAGCAGCCCGAGCTCCCCGGCCCCATGCGTCAGCGACGCGGCGACCGCGGGGCTGGCCACCAAGCTAACGGTGGGTGGGACGGCGGTCCTGCTCGCGTTCGCCAACGGTTCGACCCATCCGAAGGTGACACCAGCAGCCATCGGGACGTGGAGCGTCGGTGGTGCTGGCCAGAGCAAGCTCACGGCCGTGTAGGTCGAGGAACTCCAAGACGAGGTGACGTGATGAGCCCGACTCCGATAACCCGCACGCAGTACTTCAACGTGGCGACGGGAACCGTCCGCACCGGCAGCACGAGCCACGGCGAGAGCCTCACCGACCTCGAGAGCGGCCTGCTCCCGCTCGCCCGCGCGACGGCCGCCAGCCTGCACGCCTGGGGCGTGGCCGACGGGTTGAGCGTCACGGCCACGACAGGCCAGCCTGGAGTCACCGTCAGGCCGGGGGCGGCGCTGGACTCGCTGGGCCGACTCGTCGCACTCGTCCCGGGCGGAGTTGCAATCATCGATCCGGCCGCTGATCCAGCGCAGGTCGTGAACATCGCCACCGTGCCGGTCGGAGACAGCGGGGTCATCGTGGCCACCGACGGCCTCGGCCCAGCGACGGTGCTGCTCACGGCCACGTTCCGCGAGGTTCAGGACCAAGGGCAGGCCGGGGCCCCGCCGGTGCTCCTGCACGCGCCGTGGATGCGGTTGCGGACCGAAGCATCGGTACCAGACGACGGTGGCGAGGTGGTCCTGGCCCGCGTCACGCTGGACGCCGGGAACGCGGTAACGGCGCTGGATGCCGCCCGACGCCGCCTCGCCGGGCTGCCGACAGCCCGGCTCGAGCTCCGCCATGCCGTTTCGACGGGGGGTGTTTCCCCGTCGGTGGAACAGCGGACCGCGGCCGTGCTCGAGGCCCCGGACGCCGGAGGCGTCTCGCTCACCGGCACCACGGGCGGTTTGGAGGTGTCGCTGCTCAGTTTCGACACCACGCTCGACGCCGCTTCGCTGCTGCCTGCGGGCGGCCGCCTCACCATCGGTATCACGGGCCCGCCGAGAAGCGTGCTTCACGTCGAGGGCGACGAGGGCGTGCACAGCGGGGGCACCGGCGGCGGGTTCTCCTTCGCGGACCGTGCCGTCGGCGGGTTCGTCGATGCGCCCACCGCGGGTGAGCGCTGGCTCTGGTACGCCAGCGGTGGGGTCGCGCGGCTGTGGTCCGGGCGTGACCTGCTCACCATCGGAGACACGGGCGAGGGCCTCGGGCTCGACGTCGCACGTCGGATGCGGGTCCGTCAGGGTGGCGACGCCTCGGCCGGGCTCTGGTTCTTCCAGGACGACACGGCGTCCGACCGGGCCTTCGTCGGGATGGCGAACGACAGCCAGGTCGGTTTCTACGGGGTCGGGGTGGGTTGGGGCCTCACAATGGACGTGACCTCCGGAGCGCTCCGATTCGCCGGCGACTTCGGTCAGCCGGACGCACCGTCGACGGTCTCGTTGTTCGGCTCGCGCATCGGAGACGTCGGCGGCGGTACGCTCTTCCTGCGGTCCGGGGGCGGCACGGTCGCCTTCGACGGTGGCGACAGTGTGCGGATCGGCAACGCGACCGCTGGAGGCAACCTCTCAGTAGAGAACACCGGGACGGCCATCAACGCGACCAACAGCCACGACGGCTTCTTCGCCTCCGCGATCTCCGCGAACGGCATGATCGGTGTGCTTTCTCAAGGCCGCACGACGGGAGTCTGGGCCGCTGGGAAGAACACCGGCATCGTCGGCGCAGGCCCGACCGCCGGCCAGTTCTTCGGGGACGTCTCCATCACGGGGACGCTGAGCAAGGGGGGCGGCGGCTTCCGGATCGACCACCCGCTGGACCCGGAGAACAGGTACCTCTCGCACTCGTTCGTCGAGTCACCGGAGATGCTCAACGTCTACCGCGGCACGGTCACCACGGACGACTCCGGCGAGGCCCCGGTCCCTCTGCCCGACTACGTGGAGGCGCTCAACGAGCACTTCACCTACCACCTCACGGTGCTCGGTGAGCTCGGGGTCGCGACGGTCACCCAGCCCGTGCAGGAGAACGGCTTCCGGATCCGGTCGGACCGGCCGGGAGCCGAGGTCTGCTGGCTGCTGCTAGGCGTTCGTCGCGACCCGTGGGCCACCGCGCACCGGATCCCGGTGGAGGAGGACAAGGACGACGACGTCCGTGGCCGCTACCTGCACCCGGACGTCCACGGCGGCGGCCCGCAGCTGTTCGAGCACCCGGAGCACGAGAACTTCCTGCAGTGAGCGACCACGCGCAACAGGTCTCCAAGGCCGCTCCGACCAGAGCCCCGGCCGCTCGCGTCGCGACGACCGAACCGCTCCAAGACGAGTTCGCCGACCTAAGCGACCTGCGACCGCGGCTGGGCAACCGGGCCACCGCGGCCCTGGTCGCGTCGGCTCTCACCGAGGGTGGGCAGCCGCTGGGTCCGTCGTTGCGGGCGGAGATGGAGCGGCGGTTCGCGCACGACTTCGTAGGCGTGCGGATTCACACCGGCAACCTCGCGGCCGAGTCCGCCAGCGCGGTTCAGGCTCTGGCGTACACGGTGGGGCACGACATCATCTTCGGGGCCGGTCAGGATCCCGATTCCTCGTCAGGGCGAGACGTGCTGATGCACGAGCTCGGCCACGTCGTCGAGCACGGCCCTGCGCCGTTGCCGCGGGGAGGTTCCCTCATCGTCGGCCCCGTTCGCGACCGGGCTGAGCGAGAGGCCGACCAACTGGCTGGTGCGGCGCGGCGAGCAGGAGAGGCGGGCCCGGGCAGGGTCGGAACCGAAGCGTCCGGCGGTGGACGTCGCGATGGGCAGGGGCCGCCGATGGGGGACGCCAGGGTAGTGCGGCGGCAGCCCTCGCAGCATCAACCGAAATCCCACGTGCCGGTCATCCCGACCCCCCCCGAGTCGGGGGTGGTGCACGACGTGACCGACTTCTTGGGGCGGAGCTTCACGATCGCAGCCGCACGCGCGGGTGTCGTTGTGATCAGCGGCCGGACGATGCGCCTCTACCGGAACGAGCAGCGCCAGGCGACGATCCGGCTGGCGGCGAACTCCTACCCTCTCAGCCCGGGCTACTACGGGCCTGGGCGGCCCAACCCCGACGGTACGCGCGCCGTGGAGCAGCTCTTCCAGGGCGATCACCAGGACTGGCTGCCCATCAGCCGTACTGACCTCGACCCGGTGCTCAGCAGCCGCATCGACCTGCCCGTCCCCACAGACGAGGCGGCCTACAAGAGATTCCGGGACTCCGTCGACATGCCGCTCGTCTGGGCGGTCCTCCAGCTTCCGCGAGTTGGCTCCGGCGAGAACAGCGGCGGCGGGGGGGGCGGGGCGAATGAGGAGACCGAACCGCTCCCGGCCTGGGCGACCCGGATCAACACGCTCGTGCAGGCTCGGCTGAACAGCGAGCACCTCCGGCTGGCCACACTGGCTAAGGACACGATCGGTGACCTGCGGCCCGAGACGCTGCGCCGGATGTGGGCCGCGGAGGGTGTGCCGAAGCGGCTCGCGCTTGGCCGCACGGACACCACGCCGGCTGAGCAGGTCACGGTCGAGCGGATGAAGGACTCGGGCACGGCGGAGGCCTCGGCCGCCGTCCGGCTGAATGAGCACGATGAGGCTGACGTCGTCTGGGAGCGCATCCTCACGGCCGGCCGATCGCTCTACGCCGGCGCGGAGCAAGCCGGCGCAGCCACAGCACCGGAGCCGGACCCCATCGGCGTGCCGGGCGAAGACAAGGTCGACCCGGATGCCGTACCCCCGAACCAGAAGCCCTACCCGTCGTCGATTCGCTACTACGGACCTGCCCTCGGCGTCACCGGCGTCCCGTTGCACTTCACGATGAGCCTCGACTGGAGCATCGAGGGCGAGTTCGCCGTTTTCGGGCCGATGGCGCTTCGCGGCTATGCGTGGCGCTTCGTCCGCATCCAGGACACCGCCGGGACAGCGGTCGACGAGGCGGCTCGGCGAGCACGTCGCCGGGAGGCGGGGGCGGCTACCCTGCAGAAGGGGTTCGGGGACATCGGCGAGGACCTCGGATCCTCGTCCGCGGCCGAGCTGCTGGCGGCCCACGACTTGGCGGCGGTGGACGCGGTGGTCCGCGGCGCGGGCACTCTGATCCGCAGCTTCGTCGCCCTCGCCAGTCAGCCAAACAACGAGCAGGTCATCCGGTTCGACCGATCAGGTGTTTACCTGGTCACCTGCGTGAGCTCCCACGGCCCGGTGTACGCCACGGAGGACAACCCCACTCCATTCGTCCGGGCGCCCAGCGTCGCCGCGTACACCTTGCGAGTCCAGTCGCCGCAGGAGCTGGCCCGCAGCATGGTTGCCCCGACGCAGCTGGAGGCTGCTCGGGCGTCGCTCGTCGAGCTCGCCGGCAAGGCCCAGCAGGCCCCCTCGGACCAGCAGGCCGACGCGCAGCAGGCGGTCCGGGACCAGCAGGCCCAGGTGGACCGGCTCGTCGCAGTCGAGCGCTCCAGTCTGCCGGAGTTGCTGCGGACGCAGGTTGCGGCCACCCGGCAGCAGATCGAGCTGGTTCGCCGGCTGACTCAGCTGGAATCCACGGGAACGCCCCCGAACACGTGGACCGACTTCGAGGCGCGCGTCCTGCTGGTGGAGCTGAAGATGAAGCACCTCACCGTAAAGGGGGAGCTTGCGAGGCTTCAGGCCGCGGTCACCCAGATGGAGGTCCAGCAGCGGACCCTGGGGGAGGTCAGCGACCTCAAGGATGCCGGCTACCACCCGCAGGTCGCTTTCGTCCCGGACGCCGACGGGCGAGTGCTGCCCGTCGTCATGCAGCTGGCGGAACGGTCCGACAGCACCGTCGCGCACCAGCACTGGGTGCTCGTCGACGTGTCGGTGAGCGGCCACCGCGACCTGTACGAGGGCGGCAGCAGCAGCCGTGGGGCGGTAGGCAGGGCCGAGGCGATCGCTCGCGCGTTCGAGGACTTCGCCGGCAAGGTCCCCTACGGGCGGGGCGAGATCGGGATCCGGCTCCCGGATGTCCTCCTGGAGCAGCTGGAAGGCAACACGGTTCCGACCAGGCTGCGGGCGCACCCTGGAGTCACCGAGCGGTTCTGGCAACGGCTGGAGAGCCTTGCGACCGCGGCTGCGATCGCCGGCCTCGTCGTGACCGGGCCGGCGGCAGTCGCGCTGGGGGTTGTCGGCGGCGTGGCCGGTGGGGCGGTCGCCTCGCACCGGATGTACCGACGGTACGAGGGTGGCTACCTGGAGCTGGACCTGACGACGACGATGGACGTGTTCGCGATCGTCGGGGCTGCTGCCTCGATCGCGGGTCCGATCGCAGGGGCTGTGCCGGCGTCGTCCAAGTTCGTCCGGACGGCGGGCTGGGTGGAGCGCGGCGTAGAGATCTACGGCTACGTCCAGCTGGGGACGTCGATCATCATGGTGCCCGTCAGCTACGTGCAGCGACTGAAGGCGATCCCTGCGGGCGCCTCACCCGGCGAGCGGGCGGCGCTGGCCGCCGAGGCGTTCCTCGATGCGGCGAACCAGTCGCTGCAGCTCGCCGTTAACGCGGCGCAGATGATCCGGCACGCGTCGACCCCCCGGGAGGGTAGGGGGTCGGGGGAGCCCGACCTTCCCCCGGCCCGGGAGACTCCCGCCGTCGAGGCTGGTCCGGGTGAATCGCATTCACCCGTCGAGCAGCGCAGACCCACCGAGGAGCGCAGGTCTGCGCAGGAGCGCAGACCCACTGAGGACGCGAGGACCGGCGAGCCCGCCAAGGCCGCCGACACTCCGGCGTCGTCGGCCCACGACGGCCTGGAGCAGGTCGCGATCGAGCACGGAATGGTGATCATGGCCCCCGAGGGCCGCAGCCTGTCCCGTCGGTATGCCACCGACCTGTTCGGCAACGCAGTTGGGTCCACGCCGTTCGCTGAGGTCGCCCTCTTGCGCAACGTGGAGAGTGGCGACTTCCTCGTCGTCATCGGGGACGAGGCGGCGGTGCAGCTCGGGGAGTCCAACCCCGACTGGCACGAGATCCTGCCCGAACGGGCCCGCACCGGACGCTGGGTCCTGGAGGAACACAGCCATGCCGCCGATCATCTGACCCGGCAGACGCCCAACCGCGGCCGGTGGCCCAGCGGACCCGACGGCGACTTCCTTGTCGTCGTAGCCGAAGCCCGGCGCACAGGCCGAGCGGCGCACGGCAGGATCCGGGTATACAGCGCAGGTGGCCAGCAGGTGACCGAGTACGCCTATCACCCCGGGACCGCGCGGCCATATGAGGTGGCCATTGCCCTACCCGGTGGCAAGAGGTATCAGAAGCGGTACGCCACGATCGAGGACTATCTGGCGGACTTCTCCGCGAAGACCGGAGAGCCCGTCCCGCAGATCCCCGACGACTTCCCCGGCGCCCGCCGAACGCAACTCGCCCTACCGGCAGCTGCACCGGGGTCCACGCCGCCCACCGCCCCAGGTGGCGCCGGGGCCCCCCGACCCGTCGGGCCCGGTCAGGACGTGCCGTCGCCAGCCCGCGTCCCCGGGCCTCGTGCAGGCGAGGCGCCGCCCGTCCGCAACCGGCGTCAGGAGCTCACTGCCCGCGAACAAGCCGCTCGGGAAGCGGCCGAGACCGGCGACCCGGCCCGGATCGCCGAGGCCAACGAGCGGCTGCTCGACTTCGACCGGGAGCTGCGGGCGGGCCTGGAGGACACCGACTTCAGCGCCCAGCATGCAGCCATGATGGCCGACGCAGGGCTGGACGTCGCGCAGATGCGGGCGCTGCGTGCGTTCGCCGGGAAGCGTGCCAACGCCGTGGTCGCCCGCACCACCTTGGGGACGTTGCGTGACGTCGCGGAGTTCGCCGCCCGGATCGAACCGCTGTTGGGCGAACCCACGACTCAGGCCGCGCTGGCGCACCTGCAGGAGGCCGGCACGACGAACCCGAAGACCATCGCCGAGAATCTGCGCGACGTTCCGGCTGAACAGCTGCCCGCGCTCCTACGGGTGCTCGCGGATCCCTTGCTGCAACTGCGGGGACTGCAGAAGCAGCACTGGAAGTTGCTGAGCAATCCCCAGGTCGTGGCGCTCCTCGACACCTATGGCTCGGCCATCTGGCGTGGGTTGTACAAGTCCGAACTGGGTGGGCGCAGCCACACCGTGCTCGAGCGCCTCGCCGCACGCGTGGCAGAGGCCCCGGCCGAGGCTGAGGCCCTCGTCAACGCGGTGATGACGGCCCGGACGACGCGGGCGCAGGAACGGGTGCTGGACATCCCGGCCCCACCCAGAGCGCCGCGGCAACAACGCGGCCTCGAGATCAAGGCGGCCCGCGACGACGCCCTGTGGGAGGGCTACCTCACGGACGCCCGGACGTTCGTCGACACCCATCATGAGTGGCGCGACTGGGCCACCACCCGTGGCGAGAACCCTCCGACTCGAGGTGAGCTGATCGAACGTGTCGCGACCATCAGCCAGATCCGGTCCCTGGCACGACGAGGGCAGTACAGCCACCTGACACGCGAGCAACGCCTCATGCTCCTAGACGACTACATCCGCTTCACACGGGATACCGGATTCACCGGTGACTTCATAGGACCGGGAAACCAGGCTTCCGGCGCGCTGAGCGAAGCCTTGTTCCTGCCGCCCGGGGCCCGGCGTGGCGTCCGGTTGCCCCACACGCCGCTGGACCCGTCGATCCCGATCGACCCTGCCAAACGACTCGAGACCACCCTGCCGGACTACGAGCTGCCGTCAGCGGACCGGGTGGTCGCGGGCGTACGCAACTTCGTGGAGCAGAAGTCCAACCGCCTCTCGACGGAGAGGGGTACGGATGTCGACGCCGGCGATGTCAATCTCGCTAAGCGGCACCTGACTGACGCGAAGAAGGACCAGCCGGGGATTGCCGCCGCAGCGGCGGAGACGCTGCCGGGTTTCGAGGCGCCGGCCGGTGGCGCGGTGCACCTCATCGAGTACGTCCGAACCCCCAGCACGGCCACCCGTGAGGCGATGTACGACGTCCTGCTCGGCCCCGACTCCCCGTTGACAGCGGTCAAGTTCGGCGACCTACCATGGATGACCCGCGCTGAGTGGACTGCGCAACGCGGCCTTCCCACCGCCGCTCGCTGACGCGGCGGGAAGGCGCTCAGGGCGAGAAGAGGGCGTCGAGCAGGGCGACCTCGTCGTCGCTGCAGGGGTCGTCGGGTCCGCTCCACCAGGCGCACCTTCTCGCACGCGGCGGGGCTGGGCTGGCGTCCATGGTGGTGGGCTCGTTCGCGCTTTTGGTGCCGACTGTTTCGTCCACAGGCCGCTGAGCACTCTGGCGTTGGTCCTACGAGCGGTGCTGCCCGGGTCGCTAGCCAAGCTCGGATAGTCACGGTGTAGGGCGGGTACGCCAGTTGGACCGCGGTCTCGAGTGCGATCAAGGCCGCAGCGAGCAACGGCGCCCGGGCGGGTGGGCCTGATGTGAACGCGCAGATCGTCAGTGCCCGGGTGGACCGGTTCTTGTCCCGGGTGTTTGCTGACGGTGAGGAGTCGGGGTGGCTGCTGAAGGGGGGCACGAGCATGCTGGCCGGGGTCCCGCGCACCAGGCCACGAAAGACGTGGACCTCGCTGCTGGCGGTGGGTCGCTGGATGACGCCATCGCTGATCTGCAGCGGCGGGTCGAACGTGATCTCGGCGATCATCTGGGTTTCGAGCTGACCAGCAGCCGGGTGACCGGCGGCGGAGGCAACCAGCTCGGGGTGCAAACACGGCGCGTGGTATTCACCTGCCGCGACCAGGGCACGGGGCGCGAGATCGGTGACGGCCCGGTCGGCGTCGTGGTGGGCGATGCGCCCGTCGGGGAGGTGGAGACCCGGGAGCCGGTCAACCGGCTTCAGCTGCCGCGGCCGCTACGGACCCACTACCAAGGGCGCTGACCTCACCGCTGGCGGTGAGCCCGTCAGCGAACAAGCCTCCCTTGATATCGGTCTGGTCGAGGCCTAGGGCTGTCCTCATGGGGTTGATGAGGTGGGCGCCGGGGGAGGCCTCCGGGAAACCCCGCCTGTCACCGCGGATGGCCCGGGTTGTGCGGGTGTGCGGCCGGGGCCGTCGTGTCCGCCCCGCCTCACCGCAGGTATGACGTACCTCTTTGGTGGGTGGGAAGTCCTATTCGGTGTGACCAATAACGTGATGGCAGCCGCAGTGGGTGGGGTTAGTCTGAGGGTTTTCGACACGACCGAGCATCGCGAGTGCGGTGGCCTGTCGGAACCTGTCAAGTCGGTTGAGACAGCGGGGGGTTACGCGCTCTGTATGAGCGC
>NZ_JAKDLO010000164.1 GCF_030452765.1 Intrasporangium sp.
ACGGTCTGACAGCGGCCTGCGAAGCGGCGCGCGTCGTCGCATCAGCGCGGCGCGCGGCCTGAGTCTGAGTAGGCTCCGAATCATGCCCACCCACGACGCAGCACCCACGGCCACCTCCGCAGTCACCCCCCTCGTCGACGTGTCCACAGCCGACCCGGTCGACCGCGACTGGGTCGCCCGGGCCGTGCGGCTGATCCAGGCCGACACGAACCGCAGCGCCGACACCCACCTGCTCACGGTCCCGCTGCCCGGCTGCCCGCAGGTCGACCTCTATCTCAAGGACGAGTCGACCCATCCGACCGGCAGCCTCAAGCACCGACTGGCCCGCTCGCTCATCCTCTTCGCCCTGTGCAACGGCCAGCTCGGCCCGGACACGACCGTCGTCGAGGCCTCCAGCGGTTCGACGGCGATCAGCGAGGCGTACTTCGCGCGGATGCTCGGGCTGCCGTTCGTCGCCGTCATGGCCAGCTCGACGAGCGCAGAGAAGATCGCCCTCATCCAACGTGAGGGAGGCCGCTGCCGCCTCGTCGACGACCCGTCGACCGTCTACGACGAGGCGGCCCGCATCGCCCGGGAGTGTGGCGGGCTCTACGTCGACCAGTTCAGCCACGCCGAGCGCGCGACCGACTGGCGCGGCAACAACAACATCGCCGAGTCGGTCTTCGCCCAGCTCGAGCTCGAGCGCTACCCCGTGCCGGAGTGGGTCGTCGTCGGCGCGGGCACCGGCGGCACGAGTGCGACGATCGGCCGCTACGTCCGCTACCGCGCTGTGTCCACGCGCATCTGCGTCACCGACCCGGAGGGGTCGGCGTTCCTGCCGGGCTGGCGCGGTGACGCATCGTACGAGACGCGGCCCTCGCGCATCGAGGGGATCGGACGGCCCCGGGTCGAGCCGAGCTTCATCGGCACGGTCGTCGACCGGATGCTGGGCGTCCCCGACGCCGCCTCGATCGCGGCGATGCGCTGCCTGCGCGAGCGCACCGGCCTGCACGCCGGTGCCTCGACCGGAACCGCGCTCTACGGTGCGCTGCGTCTCGCCTGCGAGCTGCACGAGGCGGGTCGGCCCGGCAGCATCGTCTCTCTCGTGTGTGACCGGGGCGAGCGCTACGACACGACCTACGGCTCGGACGCCTGGCTCGAGCGCCAGGGCATCGACATCGGCCCGTATGCCGCTGTGCTGGCCTCGGCGTGGGATGCGGGGGTCTGGCTCGGCTGAGGCACGGCTGCCGGCCCTGCGACCGGAGGATGCCTTCTACCGGAGGCGGTGTCAGCGGAGCGGTCGGACATGATCCGGCACGTCACGCCACCAGCCGAGCAACGCACGGGCCTGCGCCTCGACAACGGGTGAGGCCGCCTGCAGACGGCCGGAGTCGAGGTCGTCCAGGACCGCGCTGAGCAGGTCGTAGCGGCCCCTCATGCCCAGGGCGTAGGCGTGCCCACGGATCAGGCCCTCCGAACGGGGCGGCGGCTTGGTGGTCTCCCGCACCACCGTGACCAGCCCATCGTGGAGCAGCTCATCACGGGCCCGCTGGGTGGGGCCGGCCGGCTCGCCCGCATTGCCGACAGCATTGAACGCCTCATAGGCGATCTCGGCGTCGACCTCCGGGTCACTGGCCAGATCGGTGAGAACGTCCAGGGACTCGGGCCGCATGAGCCAGGACAGGACGGCTAGGCACTCGTGCGCTGCGACCAGGTCGCCGCCGATGAGCGACTGGACGAGCTCGTCGACGTAGGCCCGGCCCACGACCGGCCCCTGCGGAGAGAGCATGAGCACGGCCAGGGCGCTGCCGCTCGTCTCCTCGTTGGACTCACCGATCGCGGCACCGATCACGGAGTCGAGCACCGGCTCCTCGAGGTCGGCAGGCGAGAGCGACTGCGCGAGCCGGCGCCGGATCCGGAACCGCAGGTCACGCAGGTCGTCGGGACGTCGGGCTCTACCTGCCAGGACGATCGAGGCGGCGAACTCCTGGTTGTCAACGGTGAGGCCGGCGGCGAGACTTTCCCTGCTCGGCAGGTTCACGGCATGGATGAAGCTGGCCGCGCCGCGTCTGGCCAGGAAGCTGCGTTGCGGGTCGCGCAAGTGCTCGACGGACAGGCGGGTGGCCTCGATGACGCTCTTGCGGTGGAGTGTGCGCCGTTGCACGAGTGAGGTCAGCACCATCAGCGCAGACCGCAGCGCATGATCGTTCGTCGGGTTCCGGAGCTGGTCGATCAGCACGTCGATCGCGGCCTGATGGGAGGTGTAGCGCAGCACCGAGGCGGTGTCGACGTAGACCTGCCGGGTCGGGTCCCGCAGTCCGTCTGCGGCCAGATCCGCCGCGAGCACCGCGCTCTTGGGGTGAGAGACGAATCGGACTGCGGCGTAATAGCGCAGGACGAAGTCGAGCTCGAGGCTGAGGCCGATCTCCTGGTTGCACCGGCGCAGGATGGCCTCCCAGTCGCGGGCTCGGAGCAGGACGTGCGGGAGACGAGTGAGATTGCGCGAGAGCCGGTCCCAGTCGACGCCCGTCATCCGCTCGGTGCCGAGGACCCGCTCGAGGAGCTCGAGGGTCTCGTCCGGGTCGGGCTCACCGGGCGGGGGCAGCGGCACCGGCACCGACGGGGGCACCAGCATCGTCCGGCTGAACACGTCGATGGCGGCGAGCAGCTGGCCCTCGGGCAGGTCCAGCACCCGTTCGTACCGTCGGACCAGGTCGTGCGTCACGGCGACGGCGCCACCCTCCCAACGGCCGACCTGGGAGCGGTGGACGGCTCGGGCTCGGCCTGCGCCGGTGGCGAAACCGCTGGCTGCACGCACCGCCGGGTCGGCAGCGTGTGCCCGGGCGTTGCGCAGCACCCAGAGCACCTTGCTCCCCAGGTCACCGTGCTGCATCGTCGCCCCGCCGGCCAGGTCCGTTCCCTCGACGCGAACGGGTCGGGTCGTGGCTCAGCGGCGTGCCGCGACCGCGAGGAGCCCGCCGGCCAGGCCGATGTTCTTCAGGACCTGGGTCCGCTGCGTCGCACGGGCCTTCGGGTCGTCCACCTTCCAGAAGGCGTGGCCGGCGATCGTCGTCGGGACGAGGGAGGCCACCAGGCCGAGGGCGGCAGCCCCCGGCAGCATGCCCAGGGCCAGGGCGGCACCGCCGGCGACCATCGCCCCGCCGTTGACGCGAACCGCCACCTCGGGGTTGGGCATCCCGAGCTCCGCTGCGAGCTGGACCCGACCACCCGGGTTCGTCGCCGCGTCGTAGCCGAGCCAGGCGAACGCCGCGCCGAGGGCGAGACGGGACAGGCGGTCGGCGGCGCAGGTGGCAAAGGCCATGGCGTGCTCCTTCGGGTCGGGGTGCCGGTCCCTTCACGGCTGACCGGGCTGCTGACCCAGTGTGCCCCACCCGTCGACCGACCTGCCGACCGCGCCCGGTCGACCGGGTCCGGTCCGCAGCTCAGCGCGGGGTGACCTCGGTGGCCCGCGCAGCGTCGACGGCCTCGGTGGCCTCGGCGCGCTGCTTGCGACCCTCGAGGTGGCGGAAGGTCGTCCAGTAGAGGATGCCGAGCGGCACCATGAACATGTTCGCCACGGAGTGCTCGAAGCCGGAGGCCACGAACAGCGCGATGGGCATCGTCACCGCGAGGATCTTGTCCGTGGTCGTGCGTCCCGAGTAGGCCGCCCACACGGCGAGGCAGACCAGCAGGTTGCAGAGGATGCCGCGGAAGAAGGCCTCGGTGAAGGTGTGCTGCAGCTTGTATGACGCCGTCGTGAGGACGACCTTCCCCCAGCCTCCCTCGGCGCTGCGCCAGGTCCCCCGAAGTAGACGGGGCCGACCGTGGTCAGGGCACCGATGAAGTTCGCGACGTAGACGACGACCCAGTTGCGCAGCAGCGGGCCCCAGGTGATCCGCCCGCTCGCTCGGGCGGTCAGCGTGAGGGTCGACGAGGTGAACAGCTCGGCCCCGGTGAGCACGACGAGGACGAGGCCGGTGGAGAAGGTGAGCCCGCCGAGCACCTTCGCCATCTGTGCCGGGGTCAGGATCGAGGTCGATTCCGGAGCAGACATGTCACTTCCGAACGGGTGGCAGGGTCAGATCCGGGCGTTGATGACCTGGTAGCCGGAGTCCTCGCGGGTCCCGCCCATGCCGTCCTGAATGGTGCTGTAGTCCGCGATCCACTCCAGCGAGCGGATGTACTTGACCATCTTGTAGCCGACGTAGGACTCGATCCGGATCCGAAGCGGTGCGCCGAAGGTCCACGGCAGCGGCTTGTCGTTCATCGACCAGGCGAAGATCGACTCGTCCTCGCGGCAGTCCTGGATCGGGATGCACGAGTAGAACGGCTCGAGCGGTCGCCCGTCGCTCATGCTCTGGGCGAGGCCGAACGAGGTGACGAGCAGGTACTTCGCGTCGGCCGGTGGCGGGCCGGCCAGGTCCATGACGTCCATGACCTTGGGACCCTTCCACTTGGCGATACCGGTCCAGCCCTGCATGCAGGCGTGCGCGACGATCTGCTCGTGCTGCGGCATGGACTTGATCTGTTCGAACGGCACCCGGACGATCCGCTCGGGGTCGCTCGACGGGCCGATCTGCAGGACGTAGTCGCGGAAGTCGTTCGAGGCCAGCTCGTGCCACTCCGCAGACTCGTCCGGCTCGGGGTAGCGCCCGTTGGTCCAGTGGTACGGCGAGATGTCCTTCTCCGTGTAGGGCTGGGCCTTGCGGTTGCGCGGTGAGAACTTGTTGATCGTCCGCCTGCGGAACGGCTCGAGCGCGGCGTAGAGGAACTTCTGGCTGCCTCGGCGGTTGCGGATGCTGAGGTAGCTGATGGCGATCCAGACGATCAGCACGAGAGCGATCGTCGTGAGGATGGTCGTGGTGGCCTGCGCGACCCGCGCCGGGTCGTACTCGCCGAAGACCATGTGCGTGACGTTGTACTCACGGTGGGTGAGGAAGACGAGCGCGACGTGCCCGACGATGAAGACGGACAGGATGACCATCCCGATGAAGTGGATGGAGCGCGCGGCCTGACGACCGCCGAACAGCTTGGGGTACCAGGGGAACCGGCTGCTGACGGCCGGTGACATGACCGGCCCGGTCACCATCATGAGCGGGGCGACGACAAAGACGATGGAGAAGTAGGTGAGCTGCTGGAGCGCATCGTACGGAGTGAAGTGCTCGATCGAGGGAACCCCGAAGCCGGCGTAGATCTTCAGCGACTCCCACGCTTCGGGGATGACGTCCCAGGACGTCGGCACGATGCGGCGCCACTCTCCCGTGGCGAACAACAGGCCGACGTAGACGAGGCCGTTGAGCACCCAGAGCATGGTGAAGAGGCCGTGCCAGTGCCGACCGAGCCCGGGGTTCCGGCCGCCCGGGAGGGTGAGCCAGCTCGGCGGCTGCAGCTCGTCGTCGTGGGCGGTGTAGGCGCCCTCCTCCGGAGGGACCACGCGCTTGGTGAACTTGAACCATTCCGTCCCCGGCCCGCAGTCGCTGCGCCAGTAGAGGCGCGGATGCGTGGCGATGATCTGCCAGCCGGACCGGAGCAGCAGCCCGATGAGGAAGAAGTTGACCAGGTGGGTGGCGCGCAGCCAGAGGGGGAAGTCGATGTCGGTCATCGCGGGTCCTCGAAGTGGTCAGGGCTCGGGCACTGCTACCGGTCGTACTACTACATTCAGTAGTTTACACGGAGGGCGCCGTGGAAAAGCAAGTCCAGTCGGCACCGCACTGTGGCGGGAGCTGTGACGGGAAGCTGTGACGGGAAGCTGTGACGCGGGCTGGCCGGCGGGAGTTTGGCGGGGGCGCGCCCGTTATCTACAGTTGAGACCGTGAAAAATCCTGGCGCCCGCCAGACGCTCTCGCGCGCCGTCTTCCTCGTCCCGGCGGGCATCGCCATGCTGGCCGGCGTCGATGCGGCGCTCCTGCTCGTGGGCGTCGGGGCGCCGGTGTCGGCGGCCCGCCTCGCAGACCTGCACGGGATGCTCATGGTCGGTGGGTTCCTCGGCACCCTCATCGCCATGGAGCGCGCGGTCGCCCTGCGCCACCCGCTCGGGTATGCCGCTCCCCTCCTGCTCGGCCTCGGCGGGATCGTGCTGCTCACCCCCGCACCGCTCGCCCTCGGTCGGCTCCTCCTCGTCGAGGGCGCCCTCGCCTTCGTCGCGGTCTACGCCGCGCTGTGGCGGCGCAACCACGACGACGTCGTCATCGTCGAGCTCCTCGGCGCCGTGCACCTGGCCATCGGGGCAGTGCTCTGGCTCAAGGTCGGCGTCCCGTGGCTCATGCCCTGGCTCGTCGGCTTCGTCGTGCTGACCATCTGCGCCGAGCGGGTCGAGCTTGCCCGGCTCGCCATGCCGAACACGGGAGGGCGCACCCTGGTCCTGCACGCGAGTGCCCTGACCATGACGTTGGTGGCCACCCTGGTCTGGCCGGACACGGGCGCGCGGCTGACCGGCCTCGTGATCGCCTCCCTCGTCGTGTGGCTGGTCCGGCATGACGTGGCGCGCAAGACGATCCGGGCGACCGGCCTGCCCCGTTTCAGCGCGGCGGCCCTGCTCGGCGGCTACGTCTGGCTGTTCGTGGCGGCGCTCGCCTGGATCGTGGGCGGCGCGCAGACCGAGGGGAGCACCTACGACCTCGTCGTGCACTCCGTGATGCTCGGCTTCGCCATCTCGATGGTCATGGCCCACGCACCGGTCATCCTGCCCGCGGTCCTGCGCCGGCCGCTACCCTATCGGGCGGTCATGTGGGGACCGCTCGCCCTCATGCACGTCGGCCTCGTGATGCGCATCATCTTCGGCGATGTGGTCGGCCGATACCCGATCTGGCAGGCTGGATCCGTCGTCAACGTGGCCGCCCTGCTCCTGTTCTTCCTCGTCGCCATCGGCTCGAGCGTCGCGCGCCCGCCCAAGCGGCAGGCGTCCCGCGCCCGGCGCGCGACCCGAGGAGAGGCTGGGACGGGGCCCAGCGGCATACCCTTCACTCCTTCGACCCGGAGACCCTCATGAACACCCGCGGATCGTGGTTCATGCGCGACCGCCCCGTCCTCATCTGGCTCTTCGTCGCACTCGTCGTGAGCCTCGTGCACCCGTTCTTCGCGTCGTCGCGGTGGCTCATGGTGCATCTCGTCGTCCTCGGTGCGGTGACCCACTCGGCGATGGTGTGGAGCGTCCACTTCACCGACGCGCTGCTGAGGACGAGGGAGGGGTTCGAGGAGCGGCGGGTCCAGTCGATCCGGCTCGGCATCTTCCACATCGGCGCGATCGCCGTCTTCATCGGGGTGCCGACCTCGATCTGGCCCCTCACCATCGCCGGCGGCACGCTCATCTCGGGCGCGGTGCTCTGGCACGCGGTCATGCTCGTGCGACGGCTGCGGGCCGCGCTGCCGGGACGGTTCCGGATCACGGTGCGCTACTACGTCGTCGCTGCCCTGCTGCTCCCCGTCGGGGCACTGTTCGGGGTGCTGCTCGCCCGGGGGCTGGCCGACCCCTGGCAGGGCCGGCTGCTCGTCGCGCACTCCATGACGAACCTGCTCGGCTGGATCGGGCTCACCGTGCTCGGCACGCTCGTCACGCTGTGGCCCACCATGCTGCGCACCCGTATGGCGCCCAACGCCGAGTCCGCCTCCAAGCACGCCCTGCCCATCCTCGGAGTCGGTCTGCTCCTCGTCATCGTCGGGCCGCTGCTCGACGAGGCGCGGCTCGGCGCCATCGGGGTCGTCGCCTACCTCGTCGGCACCCTGTGGGTCTACCGGCCGATCCTCACGGCGGCCCGGCAGCGGCCGCCCTCGGCGTTCCCGACGATGTCTGCCGGGGCCGGGCTCGTCTGGCTGCCGGTCGGGCTCGGACTGATGGCCTGGTCCCTGGCCACGCGCGGCTCATGGGCGGCCCTGGCCGACAACTACGGCATCCTCACGACGATCTTCGTCGTCGGCTTCGCCCTCCAGGTCCTGCTCGGGGCGCTCAGCTACCTGCTGCCCGTCGTCATCGGCGGCGGGCCATCCGTACTCCGCGCCGGGATGGCCGAGCTCGAGCGGTGGAGCACCCTGCGGGTGGCGGTCGCCAACCTCGGGCTCGCCCTGTGCCTGCTGCCCGTGCCGAGCCTGGTCCGCGTCGTCCTGTCGGTCCTGACCCTCGTCGCACTCGCGGTCTCGATCCCCTTGCTGCTGCGCGGGATCATCGCCTCGATCAAGGCGAAGCGGGCGCTGGAGAAGAAGCCCGCGACCCCGGGCGTGCGGCATGTCGACACCTCTCCCAAGACCTGGTCGCGACCCCAGCTCATCGCCTCGGTCGCCGTCATCGCCGTCGGGGCCACGCTCGGCGTCGGGCTCGACCCCACCGCCGCCGGGCTGACCACCGCGGCCGGCCAGGGAGCGGCGTCGGCCGAGGTCACCCCGACCGGGCACACGACGACGGTCACCGTCACGGCCAAGGGCATGCGCTTCCACCCCGCGGAGGTGTCGGTCCCCGTCGGTGACAAGCTCGTCGTCAACCTCGTCAACACCGACCCCACGGACATCCACGACCTCGTCCTGGCCAACGGCGCCAAGAGCCCCCGCCTGTCCCCGGGCGAGAAGGCGACGGTAGACGTCGGGGTCGTCGGCGCGCCCATCGACGGCTGGTGCTCCGTCGTCGGGCACCGGCAGATGGGGATGGTCTTCAAGGTCGACGTGACCGGCTCGGGCACGGCTGGGTCCGCGTCGGGCGACGGCGCCGCGTCGGGCGGGGGTGGCTCTGGGTCCGGCCCGGGCGACTCGGCCTCCGGCATGGGCGGCTCCACGATGCCCGGGATGACGCACGCCGACGCGACGGGGCCCAGCCCCACGATCGACTTCCTGAAGCAGTGGCCGACCGGATTCACGGCATACGACCCCGTCCTGCCGCCGCTCACCGACGAGAAGATCCACAAGGTGACCCTCACGGCCGAGGACGTCAAGACGGAGGTGGCACCCGGGGTCAGCCAGGTCCGGTGGACCTACAACGGCACCTCGATCGGGCCGGTGCTGCACGGGCGGGTCGGCGACACCTTCGAGGTCACGCTCGTCAACAAGGGCACCATCGGGCACTCGGTCGACTTCCATGCGAGCGAGGTCGCGCCCGACCTGCCGATGCGCACGATCCAGCCCGGTCAGTCCCTCGTCTACCGGTTCACCGCCGAGCGCTCGGGCATCTGGATGTACCACTGCTCGACGATGCCGATGTCGACCCACATCGCCGCAGGCATGGCGGGCGCCATCGTCATCGAGCCGCCGGGCCTGCCGAAGGTCGACCACTCGTACGTCATCAGCCAGACCGAGCTCTACCTCGGCGCTCAGGGCGACCCGGTCAACGCGACGAAGGTCGCCGCCGACCAGCCGGACGGACTGATGTTCAACGGCTTCGTCAACCAGTATGTCGACCGGCCGCTCACCGCGAAGGTCGGCGAGCGGGTGCGCATCTGGGTGCTCGACATCGGCCCGAACCGGCCGCTGTCCTTCCACGTCGTGGGCACCCAGTTCGACACCGTGTACAAGGAGGGCACCTACCTGCTCAAGGACGGCCGCGGCCCCCTCGACCCGCCGGGCTACCACTCCGGCGGCTCCCAGGCCCTGGACCTGATGCCCGCACAGGGCGGCTTCGTCGAGTTGACCTTCCCGGAGGCCGGCCACTACTCGATGGTCAACCACATCATGATCGACGCCGAGCGCGGGGCGCGCGGGACCTTCGCCGTGACGAAGTAGCTCCCCTCCCCTCCCTCCCATCGAGAGTGCAGTAATCCGCATCGAACGTGCAGTAATCCCGTTCGAGAGTGCAGTTCTCCCGATCG
>NZ_JAKDLO010000165.1 GCF_030452765.1 Intrasporangium sp.
TCGCCGGGGGGGGGGTGGCCGCCCCCCGGGGGGGCGCCCGGCCCCCCCCGGCGCGGCGGCATACCGCGCTCGGGAGCCGAGGGACGGGGGGCGCGGACCAAGTCAGGCGAGGGCGAACCGACGCAGCCCGTGCCGGCGTGCCCTACCGATCCACCCGGCCACGCCGCGGCTCCCTGCGCGACCCAGTCTGCGGATGGCGCGAGCGCGACCGGACCACCCACTGGTGCACCAGCTCGACGAGCACCCCGCCGGCTAGGCCGACCGCCAGTGACTCCCGGACGAGGGCCGCCGGTGCACTGAAGGTGAACAGCTCCCGGGCGGCCGGTACCACGAAGGCCAGGACCGCGAGCAGGACCATCGCACCGAGCAACATGCCCTTCCACAGCCGGAACGGCCGGGACAGGATCGCGAGGATCCAGAAGAAGACGACGAGCAGGGTGATCGTCGCGCCGGTGCCGGGCTGGCGGCAGGCGGTGTCGACTGCCCTCGCCGCGAGGGAGCACCGGTCGAGGAACTCGTCACGTGGCACTCCGTAGCGGCTGCCCGCGACGAGGTACGAGACGATCACGGACAACCCGGCGACGGCGCCGGCCGGCACCGCGAAGCGCAGGATCCGGCCGAGGAAGCCGGGCACGTAGCGGCGCCGGTTCGGGCCCAGCGCGAGGAAGAAGGCCGGGATGCCGATCGTCACCGACGAGACGAGCGTCAGGTGGCGGGGCAGGAACGGGAACGCCGTCGCCATGAGAGCCGTCGCGACGATCGCCACCAGGCTCATCGCGTTCTTTGCGACGAAGAGGTTGGCGACACGCTCGACGTTGCCGATGACCCGGCGACCTTCGTGAAGCGCGGTGGGCAGGTGGGCGAACCGTCCGTCCAGCAGGACGAGCTCGGCGACGGCCTTGGTCGCCTGGGCACCGTTGCCCATGGCGACGCCGATGTCGGCGTCCTTGAGGGCGAGCGCGTCGTTGACACCGTCGCCGGTCATCGCGACGACGTGCCCGTCCGCCTGAAGGGCGTGGACGAGAGCCCGCTTCTGCTCCGGGCTGACCCGACCGAACACCGTTGTGCCACGGACCACCTCGCGCAGCGACTCCGGATCCTCACCGAGGCTCCGGGCATCGACGGGCTCTCCGGCGTCGAGACCGACCCGTCGGGCGACGGCGGCCACGGTCTGCGGGTTGTCGCCCGAGACGACCTTGATCGCGACGTCCTGCTCGGCGAAGTAGGCAAGAGTCTCGTGGGCGTCGTCGCGCACCTGCTCGGTGAGCAGGACCAGCCCAGCCGGTCGCAGGTCGCTCGGCAGTGCCGGCTCGGTCAGGGGCGCGTTGCTGCGGGCCAGCGCGACGACCCGCCGGCCCGTCGCGGCGAGCTCGGCGGTGCGCTCTCGTCCCGGGCTCCCGTCGGGCAGCAGGACCTCGGGGGCGCCGAGCAGCCAGGTGCCCCGCTCCCCGAAGCAGCCGGCGCTCCACTTGCGCTCCGACGTGAAGGGGATCGTGCCGCTCCGCACCCACCCGGTCGGCGGCGTGACTGCTGCCGCGACCGCGGCGAGGGTGCCGTTCGGGTCCGGGTCGTCGGCCAGCGCGCCGAGTGCCTGCCGCAGCTCTGCGGTCGAGGCGTCACCCAGTGCCTCTACGTCCTCGAAGACGATCTCCCCGACGGTCAGCGTGCCGGTCTTGTCCAGGCACACGACGTCGACCCGTGCCAGGCCCTCGACCGCAGGCAGCTGCTGCACGAGGACCTGGCGGCGGGCCAGCTGGACCGCGGACAGCAGGAACGCGATCGAGGTGAGCAGGACGAGACCCTCGGGCACGAGCCCGACGAGACCTGCGGCCGAACGGATGACGACCGCCTGCCACCCCTGCGCCCCGACGGCCCGCCACTGCGACCAGATCTGCAGCGGCAGTGAGACGATGATGACCCACGTGATGTAGGTGAGCAGCCGGTTGATCGACGACTGGATCTCCGAGTGGGTCCGGGTGAAGCGGCGGGCCTCGGCGGCGATCCGGTTGACGTACGCGTCGGCCCCGACCGCGCTCGCGTGGAACCTTCCCATCCCGGCGACCACCATTGTGCCGGAACGGATCTCGTCGCCCGGCAGGTGGTGGACCGGGTCGGCCTCGCCGGTGAGGTTCGACTCGTCGAGCTCGAGTCCCGTCGAGCTTCGCAACGTCCCGTCCGCAGGGACCTGGTCTCCCGTGCGCAGCTCGATGAGGTCGTCGAGGACGACCTGGCCCGTCCGTATGACGCGCAGCTCGCCGTCGCGGACCACCCGGGTCTGCGGCGCGTTGAGCAGCGCAAGCCGGTCGAGCTTGCGTTTGGCGAGGTACTCCTGGACGATCCCGATGCCGGAGTTGACGACCAGGACGATGCCGAACACGCCGTCGGCGAAGCTCCCCGTCGTCATGACGAGGACGAACAGAGCGCCCAGGATCGCGTTGAACCGGGTGAGGACGTTGGCCCGGAAGATCTCGCCGAACGACCGTGACGTGCGCTCGGCCAGCTCGTTCGTCTGCCCACGCTCGACGCGCTCGGCCACCTCCGACCCGGTCAGGCCCATGGTGCGCCTCGGCTCCGCCGTCAGGTCCACCTGCTCCCCGGATGTCGTCACGGCGCCCATTGTCCCGGGTGAGGACGCCATCGTTGCGACCCTGGCCTGCTCCATCGCCGCGCGGGTCGAAGGACCGCGTCTGGAGACCTGCTCGCACATCGGGGGAACTCGATGGGCCGGCCTCTCGGCGGGGTCGGGAGGGCGGCATACGGACGGAGTCGCGGAACGGAGCGTCGCGGTGGGACGATATGCGGCGTGACCGATTCGAGCCACCGAGCCAGGGCGACTGCCGCCTCCTACTCCATCACCGTGCGCATCCACGCCGGGACCGATCCGGCTGTCATCGGGCAGCTCGCGATCAAGGTAGCCGACACCGGGGGAATCACGACCGCCCTCGACATCGTCGACTCGCACCCGGACCGGCTCGTGATCGACCTGACCTGTTCCGCGTCCGACGCCGACCATGCGGGCGAGATCGTCGATGCCATCGAGACGCTGGAGGGCGTCCGGGTGCACAAGGTCTCGGACCGGACCTTCCTGCTGCACCTCGGGGGCAAGATCAGCGTCGAGTCCAAGGTCAACCTGCGCAACCGTCAGGACCTCGCCATGGCCTACACCCCCGGGGTGGGCCGGGTCAGCATGGCCCTGCACGAGCATCCCGAGGACATCCCGAAGCTGACGATCAAGGGCAACTGCGTCGCGGTCGTGACCGACGGCACGGCCGTCCTCGGCCTGGGTGACATCGGCCCGGGGGCGGCGCTGCCGGTGATGGAGGGCAAGGCGGCCCTCTTCAAGCGGTTCGCAGACATCGACGCGTGGCCGATCTGCCTCGACACGACCGACGTCGACGAGATCGTCCGCACGGTCGAGCTGATCGCACCGGGCTTCGGCGGGATCAACCTCGAGGACATCGCAGCCCCCAAGTGCTTCGAGATCGAGGCCAGGCTGCGGGAGCGCCTCGACATCCCGGTCTTCCACGACGACCAGCACGGCACGGCCATCGTCGTCCTCGCGGCACTGACCAACGCCCTGCGCATCATCGACAAGCCCCTCCCCGAGGCGCGCATCCTCGTCTCCGGCGGGGGCGCCGCGGGCTCGGCCATCGTCCAGCTGCTCCTGTCCGCCGGTGCCGTGGACGTCACCGTCTTCGACCGGCCGGGACTGCTGAACAGGGACGACGAGTCCCTGACCCCCGCGTGGCGCCGACTCGCCGAGCAGACCAACCCACGCGGCCTGCGGGGCACGCTGCGTGACGGTCTGCAGGGTGCCGACGTGTTCATCGGCGTCAGCGCTCCGCGGATCCTCGAGCCCCAGTGGATCGAGGAGATGGCGCCGAAGCCGGTCGTCTTCGCCCTGGCCAACCCCGACCCCGAGGTCGACATCTTCGAGGCGACCCAGCGGGCGGCGGTCGTCGCGTCGGGCCGCAGCGACTACCCGAACCAGATCAACAACGTCCTCGCCTTCCCCGGCGTCTTCCGTGGGCTGCTCGACGCCCGGGCGACCGACATCACGACCGAGATGCTCATCAAGGCTGCCGAGGCGATCGCCTCGGTGGTCTCCGACTCGCAGCTCAACCCGAACTACATCGTCCCGAGCGTCTTCCACCCCGACATGAGCAAGACGGTTGCCAAGGCGATCGTCGACTGTGTCCCGAAGGCGCCGAAGCCGTCCATCCCGATGACCCAGTGAGTCGGCGACCGACCTGCAACTGCGCCACGGCGGCGCCGATCTCGCGCGTCCGGCATCGACGACCGTGAGCACCGGAGCCGCCCGAGTCCAGCGCTACGCCATCGACGGCCGGCGGGCCTGGCTCGTCTGGGGCAGCGCGATCGCCGTCTACGTCCTGGCCGTCTTCCACCGGACCTCGCTCGGTGTGGCGGGCGTCATCGCGGCCGAGCGGTTCGACATCTCGAGCTCGGAGCTGTCGCTCTTCACGATCGTCCAGATCGCGATCTACGCCGGGATGCAGCTGCCCGTCGGTGCGCTGCTCGACCGGTACGGCTCCAAGCGGCTCCTCGGCGTGGGGCTGACTCTGCTCACCGCGGCCCAGCTCGCCTTCGCGTTCGTCGACACGCTGCCCGCCGCGCTGGTCTGCCGGGTGTTCCTCGGCATGGGCGACGCGATGGTCTTCATCTCGGTCATGCGGCTGGTCGCGCTGTGGTTCTCGGCCCGTCGGTCCCCGATGGTGTCGCAGCTGACCGGGCTGCTGGGGCAGATCGGTGCGTTGCTCGCTGCCGGCCCGCTCGCTTTCGCCCTGGCGCACTTCGGGTGGACGCCGTCGTATGCCGTCTCGGCCGGCGTGGGCGCCCTCACCGGTGTCCTGCTCGTCCTGTTCGTCCGCGACAGCCCGTATGGTGACCAGGCGCGCGACGCGCTCCGGCTGCGGGCGCTCGCGCGCAGCCTGCGCAATGCCTGGCACGTGCCGGGCACGCGACTCGGGCTGTGGAGCCACTTCACGGCCCAGTTCTCGGCCAACGTGTTCTCGCTGCTGTGGGGCTTCCCGTTCCTCATCTCGGGGGAGGGCCTCTCGTCGCTGAGCGCGAGCGCGCTGCTCATGGTCATGGTCGGGGGGTCGATGGTCTTCAGCGTCCTGTTCGGGTCGCTGACCATGCGCTTCCCGTTCTCCCGCTCGACGCTCGTGCTGTGGATCGTCGGTGCGGTGATCGCCGCGTGGACCGTGGTCCTGCTCTGGCCCGGTAAGGCCCCCATGTGGCTGCTCGTCGTGCTCGTCGTCGTGATGGCCGCTGGGGGTCCGGGCTCGTTGATCGGCTTCGACCTGGCTCGTACGTTCAACCCGCCGACCCGGATCGGCAGCGCCACCGGGATCGTCAACACCGGCGGCTTCATCGCGACCCTCGTGGCCGTCGCCCTCATCGGGATCGTCCTCGACCGGGTTGCGCCCGGTGGGCCGTCCGAGTGGACGCTCGAGGCGTTCCGGCCCGCGATGGCCGTTCAGTACCTCATCTGGGCGTTGGGTCTCATCCAGATCTTCCGGTACCGGGGCAAGACTCGCAGGGCGATGCTCGCGATCGACCCCGACGGCTACGACGCCATGCGCGGGGGCAGCAACACGATCACGTTCCACTGACCCGGCCGCAGGCTCGCGGGCCGCTACCGTCGATGGATGGCCACGGGGGACGACGTCCACCGGATGGCCGAGCGGCTGCCGGGCGCCGTGCTGGGTGCCTCGCACGAGGGGTCGCCTGCCTGGTATGCCGGCCGTCACCGGTTCGCCCGGCTCCGCTGGGATGACGACGGCCGGGAGACCGTGCAGGTCTGGAGCGGCGAGATGGACCTCGCCGAGGCGCTGGCCGACCGGCGGTGGGCGCGGTCAGGCGTCGCCGAGCGTCACCGCCTCGGCCTCGATCTCGGAACCGACGGGCTCGGCACCGTGGCCCGGCTGCTCGTCGATGCGGCGGATGAGCGGTGCAGCGGTGAGCAGGACCGCGATGCCGATGAGCACGGCGGACGCGCCGACCCAGAACGGCAGCTGGACCCACCGCTCCCCGAGGACCCCGGCGAGCCAGGGCGCGACTGCGCCGCCGCCGAACCGGACGAAGCTGTATGCCGCCGACGCGACCGGCCGCTCGACGGGAGCGATCTTCATGACGGTCTCGGTGATGAGGGTGTTGTTGATCCCGAGGAACGCCCCGGAGACGACCACACCGACCACGAGCACGGGCTTGCTGTGTGCGCCGAAACCCATGACGGCCAGCACGGTCGCGAAGCCGAGGAGGGCTCCGACGACACCGTGGAGCGTGCCGACACGACGCTGCAGCCTCGGGGCCACGAAGACCGAGGTCGTCGCGAGCAGGACGCCCCAGCCGAAGAAGATCAGGCCGATCGCCTGCGCCCCCATGTCGAGCGGGAACGGCGTGAAGGCGAGCAGCGTGAAGAACCCGAAGTTGTAGAGCAGCGCGGTGACCCCGACGGTGAGCAGGCCTCGGTGACGCAGGGCACGGATCGGGGCGAGGATCGACGACGGGTGAGCGGAGCGCGGCATCGGTGGCAGAGTCAGCGTGGTCGCGACGAGCCCGACGACCATGAGGGCGGCGACCCCGAAGAAGGGAGCCCGCCACGACATGCTGCCGAGCCAACCGCCGAGGAGCGGCCCCGCTGCGATCCCGACTCCGAGAGCCGCCTCGTAGAGGATGATCGCCTGGCCGACCGAGCCGGTGGCCGCGCTGACGATGGTGGACAGCGCAGTCGCGATGAACAGGGCGTTGCCCAGGCCCCAGAGCGCCCGGAAGGCGACGATCCCGCCGACCGTGTCCTGCATCCCGGCGAAGGCTGAGCCCGCGATGATGAGGACGAGCCCGAGCATCAGGGCACGTTTCGCCCCGACGCGGCTGCTCACCCAGCCGGTGCCGAGCATGGCGACTCCCATGACCGCCATGTAGCTGGTGAACAGGAGCGATACCTGCGCGGGCCCGGCGCCGAGCTCGTCGGCGATCGGCTTGAGGATGGGGTCGACCAGGCCGATCCCCATGAAGGAGATCACGCACGCGAAGGCGACCGACCAGACGGTCTTGGATTGGCGCCACATGTCGGTGTCAGGCGTCCTTTCGGGAGGGACCGCTCGAGGCGAGGTCGAGCAGTTCGGTGATGAGGTCCACGGCCACGCGGACCCGGTCGAGCGCGGGATCGTCCAGACGGTCGAGGAAGGGGTCGATGACGCCGGCCCGAGCCGCACGGACCTGGCTGAGGGCGGTCGCTCCCTCCCGCGTCAGGCTGATGAGGGAGGCCCGGGCGTCGCTCGGGTCGGCGTGACGTCGCACCCAGCCGGCGCGCTCCATCCGCCGGACCTGGGCGGTCACCGTGGGCTGGCTGCTGTGGTCCGCATCGGCCAGCGCGCTGACTCGCACCGGCTGCAGCTCGTCGATGACGGCGATCAACCGAGCCTGCGCGTAGGGGATCTCGAACGCTGCCGCTTGGCTCGCCCATCGGTTCAGGCGCGCTGCAGCACGGAGCAGGTCGTTCGCTGCGGTCTGCCGATCGGTCATGGGTCGGCAGTATACATAGATAATCTATGTAATGTTGCCGGGGGTCGGGTCGCCCGGAACCGAGCCCGAGTGACGATCGCAGACCCGGCTAGCCTCTGACACGAGCACCACCTCACCGAGCCGATCGGCTTCCTGACCATCGACGAGATGGAACGGGTCGACAACGCCCTGGCGGTGGTCCTCGACCTGTAGCGGACCGACACGTGGGTAGCTGACCCGGCGCCGCCAGGTTGCCCTGAGCGCTGCTCCGCCGACCAATCGACGCGCGGCACAAGCACTACACCTCTCGGTGGATTTCGGAGCGATGTCCGAGGCCGATAGCGATGATCATCAGTCGAGTCGACGAGCAGCCTTGTCAAGTCGTGGAGAACGGTGTGCAGTCGCGTCGCACCACCACCGCCCACAGACCGGTGATCACCTCGAGCTGCTCCTCGAGGCGGTCGAAGCGCTCCCCCGCCGACGGGAACGGGATCCCGTAGGCCAGGTGCTCCTGCTCGAACCACCCCGCGCCGAGGCCGAGCTCTAGCCCGTCCGCCGCTCATCCGGTCCACGCCGGCGACCGCGATGGCCCGTGGCCCCGGCAGCCGGAACGTCGCCGACGTCACGAGCGTGCCGAGCCGGATCGTGGTGGTCTCCCGCGCCAGCCCGGCGAGGGTCACCCAGGCATCTGTCGGACCCGGCCACCGGCACCGCCCATGTGCAGGTAGTGGTCGGAGCCGAAGAACCCCTCGAAGCCGAGCTGCTCGCTCGACTGCGCAACCGAGAGCAGGTCGTCGTAGGTTGCGCCCTGCTGCGGCTCGGTGAAGATCCGTAGCCGCACTCAGTGGCCCTTCGGCATCGCCCAGCGTCGTGTCGTCAAGCCGTGCTCCTTCGCCCGGGCCAGGGCCTCGCCGACGATCTGTTCGGCCGCCTCGCGCTGCGCCCAGTCGGAGCCCTCGACATGCTTGCCCGGCTCGAGGTCCTTGTAGTGCTCGAAGAAGTGCCTGATCTCGTCCAGCTTGAACTGATCGACGTCGGACAGCTTCTGGTAGACGTCCATTCGCGGGTCGACGGGCACGCACAGGATCTTGTCGTCGCCGCCGGCCTCGTCGTCCATGTGATAGACGCCGATCGGTCGCACCTTCACGACCACACCGGGGAAGAGCGGCTCGGGGATGATGACCAGGGCATCGAGCGGGTCGCCGTCCTCGCCGAGCGTCGCCTCGATGTAGCCGTAGTCGGTCGGGTAGGCCATCGAGGTGAAGAGGAAGCGATCCAGGCGGATCCGACCGGTCTCGTGGTCGATCTCGTACTTGTTCCGCTGGCCGCGCGGGACCTCGATCGTGACGTCGAACTGCACCCTGGTGCCTCTCTCTTGCGCCGGCTCGGGGCTCGGCTGCTGTCAGAATGTCCGGGGACAGTCTTGCGCACGCGTGGGAGTCAGGGAACAGAGGGCGACGGTGGTGTACGGGTGAAGCGCTCGATCGGGCGCGTGCCGCTGGTCGCGGGGGCGAGCCTCGCCGTCCTGCTCGGCTATGCCGCACTCGACGCGGGCGGCGCCGTTCCGGGCGTCCTGACGACCCGCCCGCTCCCGCCACCGCCGCCGACCGCGACGCCGGGCACGCGCACCCTGCCGGTCGTTCCACAGCCCACCCCCTCCACGTCGGTCGGTATGCCGCTCGGCTCGCTCTCGGGCGCAGGCTCGGCACCCAGCACGGCGGGGCTGCGCAGGAAGCTCGAGCCGGTCCTCGCGCTACCGGCGCTCGCGGACGCCTCCCTGGTCGTGCGGGACGGGCAGACCGGGACGGTACTGCTCGACGACGGCGGTGCCGTGCCTCGGGTGCCGGCCTCGACGACGAAGCTGCTCTCGGCGGCAGCGATCGGGCACGTGTTCGGCCCGGGCGACGTGCTGACGACCGAGGTCGTCCGAGGCACAGGGCCAGGCTCCGTCATCCTCGTGGCCGGGGGCGACTCACTGCTCGCGCCGGGCAAGGGTGTCCGTGGATCGGTGGCCGGGCACGCGGGTCTCGGCGCCCGGGCCCCGCACGTGGCCGCCGCCCGGGGGGCGCCCCGGACGGGGCCTGTGACCCGGAAGGTGCCGCAGGCCAAAGCCCCGGGGGC
>NZ_JAKDLO010000036.1 GCF_030452765.1 Intrasporangium sp.
ACGGCGGGTTCGCCCGAGGGAGCCGGCCCGGCGGGGGAGCGACCCGTGCCGAGGTCGTCACCCGGCTCGACCGGGACGGGCTGCTGCCGGCCATCACGTTCATCTTCAGTCGTGCCGGCTGCGACGCCGCGGTGGCCCAGCTGCTCGCCCGCGGCACCCGCCTGATCTCCGACGCCGAGGGGGAGCGAAACCGCCGACTCGTGCAGGAGCGGATCCAGGCACTGGCCCACGAGGACCTGGGGGTGCTCGGCTACTGGGACTTCCTCGAGGGGGTCTCGCGCGGCTTCGCGTCCCATCACGCCGGGATGCTGCCGACCTTCCGCGAGATCGTCGAGGAGCTGTTCACCGTCGGCCGGGTTCGCGCGGTGTTCGCCACCGAGACCCTCGCCCTCGGGATCAACATGCCGGCCCGGACCGTCGTCATCGAGCGCCTCGTGAAGTTCAACGGCGAGAGCCACGTCGAGGTGACGCCGGCCGAGTACACCCAGCTCACCGGACGGGCGGGGCGGCGCGGCATCGACATCGAGGGACACGCCGTCGTGCTGTGGAGCCGCGGCCTCGACCCGGAGGCCGTCGCCGGGCTCGCCCAGGCCCGCACCTACCCGCTCCGGTCGAGCTTCCAGCCGACCTGCAACATGGCCGTCAACCTCGTGCACGGTGTCGGTCGCGACCGGGCCACCTCGATCCTCGAGAGCTCCTTCGCCCAGTTCCAGGCGGACCGTGCCGTCGTGGGCTTCGTGCACACCGTGCGCCGCAACGAGGAGGCCATGGCCGGCTACGCGGAGTCGATGCGGTGCGACCATGGGGACTTCGCCGAGTACGCGGCGCTGCGATCCGAGATCCGCCGGCTCGAGAAGGAGGGCGCCAAGGCTCGCTCGGCCTCCCGCAAGGCTGCCGCGGTGGTCTCCCTCGAGTCGCTGCGGATCGGAGACATCATCCGGATCCCCGCCGGTCGCCACCGCGGTCTCGCAGTCGTCGTGCTGCCGAGCCGAGGCAGCAAGGGCGAGGGTGCCTCGCCCGCGGTCGTCACCGAGGACCACCACCTGCGGCGGCTCTCGCCGCACGACGTCCCCGGGCCGATCGAACCGCTCGGGACCATGCGGGTGCCCAGCCACTTCAACGCCCGGAACCCCAAGGCCCGCCGCGACCTCGCGGCGACGCTACGAGCCGCGATGCCACACGACCCGCCGCCTCGCGGAGGCCGGCCCGGCCCCGAGTCGGCGGCCGACGACCGCGTCGAGCAGCTGCGAGCCCGGATGCGCGAGCATCCGTGTCACCAGTGCCCGGACCGGGAGAACCACGCCCGGTGGGCCGAGCGGTGGTGGCGGCTGCAGCGTGAGACGGACGGGCTCCGGCGCAAGATCGAGAACCGGACAGGGACGGTGGCCAGGATCTTCGACCGGATCTGCGACCTGCTCGTGCGGATGGGCTACCTCGACGCCACGGGGCAGCAGGTGACCCGGCACGGTGACCAGCTGCGCCACCTGTACACGGAGCGTGACCTGCTCGCCGCCGAGTGCCTGCGCGAGGGGGTCTGGGTCCGCCTCGACCCGGCGGAGCTCGCCGCTGCGGTCTCGGTGCTCGTTCACGAGCCCCGTCGCGAGCAGGCGGGCCCGGTGGCCCGGTGGCCGAGCGAGGACGTCCGTGAGGCGGCCGAGCGGATGCTCGACATCTGGGCCGACATCGACGAGGCGGAGGCGGAGCTCGGCCTGCCACGCAGCGGGGCGCCGGACGCGGGTATCGCCTGGGCGGTCCACCGCTGGGCGAGCGGGCTGCGCCTCGAGGAGGTGCTGCGCGACAGTGACCTGGCGGCCGGCGACTTCGTCCGGCGTTGCAAGCAGGTCATCGACCTGCTCGGCCAGCTCACCGACGCCGCCGACCCGGTCCTGCGAGAGACCGCCCGGCTCGCGGCCGGCTCGGTGCTTCGGGGCGTCGTGGCGGCCGACCGCATCGACTGAGTCCGCAGCGGGGACCGGTACGTTCGCCGATGGCGAACCACTGTCGACGCGAGCTCGCCTGCGGCAGCGGCTGCGTGGGAGGCCTACCACCGCGGCTGGGTCTCGCTCAACCACGTCCGGTCGGCCCTGTCGCTCGGCTCCGCAGCCCTCGTCATCGCCGGCGCGACCCAGCTCAGATCGCTCAGCCCAAGGTACAGGAGATGGTAGATTCCTACCATGAGGACAACCATCGACGCCGCGGGGCGAGTCGTGGTGCCCAAGGCCCTGCGCGACGCCATGCGCCTGACGCCGGGGCAGCAGATCGACATCGTCTATACCGACGGACGGCTCGAGATCGAGGTCGCGCCGACGGTGGTGCACCTCCGGAACGACGATGGCCTCCCCGTAGCGGTCCCCGATCAGGCCCTGCCTGCGCTGTCCGCGGACGTGGTCCGCGACGTCCTCGAGGACACCCGCCGGTGACGGCGCGCGCTCGCCGAGTCCGCGGCCGCGAGCCTGAGACGTGCGACACGAGCGTGCTCATCCCCGCCTTCCTCTCGTGGCACGAGCACCACGAGGTGGCCCGCGAGACGGTCGGGGACCTGCCCGTGGTCCCGGCCCACGTCCTGCTGGAGACCTACAGCGTCCTCACGCGGCTGCCGGCGCCGCATCGGCTCGCCCCCGCCGTGGTCCTCGACGGACTGGGTGGCCTGACGAGCCATCTGCTCGTCCTCTCCGCGGACCGCTACCTGGGCACGCTCGCCGAGCTGGCCGTCCGCGGGATCAAGGGCGGGGCCGTCTACGACGGGTTGATCGCGGCCACCGCCAAGGAACATGGGCGCCGACTGGTGACCCTCGACCGTCGGGCCCTACCGACCTACGAGGCCGTCGGTGTCACCGTGCGGCTGCCCTGAGCAGCCCACACGCGGCCGTGGCAACACACAATTTGGCTGGGGTGGCCACCCGCCAGTCACCCGCGCGAGGAGGAGGACCGTAGGCAGGCGCGGACCGACCTCGCGTGGTTGACGTCCGAGTTCCAGTAGGGCGATCGGGCATACCCCCACGAGATCCCGCAGGGTGTGCGCGCTTTTGGCGGTCAGGACAACCAAAAGGACGCACACCCAGTGGACTGGGGTCGGGGAGCTTTGTGCGACCTATCGACTCGGACCGGACGTGCCCGATGAGGAAGAACTGCGTGACGGTCAGAGCCGAGTCATCGATGAGGCCCATGTCGACGCGGCGGTGGAAGAGGCCATCGAGCGGGCCCACGGGCTGGGACGTCCGTCGCTGTCGAAGTAGGGGGAGTCTCCGCGGCTGCGTGTCCGCCTGCCCCGCGAACTCGATGAGGCGGTCAGGTCCAGCTTGGCCGCGCTCGCTCGCGCAGATCGACCTGCTCCCCATGGGTACCTCGCACATGGGTCAGGCGATCGCCAGGGCGTTCAGGACGCGGTCGAACGACGCGGTGAGCCGGTGCTCGGTCGCGAGCCGGCTCATCAGGGCCGGGTCGGCGACCCGATCGGGCACCGCCAGGTCGACCTCGTCGAGCGGTGCGTCGCGCGCGACCGCCACGACCGCCGGAGCGACATCGAGGTATGCCGCCGAGCTCTCCAGGCGCGCCCGCTGGGCCCCCTTGATGGCTGGGTCTCCGGCCGCCAGCGCAGCACGGAGGGCGGCGAGGTCGCCGTACTTCGTGATGAGCGCGGCCGCGGTCTTCTCCCCGATTCCCGGCACTCCCGGCAGCCCGTCACTGGGATCGCCCCGCAGTACCGCCATGTCGGCATAGGCGGGGCCGCTGCTGATGGCGTACTTCTCACGTAGCTGCGCCTCGTCGACGACGTCGGGTGTGCGCACGCCGCCCTTGGCCGTGTAGACGACCCGGACCGGCCCCGTCGTGTCGTCGACGAGCTGGAACAGGTCGCGGTCGCCGGTGACGATGTCGACCGGCATGGCCGCCTTGTGCCGGTCGGTCAGCGTGCCGATCACGTCGTCGGCCTCGTAGCCGTCGGAGCCGAGCCGGGCGATGCCGAGCGCGGCCAGAGCGTCGACGATGAGCGGCACCTGAACCTGCAGCGCGGCGGGCACGTCCTCGGCTCCGCTCGCGTCGGCGACCCGGTGGCTCTTGTACGACGGGATCGCCGCGACCCGGAAGCTCGGTCGCCAGTCGTTGTCCCAGCACGCGACGAGATGGGAGGGCTGGGCCTTCTCGAGCAGCACCGCGAGCATGTCGAGAAAGCCCCGCACCGCGTTCGTCGGCACCCCGCTCGGGGCTGACCGCTCGGGCACGCCGTAGAAGGCCCGGAAGTAGAGGCCCGCCGAGTCGAGCAGGAGCAGCCGCGTGGTCATGGGCGTCATCGTGCCATGGTGGCGTCTCGGTGACGCTCGACGCTGCGCCGCAGTTGGGGATGGGGCCGCGGGTTCGTATCATGACCGGCTCCGATCTGCCTGCACTAGCCTGCGCCCATGGAAGAAGTGGACCGGCGGCTGGTGACCCTGCTGCTGGCAGACGGGCGCACGAGCTACACGGACCTCGGCAAGGCGACCGGCTTGTCGACCTCGGCGGTCCACCAGCGGGTCCGCCGGCTCGAGCAGCGTGGGGTGATCACCGGCTACCGGGCCGTCATCGCCATGGAGCAGGTCGGCCTGCCGCTCACGGCCCTGGTCTCGGTGGCGCCCTTCGACGCGAGCGCGCCGGACGACGTGCCCGAACGGCTCGTCGACATCCCGGAGATCGAGGACTGCTACTCCGTCGCGGGGGAGGAGAGCTATGTCCTCAAGGTGCGGGTCGGGGCACCCGGAGACCTCGAGGACCTGCTTGCCCGGATCCGGTCCGCGGCCAGCGTGTCGACCCGGACGACGGTCGTGCTCTCGACGCCGTGGGAGGGGCGCACGAGCCAGCCCCCCGGTGACGACTGACCGGCGACGACTGAGCTGCGACGACTGAGCTGCGGGACACACCACGACAACTGCACTCGATGTGGGTTGTCGTGGGCACCGGCGCACCGCGACCGCATCAGGAGGTGGCCCGCTCGGCGCCGGTGGCCGCACGGCGCGTGAGCAGCACCGGGGCCCGTAGCTCCCAGGCCCACAACGCGACGGCGAGCAGGGTGCACAGCCCGGCGACCACCCCGAGGACGAGCAGCGACCCGCTGACCAGGGGCGAGACGACGCCGGCGACGACGGCGTTGATGATCGTGGTGAGGAACGCCTGGTAGCTCGAGACCGAGCCACGGGCGTCGGGCCGCAGGTCGAGCAGCTCGATGGTGAGGATCGGCAGGGCGAGCGCGACGCCGAAGGCAGCCGCCGCGGCCGGCACGATCGCCCAGGGCAGGCCCGCGGCGCCGCCGGCCAGGTGGTAAGCGACCCCGAACCCGGCACCGGCCAGCGCGACCGCGAAGCCGACCAGGACGATGAGGGACTGGCGGGCCCTCCCGGCGAGGCGCCCGGTGATGAACGAACCGGCCATCATGAACACGACGAGGGGGATGAACAGCACCCCGAAGTCCTGGGCGCCGAGGCCGAGATGGTCGTTGATGATGGCGGGAGCCGAGGAGATGTAGAGGAACAGTGCAGCGAAGTTGAACGAGATGGCTCCCGACAGGCGCTGCACCCCCGCATGCCTGGCCGTCCGCACGAGCCCGCCCAGCAGCGGCCTCGGGTGGAACGGCGTGCGACGCTGCGGCGGGTGGGTCTCCGGCAGCAGGGCGCCGGCCAGGACGACCAGCAGGGCGCCGTATGCCGCCAGCGCCCAGAAGATCGTCTGCCACGAGCCCCAGCCGAGCACCCAGCCCCCGACGACGGGCGCGATCGCCGGGGCGACCGCGAAGACGACGGTCACGTGGCTCATGAACCGCTGCGCCTCGGGCCCGTCGTAGAGGTCACGGATCGCGGTGCGGGCCACGATCATCCCGGCCCCGGCGACGAGGCCCTGGACGGCGCGGGCGCTCAGCAGCATGCCCATGCTCGTCGAGACGGCGCAGAACACGCTGGCTGCGGCGTACAGGGCGCAGCCGGTCATGATGACGGGCTTGCGGCCGACGGCATCGGACACGGAGCCGTGGAAGAGGCTCGTCACGGCGAAGGCCACCATGTAGACGCTGACGGTCTGCTGCATCGCGAGCTTGTCGACGTGCAGGTCGGCGGCCATCGACTCGAACGCGGGGAAGATCGTGTCGATGGTGAACGGGCCGACCATCGTGAGCGCCGCGAGGACGATCACGAGCACGGGGCGGGAGGTCGCGGCCGGGCGCCTCATCGGGTCCGTCCGATCGACGCGGTGACCGCCCCGGTGACCCGGACCAGGTCGCCCGGGGCGAGCTCGACGTCGAAGCCGCGCCGGCCGCCCGAGACGAAGATCGTCGGGAAGCGCTCGGCCGACTCGTCGAGCGCGGTGGGCAGTCGCCGCTTCTGCCCGACCGGGGAGATGCCCCCGACGACGTACCCGGTGCTGCGCTCGGCCACGGCGGGCTGCGCCATCGTGACGCTCTTGACGCCGAGCGCGCCGGCCACCGCCTTCAGGTCGAGCCGGCCGTCCACGGGGACGATCCCGACCGCCAGCCCGGCGCCGGTGTCGACCAGCAGGGTCTTGAAGACCCGCTCGGGCGCCAGCCCGAGCAGCCGGGCGGCCTCCAGCCCGAAGCTGCCCGCCGACGGGTCGTGCTCGTAGGCGTGCCGCAGGTACGCCACACCGGCGCGGTCGAGCGCGAGGGTGGCCTGGGTGACCGGGCCGGCACCATCCCTGCCGCGGCTCACCGCCGACCCGCGCGGACCGACCCGAGGCCGTCCCAGATCGTGGTCATGATGAGGTCGGCCGCGTCCGGCGCGCTCAGTCCCGGCGCCTCGACCCGTGAGACGGCCAGCCGCTCACAGCCACCGATGACGATCTCGGCCATGCCGGTGACAAGCCCCGGGGGCAGCCCGGCGAAGGCAGGCAGCCCGCGCATCCCCTCGGCGAAGGCCTTGGCGGTCTGCTGCCGGATGCGCTCGACCGACTCGGCCGCCGCACCGACGAGGGCACCCTCGGCGCGCAGCAGCGCGAAGACCTGCTCATGCTCGTCGATGAAGTCGAACCAGGCACGGACCACGGCCCGCATCCGGTCCCGGACCGGCAGCTCAGGGTGCTCGGACCAGGTGTCGATGATCAGGCCGAGCAGCTGCCGTCGCCCCTTCTCGATCGTGGCGGCGAGCAGGCCCTCCTTCGAGCCGAAGTAGTCGTAGATGAGCGGTTTGGTCACGCCGACCCGTTCGGCGATCTCGTCCATCGTGGCGGCCCGGATGCCCCGCGCGACGAAGACCTGTTCGGCGACCTGCAGCATCTGCACCTCGCGCTCGGCGCGTGGGACGCGGGTGCGATGCACGGAGGTGTCGGCCACACCGGGAGTGTAGAGGCCCAGCCGTCGCCGTGCCGGGTGACGTCCGCCCACCAAGAAGCACGGAACCGTGCGATGCCGTGGCGATGGCGTCGTTCGGAGCCGAGCGGCATACGGTTTGCTGGTGCGCCCGCTGCTCGCCCTCGTCTCGGGGGGACTGCTGTGCCTGGCCTTCCCGACCTTCGACATCTGGGTCGCGGCGCCGGTCGCGCTGGCGCTGCTCGCCCTCGCGCTCACCGGGGCCCGGGCACGCAGCGGCTTCGGCCTCGGGCTGCTCGCCGGGCTCGCGTTCTTCGTGCCCACCCTGCAGTGGTCGGGGATCTACGTCGGCGACCTGCCGTGGCTCGCGCTCGCCACGCTGCAGGCGCTCTTCTTCGCCCTCGCGGGTCTCGGCTACGCGTGGCTGGCACGGGCCGGCCGGGTCCGCCCGGTGGTCTTCGCGCTCGTGTGGGTCGCCGCGGAGGGGCTGCGCGCGCGGGCCCCATACGGCGGGTTCCCGTGGCTCAAGCTGGCGTTCGGGCAGGCTGACGCGCCGTTCGGGCGGCTCGTCGCGCTCGGCGGCCCCCCGTTCGTCGCGTTCGTCATCGCCCTCAGCGCGGGGCTGCTCGCGCTCGCGGCCTCGTCGGTCGTGGCCCGCCGCGGTGGTATGCCGCTCACCCGGGTCGCCGTCGCGACCGTCCTCGCCGTGGGGCTCGGGGCGGCAGGGCTGCTCGTGCCGTTGCCGACGGCCGGGCCGACCGCGCAGTTCCTCGGGGTGCAGGGCAACGTGCCCCGGCCCGGCCTGGACTTCAACGCCGAGCGGCGGATGGTCCTGGACAACCACGTGCGCGCCACCTACCAGGCGCTGCAGGACGTCGCCGCCGGGCGGGCACCGCACCCGGACCTGATCGTCTGGCCCGAGAACGCTTCCGACATCGACCCGCTGCGCAACGCGGACGCCAAGGCGGAGATCCTCGCGACGGTCGAGGTCGCGCAGGCGCCGCTCATCGTCGGGGGCCTGCTCGAGGAGCCGCCGGGCCACGTGTCGAACGTCTCGCTGCTCTTCGAGCCGGGCAAGGGCAACACCGACCGCTACGTCAAGCGTCACCCGGTGCCGTTCGCGGAGTACATCCCGGACCGGGCCTTCTTCCGGCTCTTCAGCAAGGAGGTCGACCTCGTCAGGCTGGACTTCGTGGCAGGCGAGAAGGTCGGGCTGTTCACCGTCGACCCGAAGGACGCCCCGCAGATCCGGGCGGGCCTGGCGATCTGCTTCGAGGTCGCCTACGACGACATCATGCTCGACACGGTCCGGGCGGGGGCGAACGTCCTGGTCGTGCAGACGAACAACGCGACCTTCGGCTTCTCCGCCGAGTCCCCGCAGCAGCTCGCGATCAGCAGGATCCGCGCCATGGAGTTCGGCCGGTCCGTCGTGCACGTCTCGACGGTGGGCCAGAGCGCCCTGATCACCCCGGACGGAACCGCGCACCAGGTCACGTCGTTGTTCACCCAGGCGGTGGTGCGCGGCGCCCTGCCGCTGCGCACGACCACGACGGTTGCGACCCGGGTGGGTCAGGTGCCCGAGTGGGTCGCCGCCGGTGTGCTGCTCCTGCTCGTGGTTGGATCGTTCGTGCGGGGCCGGTACCGCACGGACCAGACGGTCGGGGCGAGCGCGACGACGGGCAGGACAGGCGCGAAGGACGAGGATGACGACGACGAATCGTGAGCCGGTGACACGGGTGGCCGTGCTCATCCCCACGTTCAACGAGCGCGAGAGCCTGCCGGGGGTCGTGGCCCGGGTCCGGGCCAGCGTGCCGAGCGCCGACGTCGTCGTGCTCGACGACGCCTCGCCCGATGGCACCGGGCAGATCGCCGACGGGCTCGCCGCGGCCGATGACCACGTGCACGTCATGCACCGGCCCGGCAAGGCCGGGCTGGGGCGGGCCTACCTCGCCGGCTTCGAGGCGGCCATGTCGGCCGGCTACGACGCCGTCGTCGAGATGGACGCCGACGGGTCGCACCAGCCCGAGCAGCTGCCGTCCCTGCTGACGGCACTCGCCGACGCCGACCTGGTCATCGGGTCGCGATGGATCCGCGGGGGAGCGGTGCGCAACTGGCCGCTGCGCCGCAAGGTCCTCTCGGTCGGCGCGAACATCTACACGAAGGTCATGCTCGGCATGCACGTCAACGACGCCACTGCCGGCTACCGGGTCTACCGGACATCGGCGCTGCGAACGATCGGGCTGACCGGTGTCGAGTCGCAGGGCTACTGCTTCCAGGTCGACCTCACGGTGCGCGCCGTGCGGGCGGGGCTGCGGGTGCTCGAGGTGCCGATCACCTTCGTCGAACGCGAGGTCGGGGCCTCGAAGATGGGCAAGGACGTCATCCGCGAGGCATTGGTGAACGTCACGGTCTGGGGCGCCCAGCACCGCGCTCGTCAGGTCCGCGACCTCGCGGCGGCCGCCCGCGACCGGAAGCGGAGCTGAGGCCATGGGCACCCAGCCCCGCCGGCGGCTGCGGCCGACCCGGTTCCTCGGCCTGGCCTTCGTCGCGCTCCTGATCCTGGAGGTGCTGGCGATCCGCTTCGTGGCGCTGCGAATCGGCGGCGGCCTGACGTTCCTGCTCCTGCTCGCCACCTGCGCTCTCGGCGGCTGGGTCGTCGCCCACGAAGGGCGACGTCGCTGGCAGGCGCTCGACGAGGCGGTCCGCGCGGGACGGCCACCGCAGCGGGAGGTGGCCGACGGCATCCTCGTCCTGCTCGGCGGGCTGCTGCTGCTCCTGCCCGGCTTCGTCAGCGACGTGTTCGGCCTGCTCCTGCTGCTGCCGCCCACCCGCGCCCTGGCTCGCCGCCTGCTCGTGCCGCTGCTGGGCCGGCACCTGCTCGTGCGGGTCACCGGACACCCCGGCGCGGGGTCCGGACCGGGCCAGGGCCCGGGCCCGAGAAGCGCGGGCCAGGTCATCCAGGGCCACGTCGTGCCCGACGACGAGATCACCGGGGAGGTCATCGAGGGCGACGTCGTCGACCCCGAGGAAGGCCCCGAGGAGGGTCGGCGACCGTAGCAGTCGGGAACAATCGACCTGCTCTGGCCGTTTGTACGCAGTGAGGGTGGGCATGAATCCTATGTACCGCTGCCAGAGTGACATCGCCGGGAGGGTTTGACATGGCCGATCGAGCATTGCGTGGATCCAACCTCGGCTCTCTGAGTATGGAGTCCGACGAGAACGTCGTACCGAGCCCACGTCAGATCACCGTGTACGTGTGTGACCTTGGTCACCGTACCGAGCTGCCGTTCTCCGTCGAGGCCGACATCCCGCCGACGTGGGAGTGCCGCTGCGGGCTGGTGGCCAAGCTGCTCGACGGTCCCGAGCCGGAGTTCAAGCCGACCAAGCACGTGCGCACCCACTGGGACATGCTGCTCGAGCGCCGCTCCATCCCGGAGCTCGAGGAGTTGCTCGAAGAGCGACTGACGCTGCTGCGTGAGTCCCGTGGAGAGAAGCCGCGCGGCAAGAAGTCTGCCTGAGCCCGCGCTCGAGCGCGTCCCACGTCCGGCGCAGAGCCCGCCCCGTTCGTGAGGGCGGGCTCATCACGTCAGCCCCCCACCTGATCGAGAGTGCACTTCTCGGTATCGAGAGTGCACTTCTCGGTATCGAGAGTGCACGAAAGCTCCGGTCTCTGTGCCGCCCACCGGGCTCATCACGTCAGACGACGACGGGCACGGGGTTGCCTGCCTGCTCGATGCCCTCGCGCATCCTGACCCGGGACAGCAGGATGCCGCCCACGACGAAGAACACGACGAGCACGACGATGGCCCACCGGTACGAGTGGGTGAACTGGTAGACCAGCCCGAACGCGAGTGTCCCGAGCCAGCTCGTGCCACGCTCCATCGCCTGGTAGAGGCTGAAGAACTCGGCCTCCCGGCCACGGGGGATCAGCTGGCTGTAGAGCGACCGGGACAGGGCCTGGGTGCCGCCGAGCACGATGCCGATGAGCAGCGCGAGGGCGACGAAGATCCCCAGCGCCTGGGCCGGCACGAAGAAGGCGATGACGACGACGACACTCCACAGGGCGATCCCGCCGAGCACGGTGCGCCACGCACCGATGCGCGCCGCGACCGCGCCGAAGGACCGCGCGCCGAAGAACGCGACGAACTGCACGAAGAGGAAGACGGCCAGCACCGTCGTCTGGGAGAAACCGAGCTCCTCCTGCCCGTAGAGGCTCGAGTTGCCGATCACGGTCTGGATGCCGTCGTTGAAGAAGAGGTAGGCCAGCAGGAAGAGCATCGTCTGTGGGTAGCGGCGCAGCTCACGGAACGTACTCGCGAGCTGGCTCAGGCTGCCACCGACGACGCCGCGCTGCCGCTCGACCGGCATCTCGACGGGGCCGGTCAGATGCCGCAGGCCACGGTAGGGGATCAGGGTGAAGGCAGCCCACCAGATCCCGGCGCTCAGCAGGTTGATCCGCACGGCGAGGCCCTCCGAGATCCCCAGCGTGCCGTGCAGGGCCATCAGCGCGAAGTTGAGGGCGAGCAGGATGCCGCCGCCCAGGTAGCCGAGGGCCCAGCCCCGGGAGGAGACCCGGTCTCGTTCGTTCTCGTTGGCGATCCGGATGAGGATCGAGTCGTAGACCACGAGCGAGGCGCCGAGGCAGATCGTCGCCACGACGATGAGCACGACCCCGAGCTGCCAGCTCGTGCCGGCGATGAGGAACATCAGGCACGCGGCCAGGGCGCCGGTCCACGCGAACCGGGCGAAGAGCCTGGTCGGGTGCGGGCTCCGGTCGGCGACCGCGCCGATGAAGATGAGCACGACCGCCGAGACGAGCGTCGAGACGGTCACCGTGTAGGCGTAGACCGACCCGGGCGCCACGGGGACGCCCAGCACGGACAGGTTCGTGGTGCACGCGTCACCGGCCTCGATGCCGGGGCAGGCCGCCTGCTTGGCCACCGCGGTCAGGTAGGGGCCCATGAGCACGGTGGCGGTCGTCGTCACGTAGGCGGAGTTGGCCCAGTCGTACCAGTACCAGGCACGCTGCTCCCTGGTCTCGGGACGGGCCGCGTTGACGGCGACATCCGGCATGGGTCGAAGCGTTCCACACCAGTCCTGTCCGCGTGGTGCGACACCCCCAACCGCGGCGGACAGACGAAGCCACCGAGCGGCATACGTCGTGACGAGGCTGTTCCACAGATCACACCGGCGCCCCGTTGTTGCCTGGGTCACGGCCGTGTTACCCCGGAAGAAGACGATCCTTCGGTTGCCACGAAACTCCCACAAGGAGGGCGCAATGGATCTGAACTTCGCTGCCTCGGCGTTCCCACCGCTCGCGCTCGGGTTCTTCGGGCTGGGCACCGGTTACCTCATCTACGGGCCGCAGGAGCTGCTCGGCTGGCCGGCCCGCGACGAGAGCGTCGACCGCTCGACCGGCGTCTGGGGGATCTGGCTGCCGGGCTTCTGCCAGTTCGTCAGCGGCGTCATCCTCTTCGTCGGGATGACGTGGTTCAACGTCTTCAAGGACCCCCCGCTCTACATGGCCGCGCTCGCGTTCGCGGCGTACGGCATCCACTGGTTCGCGATCGGCTACAACCGCTACCAGCGGGCCGACGCCCGACCGAACGCCGGGATGTGCGTCGCCTACACGGCCATCTCGGTCATGGGCCTGCTCGTCTTCTTCATCGCGGGGGACTGGCCGGTCGGCCTGCTCTTCTGCGGGCTGACGCTCATCTACATCAGCGACTTCTTCGCGAGCATCGGGGTGAAGATGGGGGAGCGCTCGCTCGGCTTCTGGCACCTGCTGACCGGGGCGTGGCTGATGTACCTGACCTTCGTGACGGCGCTGAACTTCTCGGTCCAGTGGCACCTGCCGCTGTGACCTGAGGTAACGCGCGAGGCAGGGTATGCCGCTCAGCGGGCCCGGCGGCATACGGGACCTCGTGGGAGTGCTGGCCTTCGTGGTGGCGGGACCACGCTGCGAGCGCGAGGCACAGGGCGCCGACGAGCACGCTCATCGCCCCGAGCAGGATGCGGTAGTCGACGAGCGCGACCAGCCCTGCGCCGATCGCGATCGAGACGATCTGGGGCGTGCCGATCATTGCGTCGAGCGTCGTCGAGACCCGGGCCATGAGCCGGTTCGGGGTGCGGATCTGCACGAGGGTGTTGATCGCCACGATGAGGACCGGCAGGCCGAACCCGAGCGGGACCGCCCCGGCGATGACGATCGGCAGGCTGGGGGCCAGGGCCATGATGGCCAGGGCGATGGCGAACAGCCCGATGGAGACGACGATCGCTCGCACGTGCCCGATGCGCTCGATGATCCGCCCCGAGAGCAGGCCGCCGGCGAGGGCGCCGATGCCCTGGACCGAGACGATGACCCCGACGAAGGTGGCGGGCCGGTCGAAGGCGTCGGTGATCGCGTAGACGAGCGACTCGAGGAAGCCGAAGGCGAAGATGCACCCGCCGATGGTGAGGATCGGCCACCAGAGCAGCTTGTCCCGGTAGACGTGGGTCAGGCCGGCGACGAACTCGTGGCGCCAGTGCAGCTCCGGGGGTGTCACCACGTCCTCGGGCACCCGCAGGCCGGCGACCGCGACGATCGCGACGGCATACCCGACCGCGACGAGGACGATGACGCTGTCCATGCCCCACACGGCGTACATCGAGGCGCCGAGCAGGGGACCGAAGAGTCGCAGCCCCTCGCGGAAGGTGCTGCTCGCGGCGTTCGCGTGCACGAGCTGCTCCTCGGGGACGATGAGCTTGAGCAGGCCGATGACCGCGCCCGGCAGCATCACCAGCGCGACGCCGTAGGCGAAGGCGACCGCGTAGACGATCCACACGTGCCGCGCGTCGTGGACCCAGGCGAGGGGGATCAGGCTCGCGGCGGCGAAAGGGTAGGCGCCGATCAGGAACCGGCGGCGCGGGAACTGGTCGACGACCCACCCGAGCAACGGCGCGACGAGCGAGGGGGCGACGACCCAGAAGATCGCCATTCCGGCAGCGCCGCTCGAGCCGGTGAGCTCCTTGGTCATGATCCCGAAGGACAGCAGCAGGACGGAGTCGGCGACCATCGTCGCGGCGAGCGCGACGAAGAGCCGCCGGAAGGCCGGGATCGCGAAGGCCTGTCTCATTGCGGGTCCACGCTCGTCATGGCGAGCACGCGGATGGCCCGCGCCCCGTCTGGGACCGGTTCCTCACCGGTGAGCCGACCGTGGTGTCGCATCAGGAGCTCCTTGAGCTCGGCGGAGAACGCGACGGCCTCCTCCTCGGTCAGGAGCGCAACCGTCTCCGAGGCACCCAGATGGGCCCAGTTCCGTTCTGCCGCCTCGGTGTTGCGGCCCCACCGAACAACCTCGCGGTCGATGAACTGCGCGGTCAGCGCTCGGCTCGCCGCTTGGTAGCCGGGGGAGGCGGACACGTCCTCGTCGTGGTCCCAGCTCAGGCCGACCCGGGTGACCCGCCACGGCCGGCGACGGCCATCCCGCTCGGTCTCCTCGACGAAGCCGTGCTCGGCGAGCTTGCGCAGGTGCCACGAGCAGTTGGCCGGTGTCTCATCGAGGATGTCGCCGAGGTCCGAGGCCGTCATCGCCCCGTGGAGCGTGAGCTGCTCGAGGATGTCGAGCCGGAGCGGATGGGACAGCGCCCGCAGCTCGTTGGCGCTCCGCAGCCGCCGTGGGTTGAAAGACATGTTTCGACAGTAGATGATCGAAAGGACTCTTTCAATAGGATGATGCGGTGATCCCCGGTCGGGTCTGCCTGCCCGGACGGGGTCACCGGCGCGTGGGACGATCGCGACCATGACACGTGCGGACACCACCACCGAGCCCGGCTCGCCTGCAGCGCACATCGCGGACAGCCACGACGTGATCCGGGTGCACGGCGCGCGGGAGAACAACCTCAAGGACATCAGCGTCGAGCTGCCGAAGCGCCGGCTCACGGCGTTCACCGGGGTGTCCGGGTCGGGCAAGAGCTCACTCGTCTTCGCCACGATCGCCGCCGAGTCGCAGCGCCTGATCAACGAGACCTACAGCACCTTCGTCCAGGGCTTCATGCCGACGCTGGCCCGCCCCGAGGTCGACGTGCTCGACGGGCTGACCACCGCCATCATCGTCGACCAGGAGCGGATGGGGGCCAACATCCGCTCGACCGTCGGCACCGCGACCGACGTCAACGCGATGCTGCGCATCCTCTTCAGCCGGCTCGGCAGACCGCACGTCGGTGCGGCCAAGGCGTTCTCCTTCAACGTCGCCTCCGTCTCGGGGGCTGGTGCGGTGACGCGCGAGAAGGGCGGCAAGAAGGTCAAGGAGCGGCGCCAGTTCAGCGTCGTCGGCGGCATGTGTCCCCGGTGCGAGGGCACCGGCAACGTCACCGACTTCGACCTCAGTGCCCTGTATGACGCCTCGAAGTCACTGCGTCAGGGGGCCCTGAGCGTCCCCGGCTACAGCATGGACGGCTGGTACGGCCGGATCTACATGGGCGGCGGCTTCCTCGACCCCGACAAGACGATCAAGGACTACACGAAGCGCGAGCTGGACGACCTGCTCTACAAGGAGGCGACGCGGGTCAAGGTCGAGGGGATCAACGTCACCTACGAGGGCCTCGTCCTGCGGATCCAGAAGTCGTTCCTGTCCAAGGACCGTGAGGCGATGCAACCGCACATCCGCGCCTTCGTCGACCGGGCGGTGACCTTCGCGACCTGCCCGGAGTGCGACGGCACGCGGCTGACCGCGGCAGCCCGGTCCTCGAAGATCAAGGGGATCAACATCGCCGAGGCGTGTCGTATGCAGATCAGCGACCTGGCCCAGTGGGTTCGCGAGCTCGACGAGCCGACCGTGGCGCCGCTGCTGCAGAGCCTGCGCGACACACTCGACTCGTTCGTCGAGATCGGCCTCGGCTACCTCGCGCTCGAGCGTCCGGCCGGGACGCTGTCGGGCGGGGAAGCCCAGCGCACCAAGATGATCCGGCACCTGGGGTCATCGCTGACGGACGTCACCTACGTGTTCGACGAGCCGACGATCGGGCTGCACCCGCACGACATCCAGCGGATGAACGGGCTGCTGCTCCAGCTGCGCGACAAGGGCAACACGGTCCTCGTCGTCGAGCACAAGCCCGAGATGATCGCGATCGCCGACCACGTCGTCGACCTCGGCCCGGGGGCGGGCACGGCCGGGGGAGAGGTCGTCTACGAGGGGAGCTTCGAGGGACTGCGGGACACCGAGACGGTCACCGGACGGCACCTGGACGACCGGGCCGGACTCAAGGACGCGGTGCGCACGCCGGTCGGCGCCCTGCCGATCAGGGGCGCCCGCACGAACAACCTGCGCGAGGTCGACGTCGACGTGCCGACCGGCGTGCTCGTGCTCGTCACCGGTGTCGCGGGCTCCGGCAAGAGCTCGCTCATCCACGGCTCGCTCGCCCGGCAGGAGGGAGTCGTCTTGATCGACCAGGGCTCGATCAAGGGCTCGCGCCGGAGCAACCCGGCGACCTACACCGGGCTGCTCGACCCGATCCGCAAGGCGTTCGCCAAGGCCAACGGCGTGCGGCCCGCCCTGTTCAGCCCCAACTCCGAGGGCGCGTGCCCCACCTGCAACGGAGCAGGAGTCGTCTACCTGGACCTGGCCATGATGGCGGGGGTGGCCACGACGTGCGACGAGTGTGACGGCCGCCGCTTCCAGGCGTCCGTGCTCGAGTACACCTTCGGTGGCAAGGACATCAGCCAGGTGCTCGCGATGCCGGTCTCGGAGGCGGAGGACTTCTTCGCCGAGGGTGCGGCGCGGATCCCGGCCGCGCACCGGGTCCTCGTACGGCTCGAGGACGTCGGCCTGGGCTACCTCACCCTCGGCCAGCCGCTGACGACCCTCTCCGGCGGTGAGCGGCAGCGGCTCAAGCTGGCGGCACAGATGGGCGAGCGGGGCGAGGTCTACATCCTGGACGAACCGACCAGCGGCCTGCACCTGGCCGACGTGCAGAACCTGCTCGCCCTGCTCGACCGGCTCGTCGAGCAGGGCAGGTCGGTCATCGTCATCGAGCACCACCAGGCCGTCATGGCGCACGCGGACTGGATCATCGACCTCGGCCCCGGCGCCGGGCACGATGGTGGCCGGGTCGTCTTCGAGGGGACACCGGCCGACCTCGTCGCGTCCCGCTCGACCCTGACCGGTGAGCACCTGGCCGCCTACGTGGGGCGTGCCGAGCTGAGATCGACTGCCGAGCCGCGTCCCCCGGCGGACTGACTGACGGCCGCCTCGAGGTGTGAGGGGGGGCCCCACCTCCGGCTCTGGATGTCTGAGAGCTCACTCACGGTTGTGCCCGATCAAGCGTCGTTGCACGTGCACGAGCGTCCAGCCAGGCTGGTCGCTCAGGTGACGGCTTCGCGGAGCTGGAACTCCGGTGCCATCCACAGGTTCTCGTCGAGGACGCGGCGGAGGGTTTCGACGGCGTCCCACACGTCCGCGTAGCCGAGGTAGAGGGGGGTGATCCCGAAACGCAGGACCTCCGGCTCGCGGTAGTCGCCGAGGACGCCGTTGGCGATGAGGGCCTTCATGACTGCGAACCCGTCCGGGTGGCGCAGGCTGACGTGGCTGCCGCGTTCCTCGTGGGACCGCGGCGTGATGAGGGTCAGCGGGTGGTCCGGGAGGCGTTGCTCGACCAGGCCGATGAACAGCGAGGTGAGGGCGAGCGACTTCTCCCGCACCAGGGCCATGTCGGCGCTCAGGGCGATGTCGACCCCCACCTCCATCATGGCCAGCGAGGTGATCGGCTGGGTGCCGCAGAGGAACCGGCGGATGCCGTCGGCCGGTGCGTAGCTGACCGCCATGTCGAACGGCTTCGCGTGGCCCCACCAGCCGGACAGCGGCTGCCGGGCTCGGGCCAGGTGCCGGTCGGCGACCCAGATGAAGGCGGGGGAGCCGGGGCCGCCGTTGAGGTACTTGTAGGTGCAGCCGATCGCGAAGTCTGCACCGGCCTCGCTGACCGCCACCTCGAGGGCACCGACGGAGTGGCACAGGTCCCAGATGGCCAAGGCTCCGGCAGCATGGATCTGCTGGGTGACGCCGACGAGGTCCCAGAGCCGGCCGGTGCGGTAGTTGACGTGGGTGAACAGGACGACGGCCACATCGTCACCGAGGAGGTCATCGAGGGTGGAGTCGTCGTCGACGAGTTTCAGCTCGTACCCATGGTCGAGGAACTCGACCATGCCCTCGGTCATGTAGAGGTCGGTGGGGAAGTTGTCGCGTTCCGAGATGACGACCTTCCGACCGGGCTGGTCCTCTGCCTGGACAGCCAGGGCTGCACCGAGGGCCTTGAAGACGTTGATCGAGGTGGTGTCGGTCGCGACGCAGGCGCCGGCCTGCCCACCGATCAGCCGTGAGATCTTCGTCCCGATGCGCACCGGAAGGTCGAACCAGCCGTTGGTGTTCCAGCTCGTGATGAGATCACGGCCCCATTCGGATTCGATGACCTGCCGGGCGCGCTCCAGTGCCTGCTTGGGCAGCGGTCCGAGCGAGTTCCCGTCGAGGTAGATGACTCCGTCCGGCAGTCTGAAGCGATCACGGAACGAGGCGAGCGGGTCGGACTGGTCGGCCGCGACACAGGCGTCCCGGGTGATGAGGTCGGGCGTCGTGGTGGTCACGGGCAGCTCCTGTGTTCTGGCGGTTCCTGCGCGATGAAGACCGGAAGATCGTGACAGATATTCGGCAGCAGTCCAAGCAGGTTCGATGAATCTTCGAAGGCTCAGCAACTCGGAGCTCGCGACCCGAGTCGGCTCCCCGCGTCGACGTGCCACGGGAGGGTGCGCCTGCTCGAGCAGCGCGGCGTCATCCGCGGCTACTGCGCCGAGATCGACCCGGACGTCACCGGGGCGAGCGCGCACGCCCTGATTCAGGTCCGGGTCCAGGGCAATCGCCGCGACCAGGTCACCAGGTTGTCGGAGACGTTCCGGCACATCCCGGGAGTCCAGCAGGTGTTCCTCATCGGTGGCGACAAGGACCTGATGCTGCACGTCGCGTGTGCCAGCGTTCCTGCCCTGCGGGACCTCATCTCCGAGCATCTCTGGGGCCTGCAGGCGGTCTGATGTCCGGGCCCTCGGAGGATCAGGGGCGCCGCCCGTATCCGGTCCGTCCTGCGGTTCAGCGTCTCAGGTGTGCAAAGCGTCGGTACGACGACTGTGCGCCTTCATCGGTTGCCGCAAGTGCACTGACCTTCGAGGCGAACTGTGCCGCCTCGACGAGCGATGCACCGGTCGCGAGCACGTGGGCCACCGCACCGGTGAACGCGTCGCCACACCCGGTGGTGTCGACCGCCTCCACGGGCACCGGGTCGATCGCGGTGATGCGGGCCGATCGCCCATTCGAGCCTCGCACGTCCGAGGCGTCGAGGACGACGGACCCGGCAGCCCCGAGCGTGACGATCGCGCGATCGATCCCGAGCGCGCGGAAACCGTCGAGCGCGCCCGGCCAGTCCGCATCGATGCCGCGCTTGTCCAGGATCCGCTCGGCCTCGGTCTGGTTGACGAGCAGGACGTCGGTCAGGGCCAGCAGGTCAGCGGGGACAGCGGCATACGGGGAGAGGTTGAGGACCACCCGGGCACCGGCAGCGCGCCCGGCTCGAGCTCCCTGCACCGCCGTGTCGACCGGCACCTCGAGGCACAGACAGACGACGGCTGCATCGCCGAGCACTTCCGGTGTGACCGCTGCAGGTGACAGGGCCCCGTTGGCGCCGGGCGAGACGATGATGGTGTTCTCGCCTGCCGCGTTCACGACAATCATCGCTGCGCCCGTGGCGTGGTCGGCGAGGCGTTGGACGGCCCCGACCTCGACGCCTGCCTCCTGCGCTTGACGCAGCAGAAGATCGCCGTTGGGGTCCGGGCCGACGGCACCGATGATCCGAACCGTAGAGCCGAGCAAGGCGGCGGCCACTGCTTGGTTCGAGCCCTTCCCCCCTGGGGCAGTTGAGAGTTCGGACCCGGTCAGGGTCTCGCCGGGTTCGGGGAATCGTTCGGTCCGGACCGTGAGGTCGATGTTGAGCGAGCCGACGACGGCGACTGCGTCCCTCACTGGTCGGCCCCTGCTGACGATGCCACCCCGATGGAGCTGCTGGGCGCCTCGGCCCCCACCGGCCTTGGAATGAGGAAGGATGTGGCCAGCGCGAGGGCAAGGAACACCAACCCCGCGACCAGTCCACCCACGTAGCCGCCGGACACGCCGCTTCCGCTGCTCCCCGCCGGCGTCAGCGCGGTCTTGACGGCGAAGATGACGGCAAAACTGAGACCCGCGCCGAGATTGAAGGCACCGGCATTGAGGCCCGGGAGGAAGCCGGGGTTCTCCTTCGGCGACAGGACGATGCCGAGCCCGTTGAGGATGATGTTGACGGTGCCGGCGTAGGTCAGGCCGATGAGGATCGACAGTCCGAGCAGGAGGAGTCGTGAGTCGCTCCCGACGAGCAGGATCATGAGGCAGACTGCGACGACCGAGCCGGCCATCCCGATCCGCAGCATCTTGCGATACCCGACGGTGGCCGCCAGCCATCCGGCGGCGGGGCCCATGAGCAGACCCGCGATGGCGTATGGCGTCAACGTCCACCAGGCGGACTCGCCTGCTCCCATGCCGAACCCGAGACTGGGGTCCTGAGCGAGCGCCGGTATCAGGCCGTTCATCACCGCGAAGACACCAGTCATTGTCAACACGGTTGTCAGCAGAAGGGCCCAGGTCGCCCGGCGACGGAGCAGGTGCGTCGCGACAAGGGGATGCCCGCTGCGTTCCTCCACCCGCCAGAAGATCGCGAACGAAGCGGCGGCGACGACAACGAGGATTGCGACGAGCACCCAGTTCGCGTCAGACAGCCTGCCGATCTCGTTGAGCGCGATGAGGGCGGCACCGACCGAGATGACCAGTGGCACGACGCCGAGCCAGTCCATCCGCTCCTTGGTTCCCGCAGTGGACTCCGGGGCGAGGAAGACCATGAGCAGCGTCGCGATCGCGGCCACGACGGCCATGACCCAGAAGATCGCGGCAAAGCCGAAACTCTCCGCGAGATAGCCGCCCGCCAGAGCGTCGATACCGGCGATACCGCCGTTGATCGCCGTCAGGACCCCCATGAGCGTGCCGTACAGCTTCGGCTCAGGAACCTCGACTCGGAGCATGATGAGGCACAGGGGGACGACCGGCCCGGAGACCCCCTGCACGACGCGGCCGACGAAGAGCACGTTGATGTTCGGTGCGAGTGCGGCGATGACACAGCCGAGTGTCATCACGGCCAGCATCCCCGAGAGAACCTTCTTGCGGCCGATGATGTCGCCCAGCCGCGGCAGGAAGAGCGAGAACAAAGCAGCGGAGGTGAAGAATGCCGTCTGAGTCAACCCGACTGCAGCAGCGTCGGTGTTGAGCTCGTGCTCGATCGTCGTGAGGGCCGGGCTGAGCATGCTCGCGTTGAGCTGGAACGCGACACAGGCGGCCAACAGGGCCGCCATGAGTACGCCGATGTTGGCCCGGTGGGCAGCCGCCGACTGTGCGGTCACAGATCGACCTCGCCGATGCGTTCCAGTGCGTCGATGATCAGACTCCAGAACCTCTCGTGGTCGAGGTCAACCGCCACCGAGGTCGTGCAGTCCTCGGGGGGTGCCGCTCGGAAGTCGGCGACCGTCATCCCGAGGGTCAGCGTGCCGGTGAGCTCGATGTCGACCGGCACCCGTCGGGTCGTCATGACCGTTGGGTCGATGACGTAGGCGACCGCACATGGGTCATGGACGGGAGGCGAATCGAAGCCCTGGGCCTGCTTGTACATCGTGCCGAAGAACTCCAGCAGCTCGACGACGAAACGGGCTGGCTTGGTCTCGACCGCAGCAACACGTCTGACGATCTCGGGGGTGGCGAGGGCCTGATGCGTCAGGTCGAGGCCGACCATGAGCAGCGGCCACTGCTCGTTGAAGACGATGTGCGCGGCCTCTGGGTCGATCTTGATGTTGAACTCGGCGACCGCGCTCCAGTTGCCCGTGTGGTAACCGCCGCCCATGAGGACGACTTGCTTCACCCGCTCTGCGAGCCGCGGCTCCTTTCGCACCGCCATGGCGATGTTCGTCAGGCCGCCGGTGGGCACGAGAGTCACGGTCCCAGGCTCGTGGCTCATCACGGTTTCGATGATCAGGTCGACCGCATGCCGTGGATCGAGGTCGATGACCGGCTCGGGCAGCGCAGGCCCGTCAAGCCCTGACTCGCCGTGGATGTCCGGCGCCACCTCGACGGGACGGACCAGCGGCTTGGCGCACCCGGCGGCGAACGGCACGTTGGTGAGATTCGCGATGCGGGCTACGGCCAACGCGTTGCGGGTGACCTTCTCGAGGGTCTGGTTCCCGACAACGGTCGTGACGGCGAGTAGTTCGACGTCCGGGTTGCCGTGGGCCAACAGCATCGCGATCGCGTCGTCGTGGCCAGGGTCGCAGTCGAGAATGATCTTGTGTGCCATCGGACTCCACATTCGAGTAGGTGCGGCCAGCTGTTGGCCACACCCTATCCACCCGTCGGCCGGAGGAAGTGTCCCGGGAGGGCACGTCGACCACAGTGGGCATCAGGACGAGGTTCGCCCGTAGAACAGCTCTGAGGTCAGGTCGTTCAGGCGCATGTCGGGTACCTCGCCGTAGGTGAGCACGGAGTTGATCCTCGGGGTTGCACCCTCGACCGGCGTGACCCAGTGCAGCGCGTTGTGGCCGTGGAATAAGGCGAGCGAGCCGGGTGGGCTGGGGAGGTTCATGGCAGCCTTCTGGTTCCGGGTACGGTCGGGGGGGGGGGGGGGGGGGCCCCCCCCCCCCCCCCCCGGGGCGGGGGGGGGGGGGGGGGGGGCGGGCCTCTTGCCCCCCACCCCCGACCGATGTTCTGGGTGCCGCAGTGTTCCGGTGGCTACTGCCGTGGGGTGGATCCTGGCAGTGGCGGCACCACCGGCGGCAGCGGCCGCGCCGGGGTCGACCGACGCAGGCCGGGTCCGCCCTCGAGCGGCTCGGTGAACGGTTGCACGTCGCCGTAGCACCGCGTCCCGCGGGCCGGCAGGGTCACCCGGAGCAGGTACCTGTCCACCGCGCCGGTGACGCATTCGGAGGTGCCGTATGCCGTGTGGCCCCAGCTGTCGCTGCTCAGCAGCCGGCTGCTCGGCAGCAGCGATGCCGCCGTGACCGCGCCCGCATAGTTCGTGGCAGGATCCCAGTAGTTGCCCACCACCAGCACCGGTTCCGCCGTGTGCCGCGTGAACGGGCCCCGGTACGAGTCGGGATCCCGCACTGTCCAGGTCGACGACGCGCAGGGAGCCGACGCCCACGTCCAGAGCGGGCCGAAACCGGGGGCTGCCTGCTCCGCCAGAGCTGCGTGACCCCGCCAAGCCGCGGCGGAGCGCGGGTTGCGGCTGTCGGTGCACGCCACCGTCTGGAAGGTCTCGAGACTGTTGTCGTAGGGGAACCCCCAGCCCGACCTGGCGCCCGCCGTGCGCAGACTGGGCTTCGTCGGGGTCGGTTGGGGGAACGCCTGCTCGAGCCGCTGCCTCAAGGCCTTCGCCGCACTCTTCTCGGCGGCCGGTTGGGACTGCTCCGACAGGAGGGTCCAGACGGAGGTCAGGTCCATGTCCACCCAGCTGCTGCCATCCGGGGAGTACAGGTCGCTGAGCAGGATCGCGATCAGATCCTGGTAGGTCATCGTGTACCAGATCTCGCCGGTGTCCGGGTCGGTCACGGTGAGCGGCTGCTTCTTCAGCGATGCGACGATCTGGTCATAGAGCCGCAGTGGCTCTCCGTACTGAGCCAGCTCGCAGTAGTCCTGGCCGGCAGCCTCGCAGCGCCGCAGGATCTCCCGCAGTGCCTTGTCGGCGCCCTCACCGGACTTGATCCGCTGCGTCTGGGGGATGCCGGCGTCGCGGGTGCCTGCCCAGCCGATCGGGTCGAGCACGCCGTCGATGGCGATGGCGCGGACCCGGTCGGGGAACAGGTTGGCGTAGACCTGCCCCAGGTAGGTGCCGTAGGAGAAGCCGAGGTAGGTCAGGGTGCGATCTCCGAGGGTGCGCCGCAGCACGTCCATGTCGCGCGCCACCTGCGCCGTCGACATGTGAGAGCTCAGCGGTCGCCCGGTCGTGGAGCAGGCTTTGCCGAACTTCCTTGCGGAGGCGACGTAGTCGCGCGTCTCCGGGTTCGTGTAGGGGAACGGGACCGCCATGCCGGCCAAGGCCGCCGCCTGTGCACCGAAGTTGCGCCAGCACGCCACGTTGTCGCTGAAGTTCGTGCCGCGTGGGTCGATGCCCACGATGTCGAAGCGCGCGAGCATCTCGGTGCTCAGGAAGTCGGGCGCGGCGGCGGCGAACTGCACGCCGGAGGCACCGGGGCCGCCGGGGTTGACGAAGAGAGCGCCGATCCGGCGCTTGGGGTCCTTGGCGCGCACGCGAAGCAGCGCCACCTCGGTCTTCGCGCCGCGGGGCCGGTCGTAGTCCAACGGCAGCTTGACGGTGCCGCACTGCGCCCGGGGGGTGACGACGCTGCAGTCGAACCATTCGATCCGCGGCTTCGGCACCGAGTCGACGCGCCTCGCCTCTGTCGGACTCGTCCGATCGGCGACCCGCTGTGCCTCTGCCGCACTCGTACGATCGGTGGCAACCTTCGCCTGGCCGGGCGCCGCCGGAGCGATCACGGCTATCGCTGCCGCCATCGCAACCGCAACGACCCCGCCGATACCTCGTCGAACCGACATTGCAGTACCCCTGTCCCGGCAGCGCGTCGGCGGCCACCTCTATGGTGGCCACATCCTGATGGCTCCCATACCGGCCTGCAACTCGAAACAGCTCCGGTGACGACAGGACGCCAGAGCGTCGAAACTTCGGGCGACCTCCGGGCCCACGTCTGGTAGGCATGCCTGAACGGAACCTCTGGCCGCACTTCGGAAAGGAAGTCTCAGCTCATGACACCGCAGCCCACCCGCGGGGACAAGTTCAGCTTCGGCCTGTGGACGATCGGTTGGCAGGCACGCGACATGTTCGGCGAGGCCACCCGGGCGGTGCTCGACCCGGTCGAAGCGGTCGAACGGCTGACCGATCTCGGCGCCTACGGCATCACCTTCCACGACGACGACCTGGTGCCGGCAACCAGCACACCCGCTCAGCGTCAGCAGATCATCGACCGGTTCAAGCAGGCGCTCGCCGACACCGGTCTGTCTGTCCCGATGATGACCACCAACCTGTTCTCCGACCCGGTGTTCAAGGACGGCGGGTTCACCAGCAACGACCGGTCGGTGCGCCGTTACGCCCTGCGGAAGGTGATGCGGAACATGGACCTGGCCGCCGAGGTGGGGGCCGAGATCTACGTCTTCTGGGGCGGTCGGGAAGGCTCGGAGGTCGACTTCGCCAAGGACATCCACGCGGCGCTGGACCGCTACCGCGAGGGCCTGGACCTGCTCGCCCAGTACGCGATCGACTCCGGCTACCGGCTGAAGTTCGCGATCGAGCCCAAGCCCAACGAGCCGCGCGGCGACATCCTGCTGCCCACCATCGGGCACGCGCTGGCCTTCATCGGCTCACTCGAGCATGCCGAGATGGTCGGCATCAACCCCGAGGTGGGCCACGAGCAGATGGCCGGCCTGAACTACACCCACGGCATCGCTCAGGCGCTGTGGGCCGGGAAGCTGTTCCACATCGACCTCAACGGCCAGAAGGGGCCGCGGTTCGACCAGGATCTGGTGTTCGGTCACGGCGACCTGCTCCAGGCGTTCTCCACCGTCGACCTGCTCGAGAACGGTGCGCCCGACGGCGGTCCCGCCTACCTCGGCTGCCGCCACTTCGACTACAAGCCGCTGCGGACCGAAGACGTCGACGGGGTCTGGGAATCGGCCCGGGCGAACATGGAGCTCTACCTGATGCTCCGCGAACGCTCGCAGGCGTTCCGCGCCGATCCCGAGGTGCAGCAGGCCTTGGCCGACGCTGGCGTGACGGAGCTGCGCCTACCCACCCTCGATGCCGGCGAGAGCTACCCGGAGCTGCTGGCCGATAGGTCGGCCTTCGAGGACTATGACCTTCAGCCGGGCCGCACCCGCGGTTACGGTTTTGCCCGCGTGCAACGGCTCGCCGTGCAGCATCTCCTCGGCGCCCGCTGAGGCGCAGTTCCTCAGGAAGGACCCAGTATGACCATCGTCGCCGGGGTGGACTCGTCCACCCAGTCGTGCAAGGTCGTCGTCTGCGACGCCGACAGCGGTGAGGTGTTGCGTGTCGGGCGGGCCCCTCATCCCGACGGCACCTCGGTCACCGCGGAGGCGTGGCTGACCGCCTACCGGCAGGCCACCGCCGATCCAGGGCTGCTGTCCGGCGTGGAGGCGATCTCGGTCGGTGGCCAGCAGCACGGCATGGTCACCCTCGACGAGAACGGTGGCCTGGTCCGCGACGCGCTGCTGTGGAACGACAACCGCTCCGCCCCCGACGCCGTCGACCTGATCGGCGAGCTCGGCGGGCCGCAGGCCTGGGCCGACGCGGTCGGTTCGGTGCCGGTCGCGGCGATGACCGTCAGCAAGCTGCGCTGGCTGGCCCGGAACGAGCCCGACAACGCGGCTCGGACGGCCCAGGTCGTGTTGCCGCACGACTGGCTGACCTGGCAGGTCGGTGGCCGCAGCGGCCCGCCGGTCACCGACCGGGGAGACGCCTCGGGAACCTGCTACTTCGACGCCACGACGAACCGGTACCGCGAGGATCTCGTCGAGCTGGCCTTCGGCCGCCGACTCGGGCTGCCGCGGGTCGCCGCCCCGGCCGAGGTGGTGGGGGAGACGCCGGAGGGTGTCAAGCTGGGGCCCGGCACCGGCGACAACATGGCGGCCGGGCTCGGGCTGGGACTGACACCCGGCTCGGCGGTCGTCTCACTCGGCACCAGCGGAACCGCATTCGCCCAGGCCGGCCGGCAGACGCGCGACCCATCGGGGGTCGTCGCCGGGTTCGCCGACGCCACCGGCGCCTATCTGCCGCTGGTCTGCACCCTGAACGGCGCACGGAACCTGGCGGCGACGAGCCGACTCCTCGGTGTCGGCTTCGACGAGTTCAGCCGGTTGGCGCTCGGCGCACCGGCCGGCAGCGAGGGCCTGTCGTTCATCCCCTATCTGGAGGGGGAGCGGACCCCACCGCTGCCGCTGGCCAAGGGCGAGCTGGTCGGGCTGGACCTGGCGAACTTCACCGCCGCGAACATCGCCCGGGCGGCGATCGAAGGGATCCTCTGGAGCCTCGCCAACGGCCTGCAGACCCTGACTGCCCACACCGGTCGGATCGACCGGGTCATCCTCACCGGCGGTGCCGCCCAGTCCGCGGCCGTCCAGCAGATCGCGCCGGCGGTGCTCGGGCTCCCGATCTCGGTCACCGGTGTCGAGGAGGGCGTGGCGATCGGTGCCGCCCGGCAAGCAGCCTGGGCGTTGACCGGCGAGCTGCCCGACTGGCCCGTCCCCACCCAACGGCAACTGCAGCCCAGCCACGATGACGAGAAGGCCGCCCAGCAGATCCACGAGCGCTACCTCGGCATCGTCGAGGCGCATTTCCACCGGTAGGGCGGCACTGCGCGACTTCTTCGTCTCGAAGTGGGACGGCAACGCTTGGTCATGCTTGGCCAAGGCGCGTACGCTTACAACATGACCACAGTGAACGTCGGACAGGCGAAGACAGATCTTTCGCGGCTGATAGCCCTCGCTCTGGCCGGTGAAGACGTGGAGATCGCGCGGAATGGCGTCCCGGTGGTGCGGCTGGTCGCGATCCAGCGGAAACCAGGCGCCGGGTTCCTCGCAGCGGGTGGCTCGCTGGCTGGCGAGATCCGGATTGGCGACGATTTCGAGTTCACCGACGCCGAGCTTGACGAGATGTTGGCCCCGTGAGGCTGCTTCTCGATACCCACGTTGTCCTCTGGCAACTTTCTGGCGAGCGTGAACTGTCGGCGCCGGCCCGGAAAGCGATAGCAGCGGCCGATGACCTGCTGTTCAGCGTGGTGTCCTTCGCCGAGGTCGGGATCAAGGCCTCCGTCGGCAAGCTTGATGTGCCTGACGACTTGCAGGAGCGGATCGCAGACTCCGGCGTTCGCACTCTCGGGCTTTCACCCGCTCACGGGCTCGCCGTCTCCGATCTTCCCGCGCATCATCGCGACCCGTTCGACCGTCTGATCATCGCCCAGGCGATGACAGAACACCTCACGGTTGTCACGGCCGACGCTCGTTTCCGGGATTACGGGATCGAGCTACTCGAGGCGTAATGCAGTCTCATCCAGTCCACCTTGGTCAGGGGCCGATAGACGTAGGTCTGGACTGGTTTGGCTGGGCGGGGTGTGAGGTGTCTCGACTTGGTCGGTGACGAAGACCAATGAGCCTGTCGATCCCTCTATCCGCTTGGCGATCTCGCAGTGGCCGCTCAGGGCGCCGCGGGGTGCGGTGACCTCGTCCTGTGCCGAGGATCAGATCTCTCTGCCTGCCCGGGCCCGTCAAGGACGGGCCGGCCGCTGTGTTGGAGCCGCGGTCCCGGCGCCCGGACTCGTCCCCCGTCACGGATCAGCGAGACAGTCAAGGACCAGGCCGTGCAGGTTCGCAGCGCGGCGTTGGAGGGCTCGGGGCTGGACCATGCATGGGCCGATGTACGAGGAGGCCAACGACGACGACAAACGGGTTTACACCGTCGCCCAGATCGCCGCCGAGTTCGGCGTCACGCGACCTCCGATCTACCGGCACCTCGCCAAAACCTCACAGCCCCAAGCGGATCCATCTCGAGGCGATCAGGGTTAAGCCTCAGCAGGCAACTCGTTTGCGGCTGGCGACAGCGTCCGTACAGATCCCCTGCTTCAACTGCTCTGACTTAACGCCGATAATCCACATTATGACAGTATCCAGCTATTGCTGCCTGCTCCCATCATCTGCCGTCGTCGTCCTCCTGTCCCCGTTGTTGTTGTATCTGGCTCAGGCGTTCTGGATCTGGACCATTGGCTCGGTCGTCTCGTGGAACTGGCTCATCTGGCTGGTCTGTCCCGGATTGGTGAACCATCCGGCGTGGTAACACCCAGCCCCCGCCGGCGCTCGGCTCGCCCGGGCCGAGGATCCCCCCATCGGACGTTACGGACCGTCCCGCGCCAGGACTTCGAACATCCGTGCAGACGACTTCGAACATTGACAGCCGCACCGACGTCGCACTCGGCTTCCGGACGAGACGGACGGCGAGGCAGTAGCCGGGTCAGGTGGTCGGGCCGATCCGGGTTCTCGACCATTGTCGAGATTTGCTCCAAGCTGGCGCACCGTGTCGCGCGTGCGTCTACCGCGTGCGCTCTGCCGAGCAAGAGGCCATCGGCCACTATGGGCCTTACGGCTTGGGTTGAAGCACAAGCACCAAAGTTCCGGTCCCATCGCCGTTCTCGTCGAGCGTCCCATCCCCTCGGGCCGTCGCGAACTGACCCGAGCCACCAGTGATGGCCAGCACCTTGTGCGGTGGCGGCGCGTTGACGAAG
>NZ_JAKDLO010000166.1 GCF_030452765.1 Intrasporangium sp.
CCGCGCCGCGCGGCGGGGGCGGGGGGGGGGGGGGGGGGGCCCGCGCCGGGGGGGGGGGGGCCCCGCCGGCCACAGCGTGGGGTCGGCGGCTAAGGACGCTGCAGGCGAGGTCGCCAAGGACGCGACCAGTCCAGGCGGACCCAACGGAGGCGCAGGATCGGCAACTCATGGCGGACCAGGCGCTCCCTCAGCGGCCAGCGGCTCCGAGAGCACCCAACAGGTCCCGGTCGACCCACCCGCGGGCGGGCAAGCCTCCGGCGCGGCCGGAGCGCCCGCCGGAAGCAACACCCCCTCGCCGCCCGCGAGTGGTGCTGGCGCCGCTGTCGCACGCGGGGTCGGTCATGCCGCAACTGCGGGCCAGCACATCGCCGGCGCCGCGACACCCCCTGATGACGAAGGAGAGCAACCATGAGCACGAGCACCCCCCGGACCTACGGGTACTGGAGCATCCCCAAGAGCCGAGGCGTCATGGGCCTCGGCTCCTGGGGCACGGTGGCCCTGTTCGGGGGTCTGATCCTGCTGGTCATCACGCTGGTGACCAAGGGCGTCATCGCAGGCCTGATCGTCGCAGTGGTCTTTACTGCATTCCTGCGAGGCCTCACCCTCAAGGACACCCATGGCCGCAGCTACGCCGCCCGCGCATCGACCCGGGTCGGATGGTGGCGGACAAAACTCAGCGGCAGCCATCTTTACCGCTCCGGGCCGCTGGGAGCGATCCCCTGGACCCGATTCATGCTCCCGGGTCTCGGGGCGGCCCTGAGCGTCGCGGAGTACCGCGACTCATACGACCGCCCGTTCGTGGTGGTGGGATCCAAGTCCACCCACTCCTACTCCGTCGTTCTCTCTTCCAGCCCGGACGGGCAGTCGCTGGTCGACGCCGACGTCACCGACACCCGCGTGGCGTACTACGGAACGTGGCTCGCCGCCCTCAGTGACGAGCCCACCCTCAAGGGGGCCGCGGTCACGATCGAGACCGCCCCAGACACCGGCCACCGTCTACGGCGACAGGTCGTGCCCCGCCGGGACCCGGACGCTCCCGCCCTGGCGCAAGCGGTCATGGGCGAAGCCGTCGAGCGATTCCCGGCGGGCGCGTCGCCCGTTCAGGCCACGATCGCGTTGACGTTCGACTCGCGCCCCCGCCCGGGCGCGAAAGACCGTTCCCCCGATGAAATGGCACAGGTCATCGCCTCCAGCATCCCGAACATGACGCTGCTCCTGGAGGCAGCAGGCGCGGGCCGGGTCACCCCAGTCGACGAGGCCACACTGGCCGAGCGGGTCCGCTGCGCGTATGACCCGGCGGCAGCGTCGTTGATCGAGGATGCCCACGAAGCCGGCGAACCAGTCGAGTTGGCCTGGCACGACGCCGGGCCCGTCGCTCACGAGGCCCACTGGGACGGGTACCGCCACGACGGCGCCTACAGCGTCACCTCCGCCATGAGCAAGCCCCCGCGAGGCGAGGTGCAGCACTCCTTGCTGAGCCGGCTTCTAGCGCCGCACAAGGACATCGCCCGCAAACGCGTCACGCTGCTCTACCGGCCCATCGACCCTGCCACCGCCGCTCAGGTCGTCGACCAGGACCTCGATACCGCCGTCTTCCTCAACGCCTCCACCGGTGGTAGCGCACGAGGGAGGATCGCCGAGAGAGCAGCCGAGGCCACCGCCGCGGCCGAAGCCAAAGGCGCCGGCCTGGAGAACTTTGCCCTCATCGTGACCGCCACCGTCACCGACCTGACCCGCATCGACGACGCACGCACGGCGCTACGCAACATGTCGGCGGCGGCCCGCGTTCAAACCCGGGTCCTGTTCGGCTCGCAAGACTCAGCATTCATCGCCGGCCTGGGATTGGGAGTCATCCTCCGCGAGCACCTCGCCGTGCCAGCCGATTTCGGAGCTAAACTATGAGCACCACCCGAGCAACCGCCCCGCCGCGCGGGGTAGCGAGCCGCCGGAAACCGCCCGCTCGTGGCTGGGGTGGCCGCGGCGGCGGCGCTTCCTTCTACGTTCAGGCCCCTGCCGAAGCACGCGGCTCGAGCAACCAGGTGTGCGGCCTCTGGCCGTTCTCGGTGGGCGCGGGCGCCCCCATGATCGGGGTCCCCTTAGGCCCACACCTGTTCGGCGGTGGCACTGTGTGCTGCGACCCCATCAGCTGGTTCCAACTGGCCAAGTTCATCTCCAACCCGAGCATGTTCATCCTCGGTCTGCCCGGTCTGGGCAAGAGCACCCTCGTGGTCCGCCTCATCATCGGTCTGTGCTACTTCGGGGTCATCCCCGTCATCACCGGCGACCGCAAGGGCGAGTACTGGGACGTCATCGAAGGCCTGGGCGGGCCGGTCATCCGGCTCGGCCCGGGAATCGGCCACGTCAACGTCCTTGACCCGGGCGGCGCGATCGAGGTCGCGAACCGGCTCACGGGATCACTACGGCTCCGTGTGCTCGAAGGAGCACAGTCGCGGCGCAAGGAGGTCGTCGCCGGCCTGATCGACCTGGCCCGCGGCTCCCGGCTGCGTGAGCGCGAAGAGAACGTCGTCGACCAGGCCCTGCGCGTGCTCGACGACCGACACGACGGCATCCCCATCCTGTCCGACCTGCTGCACGTCGTACGTGAGGCCCCGGCCGAGCTGCGCGCGATGATCGTGGACCGAGGCGATGACAACCGATACCGCGAACTCACCGAAGATCTCGAAGCCTCCCTGCTCGGTCTGATCAGCGGCGGCCGGCTCGGCGCGATGTTCAACGAACAGACCGCACAACGACCCGCCCGGGACCTGCCGGTGGTGTTCGACATCTCCGGGATCCCCGACACCAAAGGCGAGTCCCGGGCGGCCGCGCAACTGGCGAGCTGGGCCGCGGCCGCCGAGATGATGGACACCTCCGATGCCCTGACCAAGGCAGGGCTCGAACCGCGTCGGCACTACCTGTCGGTCGATGACGAGCTGTGGTCAGGGCTACGGGCCTCGAGCGGGATGGTCGACCGGTACGACTCGATCACCCGCCTGAATCGCTCCATGGGCATGGGCCAGATCATGGTCTCGCACACCTCGGCAGACCTGGCTGCGCTTCCTGAGGTGGACCGAGCCAAGGCTGCGGGGTTCATCGACAGGTCCGGGATCGTCGCGGTCGCGGGCCTACCGGCATCCGAGTTCGAGCAACCCTTCATGGAAGGCAAGTTCACCCAGCGGGAACGGGAGATGGTCACGCAGTGGCAGACCCCCGCCGGGTGGGAAACCAACTCGGCGCCTCCCGGGCAGGGGAACTTCCTCATCAAAGTCGGTGAACGGCCCGGGATCCCGCTACACCTCCTCCTCACGACAGCCGAGAAGCAGCTTCACGACACCAACAGTCGCTGGCACGACCAGTCGCGACGTAGCGCGCTGCCCTTCCTCGACCCGACGGCCAGCACCCCGTTGCACGACCAGGTGGAGGACCCCTCATGAGCCGCCCCAACAATCGGTTGAGCCAACCCGGTCAAGGCAACGCCACACCATTCCTGATCCTGGCCGGCACGGCTCTGTTCGCGTGCTGCGCCATCTACGTCGCCGTAAACCTCGCGCGGCGGATCGAAGGGTCACCGGCCCTGTCCGAGAACCCGATCGAGCTCCTAGCGGCGCTGATCAAAGGCCGGGTGTCGTGGCCCCCTGCTGCGACCTGGGTCCTCATCGGGCTCGGGGTACTGCTGTTCCTCGCGGCACTAGTCGTCGCGGTGCTGATCCGTCGCCGGCGGGGCACGCGAACCCGCGTCGACGACGCCAGCCGCTACCTCGGGACCGGCAGGGACATCGGCCCGCTGAGCCTAGCCGCCGTCACCGCGCAAGCGGCGCGGCTCGGGGTCACCCACCCCGACGAGGACGAAACCCCGCCACCGACCGGTGCCCTAGCCAGGGTCCGGCGACACTCGACGCCTCGCCCTCCCACAGGGGTCCCGATCGGGCAGGCCGTCCGGGACGGCCGGAACCTGTACGGCTCCTACGAAGACACCCACCTCGACATCTGGGGCCCGCGCACCGGCAAGACAACCTCGCGGGCCATCCCCGCCATCCTGGCCGCCCCCGGAGCCGTGGTGGCCACCAGCAACAAACGCGACCTGGTCGACGCGACCCGAGACGTGCGTGCCCCCCTCGGCCCGGTGTGGGTCTTCGACCCACAGCAGATCGCCGGCGAAGAGCCGAACTGGTGGTGGAACCCCCTGTCCTACGTCACCGACGAGGTCCGCGCAGCCCGCCTCGCGGGACACTTCGCTGCCGGGTCCCGCCCTGCGGGAGCCAAAACCGACGCCTACTTCGACCCCGCCGGCCAAGACCTACTCGCCGCGCTCCTGCTCGCGGCCGCGATCGCCGAACGGCCGATCACGCAGGTCTACACGTGGCTGACGCTGCCCAAAGAGGATGAGGCCGTGGACATCCTGCAGCGGGCCGGGTTCGCCCTGACCGCGGACCAGCTCGCCGGCGTGATCGGCGCCCCGGAGAAGCAACGGGGTGGCATCTTCGGGACCGCTCAACAGATGGCCAACTGCCTGACCAACCGGGCTGTCGCGCGGTGGGTCACCCCCCAGCCCGGGCGGCGCGCGCACTTCAACCCAACCGAGTTCGTCACCTCCCGCGGCACCCTCTACAGCCTCTCCAAGGAGGGTCAAGGCACCGCCGGGCCTTTGGTGACGGCGCTGACCGTGGCCACCGTCGAGGCGGCCGAGGAGCTGGCCACCGTCTCTGCCGGCGGGCGTATGCCCACGCCAATGCTCTGCATCCTCGACGAGGCCGCGAACGTCTGCCGCTGGAAAGACCTCCCCGACCTCTACAGCCACTTCGGCTCTCGCGGGATCCTGCCCATGACCATCCTGCAGTCCTGGTCGCAGGGCGTCGAGGTGTGGGGCGCCAGCGGAATGCAAAAACTCTGGTCAGCGGCCAACATCAAGGTCTACGGCGGCGGCGTCAGCGAGGTTCAGTTCCTGGAGCACCTGGCGCAGGTCATCGGGGACTACGAACGAGTCACGTCCTCGACCTCGACGTCTACCCGCCAGGGCGGACGTTCTATCTCCCGCCAGATCCAGCGCTCCAAGATCCTCGAGGTCTCCGACCTCGCCGCGCTCCCCCGCGGCCGCGCCATTGTCATCGCCTCCGGATCACGTCCCACGATGATCCGCACAAAGCCCTGGATGGAAGGCCCCGACGCCGACCGCGTCCGGGCCTCGTTCGCGGCCCACGACCCGGGCCAGCGGCGGGCCAACGCCGTAGCGCGTGAAGCGACCAGTGTCACGACAGCCCTAGAACCGCGGCCTACTCCAGGTGACTTGCGATGAGCAACGTTGACGAGTGGGCCAGCGAGACGCCGCTCACGGAGGTAGCAGTCCCTGCGGCCGAACAGGAGGCGGTAATCACGCCGGAGTTCGACGTCGCCACCCTCGCTGGCGATTTCGTCCAATCCGCGGTGCAGGCCGCCGTACGCAAACGTGTGGCCGGGATCGCGGCCAAAGCGGTCAAGGAGGCACTCTCCGACGAGACCTTATTCGCGGCGCTCGAGGAGCAAGCGCAGGATGCGGCCGAGGTCGCGATCGCTGACCAGCTGAACCCGGCCCCGTCACCCGACCCCGAACCGGAGGGCCCACCAGAACTGCACTTCGGCAGTGTCGACCAGTTCGTCCGAGGCTTCCTCTGCCACATCTACAGCCGGCGGATCAACGAGCGATCCGAGCGTGTGTGGGCTCCCGACTGGTGGCGCTACCCCGAAGCCGTATCCCGACTCGAGTCGCTCTGGCGCGCGTGGGAGGCCCTGCGACTCGAGCCGGCCACCGGTATGAGCGTCTGGTGGCGGGACCACGCCGACCACCACATGAACGTGCTCTTCGACTCCGAAGGCCCGTTCAAAGACGCCCGCGGCCGCTGCAGCGCCGGCGAGCCGCTGCCGTGTGACGAGCCGCCAGCCTCCCTCTTCCCTGACGTACGGGAACAGCCTCTGGAGTCGACGAGCGCGACCTAGCCCACACGCCGTGTCTTAACGGCTGCGGTCGCTGTGCTGTTTAGTCGTCGCCGATCCTGCTCGGGACTTGCGGGCACGGGGTTGGCGGCGACCACTGGCGGCGGTGGCTTCGGTCGCGGGGGTGCCTTGGGAGACGTCAGCGAGGATCCGTCCTTCGACGACGGCCGGCTCGATACCGTCGTCGGTCATGGTCTGGGCGAACTGCCGCCGTCGTTCGGTCGAGTCGTAGAGGGCTTCACTGGCTGCTGCGAGATCGGCGCCGGCGGTGGCCGGCTCTTGGCCCTTGGCCGCGGCAGCGGACGCTTCAGCGTTGAGCCGGCTGGCGGTAACGGTGACGGCAGCCGCTTCGGCAACCTCCGTCCCAGCCGCCGCTTGCTCCGGCTTCTGGGAGGGGTCTTGCTGCGGAGGTAGCGCATCGCGTTCGGCCCGCAGTGCGCGCACCTCGTCGTGTGCTGCGCGCACCGTCCCCTCATTCCGATCGGGATGGGTGCGCGGGAGTGAGTTACGGGCACCACCTTCCAACCAAGTCACCCTGGCTTCGGCAGCCGCGAGCCGCTCTTCGAGCGGTGCGTCTTGCTGCACAGCAAATCGGTCGTGCCCAGCGGTGCCGGCCATTAGCGCTCCAACTTGCACCGTGGTGTCGAGGCCGTACCGGTCCTTCAGCTGCGCGTCCATGACGTCCTTCAGCCGGGCCACCTCCGGGTCGCTCTCAGCCCACGCGCTAGCGCCCTCGTACAGGTGCGCGATCCTGGCGTCACTGGCGGTCTCCCACCAATCGGAGCGCTCCACGGGGGCCAGGGTCGCCCGCGCCGCGGTGCGTTCCCCCTCGAGCCTCGCGGCGAGCTCACGCGCGTCTGCGGCCGACTCAGCCTGCGCTGCTCGTTCGGCGGCCTCGCGGTCGCGGGCGCGCCGTTCACCGACCTGCGCGGCGGTCATGACCGCGAGTCGTAGGGACATCTCGAGGGCTTCCTCGACGCCATCCGTGTCAGACATGTTCCACTCCTTCGTTTCGGTGCGTTCACTGGTTAGCGTTCCGGGCTTTCGGTTCGTCCAGTGCCGGTCGTGGTCTGGGCCGGCACTGGTTGGGTCGGTTGCCCGGGCCCGCTTGGCTCGGGCAGCCGTGGTGGAATCGGTCGGATCGAGGTGGCCGGGGCGACGGCTCCGGTCACGCGCTCGACCATCTCTTCCAGTTCGGTCCGAGGAGCCTGGATCGCAGCCCTCCCCTTGGCCAGGCGCGCATCGTCCAGGACTGGCGCGGGTTCGGCCAGGACGGCCACGAGGGTCGGCATCCGGTCCCGGACGGCGACCAGCTCATCGCGCACGGCCTGGGCGATCTCGGCTGCCCGCTGGGCCTCGCCGGCCGCGGTGTGCGCGTCATGGATGGCCTTGGCCAAGTTCATCAGTTGCCGCAGCAGCACGGCCTGGGCCAGCGTGGGGTTGTCGCTGCGTACGACTGACATCATCAGCACCGCGGCGCCGGCCGCACTGATGGTCCCGGCGGGCTCTGGGACGCGGGGCCGGTACTTGGTCTGTGCCGACTTGGCCAGCGCGTCGGCCGTGGCCGCCAGTGGCCCCGGTGTCTCCTCGACCTGGTTGGACCATGCTGCGAACGCGCCCGCCGTCTCACGCGCCACCCTCGCCCACTGGTCACGATCCTCGATCGGTACGGCCCGCATCTGCTCCCGCAGGCGGTACGTGTCGTCGAGCACCGTCTGCCACATCTTCGGATCCGGCGCCACAGCCTCGCGGCCCTCGGCCACGACGCGGCGACCGCGGCGCGCGGCTACCCACTCGGCGGCCGCGTCAGTCGCACCCTGCGGGGTATCCGGCCACCCTGCCCGCAGGCGGGGCAGGGCTAGGTCGCGCCCGAGGTGGCCGCCCCCGTACCAGATCGGCCGCTCCCCGTGAAGCGGTCGTGCCGCCACGGAGTAGCCGGTCACGACGTCGGTTCGACCGTCCGCGAAACGTGGTCGCACCAGCACGCCGCCGCGGCGCATCCGTCGCACGAACTCGGCTTCATCACCGCTGGCGGTTGCGCATCCGCGCACCTTCCGGGCGAGAGTGTGACGGGGCTGTTCGGCCGGCATCGCCGCCGCGATCTTCGCGGCGCGTTCCTCTGCCGGCAGCGCGTACCAGCCCGGCCCTACGGCGCCGGCAGGTGCGGCCTGGCGTTCGCGTTCGTAACGGGCAGCAGCTCGTGCGCGGGCCTGCGCCTGACGTTCTGCAGGACTGTACCCGCGGGTGGCCCGCTCGGCCGCGGCCCCCTCCAGTGGCTCGAGACCGTAGGCCACCTCAAGGGCTCGCGTGACCTTCTGCGCCCGACGGAAGTCCAAGTGCGTCGAGGCCCGCGTGCCGTCCTCACGCACCAGGTTCACCGCGATATGAATGTGGTCGTTCCCGCCACCTGACAGACCGTGACGAACCGCGACCCACCGGGTCGGGGCCTTGCCCGACGCTTCGTCGTCGAACCCCATCTCGCGCACGAAGTGTCGTGAGATCACGCCCCACTTCTCGTCCGTCAGCTGCCCCTCCTCGGCGCGCAACGAAAGCGAGCAGTGCCACACGTGCCCGCCCTTAACGGTGACGCCGTACGCCTTCATGGGTCGGTCCAGATGGCGCGCGATCGCCAACGCGGCATCACGCCCCAACTCGTCGTCGTCGTGCCACGTCATCAGCGGACCGTCGCCCGCCACCAGGTGCGGCTCCGTGTGCTCGTTACTACGCCCGGGCCCAACGAGGTAGACCATCAGGCCACCAGTCCGGTCGCCCCGGACCACGTTCGGCATCACGTTGCGATCCCGTCCAGAGCGTCGTCAATTCGCACCGCGGTGCGACGGGCGGCGGCCAAGGTTGCGCTCAGCTCGTCATGGACCTCGCCGGTTGCGTTGGTCGCCTTCGCGATCTGGTTGACGTTGTTCGCGATCGACGACAACAGGCGGATCGCGCGGAACATCTCGGCCAGTGCGTCCCGGCGCTCGGTCGGGGTCTCCGACCGGTCCCGCGACAGCGCCGACTCGACCAACAGGCGAGGCACCGTCACCCGGTGCAGCTCCGCCAGGCGTACCAGCTGCGCCTCCTCCTCCGGGGTCACCTTCACCTCGTGACGGTGCTGCCGCCCGCCCTGCACATTCGCGCGCCGCCGGCGCAGCAACGCCCGAGCCCGGCCGGCGCCGCTCTCGGGTACCTGCTCCACGACAACACCGCCCTTCCCTGGCCCAGCGCAGCGACCCCGCCCTATGCGGGGACTCACACACAGTGTGACCCGAGCCGACCCCCGTGTCGAGCGACGAGGCCAATTAGCCGTGCTAATTGTATAGCTTGCTCCGTCTGGGTCTCCGATTCCCAAACCGGGAGCGACAGCGGACGGCGCGGCAAGCCCACAGGGTGTCGAATCGCGACATACCCTCGCTCCGTCTGGGTCTCCGATTCCCAAACCGGGAGCGACAGCGGACGGCGCGGCAA
>NZ_JAKDLO010000037.1 GCF_030452765.1 Intrasporangium sp.
GCCCCGCCCCCCCCCCCCACGCACACCCCCCCGCCCCCCCGCCCCTGTGCCGCCCCTCGCGCCCACGCCGCTGCGCCGCCGCCGGCCACCGCGCCCCGCCCCCTCCACGGGCCGGCACTCCCCCCCCCCCCGCCCCGTAGCCCGCCCCGGGGGCGTGCCCCCGCCCGGGGCGCGGCATACCGGCTGGTCACGCGGGTACGTAGGGGGTAGGTCCGCCCCGGGCCGGTTGGCCACGAACGGGCCGGATACGGAACACTGACGTGTGCCCAGACGTTGACCGATCAGCCAAGATCGCCGGACGAGCAGGAGGACCGGGGCGCCCCGCCCCGCAGTTACATGGACGCCAAGCGCATTCTTCGCACCCCGATGGTGTGGATCCTGCTCCTCATCGGTGCACTGGTCTTCGGCCTGATGTTCTCCAACGCCGGTCCGCCGCGGATCGACACGTCAGCGGCGATGAAGCTGATCACCTCCGGCAAGGTCGAGTCGGCGACGCTGCTCAACAACGAGCAGATGACCCTGCAGCTCAAGGAGCCCTACTCCTCCCCGGACGGCACGGTCAAGGATGCCAAGACCGTCTACGCCTACTACGTCACGGCGCGCGGTGAGCAGGTCGTCGACGCGATCGACAAGGCCGACCTGCCCAAGGGCTACACCGACCAGATCGACCAGCAGAGCTGGCTCGGGTCGATGCTCTACTCGATCCTGCCGATCATCATCATCCTCGGGCTCTTCTGGTTCCTCATGGGCCAGATGCAGGGCGGCGGGTCCCGAGTCATGCAGTTCGGCAAGTCCAAGGCGAAGCTGGCGACCAAGGACATGCCCAAGGTCACCTTCGCCGACGTCGCCGGGGTGGACGAGGCGATCGAGGAGCTGCACGAGATCAAGGAGTTCCTCCAGGAGCCGGCCAAGTTCCTCGCCGTCGGCGCGAAGATCCCCAAGGGCGTGCTGCTCTACGGACCGCCCGGCACCGGCAAGACCCTGCTCGCCCGTGCCGTCGCCGGCGAGGCGGGGGTGCCGTTCTACTCGATCTCCGGCTCGGACTTCGTCGAGATGTTCGTCGGCGTCGGCGCGAGCCGGGTGCGCGACCTGTTCGAGCAGGCCAAGACCAACGCCCCGGCGATCGTCTTCGTCGACGAGATCGACGCCGTCGGCCGGCACCGTGGCGCGGGCCTCGGCGGCGGGCACGACGAGCGCGAGCAGACCCTCAACCAGCTGCTCGTCGAGATGGACGGGTTCGACGTCAAGACCAACGTCATCCTCATCGCGGCGACCAACCGGCCCGACATCCTCGACCCCGCCCTGCTGCGCCCCGGCCGCTTCGACCGGCAGATCGCCGTCGAGGCCCCCGACATGCTCGGGCGGGACCGGATCCTCGAGGTGCACGCCAAGGGCAAGCCGATGGCACCCGACGTCGACCTGCTCGCCGTCGCCCGGCGCACCCCCGGCTTCACCGGCGCCGACCTGGCCAACGTCCTCAACGAGGCGGCCCTGCTGACCGCCCGCGGCGACAAGCGGGTCATCGACAACCTGGCCCTCGACGAGGCGATCGACCGAGTCATCGCCGGGCCGCAGAAGCGCACCCGCATCATGTCGGCCAAGGAGCGCAAGATCACCGCCTACCACGAGGGCGGCCACGCCCTCGTCGCCGCCTCGCTCAACCACACCGACCCGGTCACCAAGATCACCATCCTGCCGCGCGGCCGGGCGCTCGGCTACACGATGGTCATGCCGGTCGACGACAAGTACTCGACGACCCGCAACGAGATCCTCGACCAGCTCTCCTACGCCCTCGGTGGCCGCGTCGCCGAGGAGATCGTCTTCCACGAGCCGACGACCGGCGCGAGCAACGACATCGAGAAGGCGACGGGCATGGCCCGCAAGATGATCACCGAGTTCGGCATGTCCGAGCGGATCGGTGCGATCAAGCTGGGCCAGGGCTCCGGCGAGGTGTTCCTCGGCCGCGACATGGGCCACCAGCGTGACTACTCCGAGGAGATCGCCGGCATCGTCGACGAGGAGATCAAGAAGCTGATCGAGTCGGCGCACGACGAGGCCTACGCGGCCCTCAACCAGAACCGCGACGTCCTCGACCACCTGGTGCTGCAGCTGCTCGAGCGAGAGACCCTGAACCAGGCCGAGCTCGCCCAGGTCTTCCAGAGCGTCGTCAAGCTCCCGGAGCGCCCGACGTGGCTCTCCTCGCAGACCCGCACCCCGAGCCTGATCCCGCCGGTGCTCACGCCGGCCGAGATCGCGGCCAAGCAGAACGGCCACCTGCCCCCGCCCGTCCCGCCGGACCGCCAGATCGAGGCAGAGATCGACCAGGCCGCTGCGGTCGGTGCCCACCCGCTCGCCGAGGAGCACCCGGCGACAGAGGTCGTGGAGGTGCCCGAGGACCGCCCGGTCGACTCCGGCGAGAAGGGCTGAGGTGGCCGTCGACCAGGAGCGGGCCGAGCAGGCGGTCCGCGAGCTGCTCATCGCGGTCGGGGAGGACCCCGACCGCGAAGGTCTGCGGGACACCCCCGCCCGGGTGGCCCGGTCCTACACCGAGATCTTCGCCGGCCTCGACATGGATGCCTCCGGGGTCCTCGACAAGACGTTCAACATCGACCACGAAGAGCTCATCATCGTGCGCGACATCGAGCTGTACTCGACGTGCGAGCACCACCTCGTGCCGTTCCACGGGGTCGCCCACGTCGGCTACATCCCCGACAAGCACGGCCGGGTCACCGGACTGTCGAAGCTCGCCCGGCTCGTCGAGATGTATGCCCGCCGGCCCCAGGTCCAGGAGCGGCTGACCTCCCAGGTCGCCGACGCCCTCGTCGAGCACCTCGGCGTCCAGGGCGTCATCGTCGTCATCCAGGCCGAGCACCTGTGCATGTCGATGCGCGGCATCCGCAAGCCGGGCGCGTCGACGATCACCTCCGCGGTCCGCGGCCAGCTGCGCAACCCCGCCACTCGAGCCGAGGCCATGTCGCTGATGCTCGGGGGCACCAGGTGAGCCCGGGCGCACAGGATGGCCCGATGACCGCGGCCGACCTTCTCGCCGAGCGCGACCGGACCCTGGTCATGGGCGTCGTCAACGTCACGCCCGACTCCTTCTCGGACGGGGGCGAGTGGTTCGAGCCGGACGCCGCGATCACGCACGGCCGCGACGTGTGGGCGGCCGGCGCCGACATCGTCGACATCGGGGGCGAGTCCACCAGGCCGGGTGCCACGCGCCCGTCGTTCGCCGAGGAGCTGCGCCGCGTCCTGCCCGTCGTCGAGGCGCTGGCCGCGACCGGCGCGCTCGTCTGCATCGACACGATGCGCGCGCAGGTGGCCCAAGCCGCCTACGCCGCCGGAGCCACCATGGTCAACGACGTGTCCGGGGGGCACGCCGACCCGGAGATGGTGCCCTTCGTCATCGGCGCCGGGCTGCCCTACGTCGCGATGCACTGGCGCGGCCACAGCGACGACATGTACGCCCGGGCCGTCTACGACGACGTCGTGGCCGAGGTATGCCGTGAGCTGGCCTCCCGCCGCGACGAGCTGCTGGGCGCGGGGCTGGCGCAGGAGGCGCTCGTGCTCGACCCGGGCATCGGCTTCGCGAAGACGGCCGAGCACAACTGGGCGTTGCTCGCGGCGCTGCCCCGGCTGCATGACCTGGGCCAGCCGATCCTGCTCGGCGCCTCCCGCAAGGCCTTCCTCGGTCGCGTGGGCCGCGGCCCCGGCGAGGACCCGCGACCGGCGAGCGAGCGTGACCTCGAGACGGCGGCGACCTCGGTGATGGCCGCGATGGCGGGCCTGTGGTGCGTGCGCGTCCACGACGTCGCCCAGACCGTTCGGGCCCTGGCCGTCGTCGCGGCCGCCTCCGCCCACGCCCCGGTCGAGGAGGTGCCCCGGTGACGGACCAGATCGTGCTGCAAGGCGTCTCGGCTCGCGGCTTCCACGGGGTGCTCGGGGCCGAGAAGCGCGACGGGCAGACCTTCGTTGTCGATGTCACTCTCGAGGTCGACCTGTCGGCCGCCGGACGCAGCGACGACCTCGCTACGACGGTCGACTACGCGAAGGTCGCGGGCGAGATCGTCGGCCGGGTCACCGGGCCGTCGTTCGACCTGATCGAGCGGCTCGCCACGGTCATCGCCGACGACGTCCTGCGCCGCGACCGGGTCGAGGCCGTCGAGGTCGTCGTCCACAAGCCGCAGGCCCCGGTCGGGCACCCGTTCAGCGACGTGCAGGTGCGCCTGTGGCGCGGCGGCGTGCCCGTCGTCGTCGCCCTCGGGTCCAACCTCGGCGACCGCGACGAGACCCTCCGCTCGGCGGTCGAGGCTCTCGCCGACCGGCCCGGCATCCTCGTCGTGGGTGTGTCGCCGGTCGTCGAGACCGACCCGGTCGGCGGCCCGCCGGACCAGCCGCCCTTCCTCAACGCCGTCGCCCTCGTCCGCACCGACCTGCCCCCCGACGCGCTGCTCGCAACGTTGCACGAGATCGAGGCCGAGCACGGCCGCACCCGTGAGGTCCGTTGGGGGGCCAGGACGCTCGACCTCGACCTGATCCAGTACGGCAGCCCGGGCTCGGCCGGCGAGGTGCGCAGCGAGGCACCGGAGCTGACCCTGCCGCACCCGCGCGCCGCCGAACGAGCCTTCGTCCTCCTCCCGTGGGACCTCGCCGACCCGGCGGCCCGGCTGCGCGTCGGGGACGGCGCCGGCGGCATACGACGGGTTGGTGACCTGCTCGCCGGGACGGACCGGTCAGGGGTACGGACCGGACCCGAATGGGGGGACCCATGAGGCCACGCGATGGGCTGCGGGTCACCACCCTGGTCATCGTCGCGCTCGTCGCGGTCATCCTCGGCTGGGTCGGCATGACGTGGTGGGTCTCCAGCGGGCATGGCGTGCCCGAGCCCGGGTGGGTGGGCCTGGTCGTGATGGGCTTCCTAGGCGGCGGCATCCTGGTGGCCGGCTACCAGGTCAAGCAGGTCCGCGAGGGGCGCAGCGTGACGCCGATGAGCCCCATCCGGGCGGCGCGCACGCTCGTGCTCGGCCAGGCTGCTGCGCTCACCGGCGCGGTGCTGACCGGGTGGTACGCCTCGAACGCCCTCATCATCCTGCCGAACATCGACGTCGCCTCGCAGCAGGCCCGGCTGTGGCCGCTGCTGGCGCACCTGGTCGTGGCGATCCTGCTCGCGGTGGCCGGGATGGTCACCCAGTCGATGTGCCGGATCAAACCGCCCAAGCACGAGGACGAGGACGATACGGACCGGTCCGGCGGCGGCCACCGCTGACGAGGGGCCGACCCCGGCGGACCGTCAGCGGCGCGAGGTTGATGTCGGGTGCGTCGGGGTCGGGTGCGGCGGGGTCGGTGCGCTCGTGCCCGAGGGCGTCGGAGCCCTCGCGCCGGTCGGGGCCTGCGGCTCGTCGTCGAGGCTTCGGATCGTCGGGGTCGGCCACGGTGGCGGGATCGTGTCGACGGTGTCCTCGTCGGAGCAGGCGGCCGCGATCGAGACCGCGGCCGTGATGACGAGGACCCCGGTCACGCGCAGGACACCGGCGCGCGAGATGCGAGTCAGCGGCATCCGGGCTCTCATCGGTCGATGTCGCCGACCACGAAGAACATCGAGCCGAGGATCGCGACCATGTCGGAGATGAGCTGCCCCGGCAGCATCTCGGCGAGCACCGAGACGTTGTTGAACGAGGCCGAGCGCAGCTTGAGCCGCCACGGCGTCTTCTCGCCGCGGGAGACGAGGTAGTAGCCGTTGAAGCCGAGCGGGTTCTCCGTCGCGCAGTAGATCTGCCCCTCGGGCACCTTGAGGACCTTGGGCAGCTTGACGTTGATCGGGCCGCGCGGCAGGTCGGCGAGGTGCTCGACGCAGGCGTCGGCGAGGTCGAGGCTGACCCGGGTCTGCTCGAGGAGCACCTCGAGGCGGGCCAGGCAGTCGCCGGCGGTACGCGTGACGACCCGGCCGGGACCGCCCGGGGCGAACAGGTCGGCGTACGCCAGATAGGGCGCGTCACGGCGCAGGTCGAGGTCGAGCCCGCTGGCGCGGGCGATCGGCCCGGACACGCCGTGCGCGAGCACGAGCTCACGCGGCAGGATGCCGACGCCGCGGGTGCGGGCCTCGAGGATCTCGTTGCCGACGATGAGGTGCTCGAGGTCGGGCAGGCGGCGGCGGACGGCGGCGACGGCCTCGGTGACCCGGCCGAGCCAGCCGGCCGGCAGGTCCTGGTAGAGCCCGCCGACCCGGTTGAACATGTAGTGCATCCGCCCGCCGGAGGCCTCCTCCATGACGGCCTGGACCTCCTCGCGCTCGCGGAACGCGTAGAAGACCGGCGTGATCGCGCCGAGCTCGAGTGGGTAGGACCCGAGGAACATCAGGTGGTTGAGCACCCGGTTGAGCTCGGCGAGCAGCGTGCGGGCCCAGACGGCCCGCTCGGGTACCTCCATGCCGAGCAGGTCCTCGGCCGCCATGACGAGGCCGAGCTCGTTGGAGAAGGCCGAGAGCCAGTCGTGCCGGTTCGCCAGGACCGTGATCTGGCGGTAGTCGCGCACCTCGAAGAGCTTCTCGGCGCCGCGGTGCATGTAGCCGATGATCGGCTCGGCGCTCACGATCCGCTCGCCGTCGACGACGATGCGCAGCCGCAGCACGCCGTGCGTCGCCGGGTGCTGCGGGCCGATGTTGAGCACCATGTCCGCGGTCGCGAGCTCGCCCGCACCGATCCCGACGGTCAGCTCCCGCCCCGACGTGGTGGCCTCGGTCATGGGTCGAGCGTAATGCCGGACGCTCGGACAGGCATCGTCCGGGCAACTCACCGAGAAACAGAGCGAGTCGGCGGATGCAACGGTCGAGGTTTGCGGTTGCTCGGGGTGTCGGCGACTGAGCCGGCATGCGCGGTCGGCAACTCACTCGCGCTCGACCGCGTCCGGCGGAGGCTCCGGTGGTCCCTGTGTCGGCTGCGTCCGCCGGTTGCGGCGCACAGCCGGCTCCCGCAGGGTCAGCGAGACGAGCAGCCCGAGCACCGGCAGGACCATGACGATGGCCAGCGAGGTGCGCAGGCTGGTGGCGTCGGCGACCGCCCCGAAGATCGGGTTGAACAGCCCGCCGATGCTGACTGCGAGCCCGACCGTCACCCCACTCGCCGTGCCGATCCGGTTCGGCAGATAGTCCTGGCCGAGCACGACGAAGACGGCGAACGGGATGTAGAGGGCGATCCCGCTCAGGGCGACGAAGACGAAGGCCACCGCGAGGTTTCCGGCCAGCACGATCCCGGCGATCGCCGGACCGGCGAGGACGAACCCGACGCGGATGCTCATCAGGGCGCTCGTGCGGTCGGCGAGCCAGCCACCGGCGAGCGTGCCGAGCGCCCCGGCGACGAGGAAGACAGTCAGGGCCGCCCCACCGACCACGTGCGAGGCGTGCAGACGGGCGATCAGGTAGAGCGCGACGAACGAGGTGATCCCGAAGAAGATGATCGACCGGATCACGACCACGCCCGTGAGCCGGAGGAAGGCCGGCCACTCGTCGGCGACAGCAGGTGACGCGGTCCGTGCCCGTCGCCCGCTCGGGCCGTCGAGGACCGGACCGAGCCGCAGCACGAGGACGACGATCATCACGGCGGCGGGAGCAAGCAGGACCGGGGTGCCGTGCAGCCCCGCCCAGACCAGGACCGGCGTCGTCACGAGCGCACCGAGCGCATAGCCGACGTTGCCGCCGAGCGCGAAGATGCTCATCGCCCGGTTGCTGTCCCCGGACGCCTGCCGTGCAGCCCGTGCCGCGTCGGGGTGGAAGGCCGCGACCCCGAGACCGGACAGGGCGATGACGACCCACGTCAGCGGATACGTCGGCATGAGGCCGGCGAGCGCGACGCCCAGGGCGGCCAGGCCCATGCCCCCCGGGATGAGCCACCGCCGGGGTCGCCGGTCGGTGAGCCAGCCGAAGGCCGGCTGGGCCACCGAGGAGAGGAAGGTCGCGGCGAGCGTCAGGCCGGAGACGGCGGCATACGTGTAGTGACGCTCGGCGACGAGGAAGGGCAGCAGGGCTGGGACGGCGCCCTGGTAGAAGTCGTCGGCCACGTGCGCGGTTGATACGAGGGCCACGCCGCGCCGGTTCACGGCAGCGCCCTAGGCACGCCGGAGGACCGCCACGAGGAAGTCTGAGCCGGCTTGGAAGGGCCGCAGGTCCCAGCCGCCGAGGAGCAACTCGGGTTCGAGCCCGGCAAGGCGCGCATCGGCGAAGAAGTCGTCGAAGTCGTAGCCACGCCCGGCGCCGAAGCCGACGGCGGCCCGGCCCTCCTTGGCCAGGTGGATGCGGAAGCGGCGCAGGACCTCGACGCGGGTGCTCGCGGCGAGGAAGGGCATGACGTTGCCGGCCGCGACGATGGCGTCGAAACCCCCGGACACACCAAGGTCGGACAGGTCGAGCTCGGCGAGGTCACCGACGATCCAGAGCGGACCCGGGTGGTCCTCCTCGGCCGCGGCCACGAGCACGGGGTCGACGTCGACCCCGACCACGTCGTGCCCGGCCTCGGCCAGGTAGCCGCCGACCCGGCCGGAGCCGCAGCCGGCGTCGAGGATCAGGGCATGGCGGGGCACCATGGCGTCGGCGAACCGGGCCTCACCTTGCAGGTCGTGCCCGGCAGCGGCCATGTCCCGGAACCGCTTGACGAACCACGTGGAGTGGCTCGGGTTCGTGGTGACCATCTTGGTCCACTCGCTCGGCTCGGTCATCGCGGCTCCGTTCAGGGTCTCGCTGCGGCCTGGCTGCGACGGCGCGCGACGAGCCAGACACCGGCCACGAGGACCATCACGATGGCAATACCGGCGATGGTGAGCATGACCGGGACGAACTGCGAGCTCTTCGCGGCCGCCTGCTCGGGCGTGTCTCGGCCCGCCACCGGCGCGGGCGCTGCCTCGGTTGCTGTCGATCCGTCGAGGCCCACCGTCGCGTGGAACGAGAAGGTGCCCGAGATCGGGTGGCCGTCGGACGAGGTGACCCGGTAGGTCACCACGTAGTTCCCGGCCGGGGCCTGGGCGCTCAGCGCCTGGGTGAGCACCCGGCCCTCGATCCTCGGCCGGCCCTGGGCGACGTCCCCGGCGGGGCCCTTGACGAGCACCTGTGAGCCGATCGCGAGCGGGTCGTCCGAGAGGGTGATCGAGACGGTTGCAGGCAGCCGGTCGACCGTCGTGCCGTCGGCCGGGTTGGTGGACTCGACGACGTCGTGGGCGCTCGCTGCCGGGGCCTGGGCGAGGGCGAACCCGAGGACGAGCCCGAGAGCGAGCAAGACGACTGGCACGCACCGACGCATGGCCTCAGCGTACGTCCGCGGTCTCCCGCCGCTTCACTGCCCACCAGAAGCCGCCGAAACCGTTCGGGTCGATGAGGCGGGCCTGCGCCGAGAGCCGCTCGAGGGCACGCAGGTAGCCCGCCGGGTCGGCCTGTGCCCGGGTGTGGTCGAGCGGCTGCGCGTCGAGACCGAGGCAGACGAGCAGGTCGCGCTGCCGGTGCACCACGTCGGCGTCGAGGCTGTCCATGGCGACGTGCGCAGTGAGGTCGCAGGTGCCGTCGGGCACGGGGCGGGTCAGGTGGCCGTCACGGTATGCCGCCAGCGTCCCGCCGCTCGGCCGCTGGGCCGCGAGGTGGCCGTAGTCGATCGCGACGAGCAGGCCCGACTCGACCCGGGAGACGAGGTCGGCCCAGGCGGCGTCGCGGGTGCGGCCCACCTCGACCCGGTCGCCGGGGGTTTGGGTCGGCCAGTGCTGCTCGGCCCAGGCGGCGTCGGGGATGCTCAGCGTCGGCCCGAGCTGCTCGGCGCCGGTCGCCGGGTCGACGAGGACCTCGCGCAGCGTCCCGTCGCCGGCGACCTCGGCGAGGGTGCAGGGGACGACGTCGAGCCACTCGTGGGCGATCACGAGGGCGTTCGTGAGGCCGTGCAGGGCGTCCGGCAGGGCCGCGCCCCCGGGTGATCGGAGCCATTCGACGTGTTCGTCGAGCCCGGCCGGTCGGTCCACGACATCGACCCCGACGACCGCGTCCTCCCCTGACCGAACGGACCGTTCGAGGTCGAACGGGTTGGTGGACAGCCCAGTTGGACCCCGAGCGGACCGTCCGCCAGACGATCTGGCTCGATCCACGCGCCAGGCCTGAGGGGTGCGGCCGAGGCTGAAGGCCGAGCCGGCCAGGTGGGTGGCGAGCTCGCCCCGGCCCGCGCCGACGTCGACGATGACCGACGGCGGGCCGTCCGGGACATGCCGGTCCCACAACCGGAGCAGGGCCTCGGCGAGCACCGGTCCCATCGGGCCCTGGGTCGCCGTCGTGAAGTGCGCCGCAGGACCGCCGCGCGTGACGTAGAAGCCGAGCTCGGCGTCATACAGGGCGTGCTGCCAGGCCACCGGCCACGGGACCGCGCTCACGCTGGGACTGTAGCGGTAGCGTGCCGTGATGAGTACTTCGCACGAGCGACCGGCACGTTTCGACATCGGGGTGGTCGGTGCCGGCCGGGTCGGAGCGGTGCTCGGGGCGGCACTCGCACGGGCCGGGCACCGGGTGACGGCGGTGTCGGCGGTGAGCGAGGCGTCGCGGGGGCGAGCGGCCGGTCTGCTGCCCGGGGTGCCGGTCCGGTCGGTGCCAGACGTCATCGAGGGCGCCCACCTGGTCATCCTCGCCGTGCCGGACGACACCCTGCCGGGGCTCGTCACGGGGCTGCACCGGGCCGGGGTTTTCACGCCGGGACAGATCGTCATGCACACCTCGGGGGCGCACGGGATCTCGGTGTTCGAACCGGCCGCGGACAGCGACATCGTCCCGCTCGCGGTGCACCCGGCGATGGCGTTCACCGGCACCGCGATGGACCTCGAGCGCCTGACCGACTGCTGCTTCGCAGTCACGACGATGGACCTCACGCGGCCGCTCGGCGAGGCACTCGTCATCGAGATGGGCGGTGAACCGGTCTGGGTGCCCGAGTCACAGCGACTCGTCTACCACGCGGCCCTGACGCATGTCTCCGACCATCTCGTCACGCTCGTCGCCCAGTCGTTGCAGATGCTGGCGGAGGCCGGCGTCGAGGACCCGGCCCGTATCCTCGAGCCGCTCCTGACCGCTTCGCTGTCGAACGCGCTCCAGCTCGGGGACGGCGCACTGGGTGGGCCGGTGTCACGTGGGGATGCCGAGACGGTGGCCTCGCACGTGGACCTGCTGGCCTCGGAGGCGCCGGACGTGCTGGCGACGTATGTCGCGATGGCCCGGGCGACGGCGCAGCGGGCCGTGCTGTCCGGCCGGCTCGGTGCAGCCACGGCCGAGCCGGTGCTCGAGGCTCTGTCCGACGGCTCCTGAGGGTCGGCAGACCAGTTTCCGCGTCGAGAGGCCAGCGCGCGTGGCGGGCCGGCTGTGCGTGGCGGGCCGGGTGTGCGTGGTTGTGGTCGCCAGGACGACGCCAACCACGCACAACCCCCTCGGGCGGCGGCCGCAGCAGCAAGTGGAGGCGGACTCGGCTCAGGCGGCCGGGTCGGCCAGCGCGCAGCCGTGGCTGCAGGGCCGCGCCTGCCCGGGCCAGCCTCGCTCCCGGAAGATCTGGCCCAGGTCGTCGGCTAGCTCGCAGGGCTCCCCGGCGACGTCGGGCCAGCTTCCGCGAACGGTGAGCAACCCACCCCTCGCCGCCTTGCGGTCCCGTCGCCCATCCTTCTGCCGGCCCGCCCAACCGGAGTGGCCGAGGCGGCCGTCGATCTCGACGATGAGGCGGTAGGCGGCGTAGGCCCGGTCCCGGAAGCGTTGTCCGGGGGCCGGCTCCTGGCTCACGCCGAGGGGGAGGCCGTGCGCTCGCTCGACATCTCGGATGAAGCGGACCTCCGCAGCGCTCTCAGCGCCCTCACCAACGATGCCCAGAGCCTCGGCCACGAGCTGACGATGAGTCTGCAAGGGCCGGGTCCTCAACGCCTGTGCCAGGCTGGCCTCCGTGGCGATCCGCAGCTGGCAGGCCTTCGCCATCAGGGCCACCACGCGGTCGAAGGGGTGTCCGGCCGCCAGGTCGAAGACGGTGTGCTCCGCCGTGGTCCGAGGTGGCCAGGCCTCCGGATGGACCCGGTCATCGAACCTCCGGCTGCGCACGACCGTGATGCCCGGCCGGTCCATCCCGCACCGGCCAAGAGGCACGAGCACCTGCACGTCGCCCTCGACCTCTGGTGTCAGGCCCCAGGCCGTGCCCGCACTCGGGCCGCACAGCGCGCACGGTGTGCCGATCGCCAGCAGCGCCGCGACGACCCGCATCGTCCAGTCGTCGCGCCCGGGTGTGGTCAGGTAGACGCTCCGGTGCACCTGGACCCATCGCCCGGACGAGACCTGCCACCTGATCGCGGCCGGGCTGAGGCCGGCCCGCAGTGCCTGCGTGCGCGTGAGCAGCCCGGACTGGCCCGCGATCCGGGCCCTGAGGAGCCGGTCGGTCGTGCCGTCCAGGCGCGCCGAGCGTGCCGTGGTCATGACCGAAGTCTGCCGGGACAGTGCCGGGAGGCAGGCCTGTCATCCACAGGTCCGACGGTGCGCGGAGGGACGGTGGGTGGTTGTGGTCGTCAGGACGACAAAAACCACGCACACCCCTTGGACTGGGCCGGACCGAGCGACACCGATCCACCCGTCAGTAGCGCCGCCACCACAGGTTGACCGCGTAGTCGACGCCGACCGCATCGGGGTGCTCGGCCAGGATCAGGTCGGCATCGTCAGCGGAGAACTCGATCCCGACGACCGCCTCGAAGTCCTCGCGCGAGTCGAAGTCCCACCGGATGTCGAGGCGCTCGCGCTGCCAGCCGTGCCGAGCCCAGAACCGCTCGACAGCTCGGGCGTCATAGTGCGGCAGCGACCGCCGGAACCACGAGCCGAACGTCGACCGGGTCGCGTCGTTGTCGATGACGAACGCCGTCCCGCCCGGCCGCATGACCCGCTCCAGCTCGGTCAGCCCCGGCTCCGAGCCCGGCCCGAAGAAGTACGACCACCGGGCGTGCGCGACGTCGAACGAGTCGTCCGGCACCCCGATCGAGGCCGCGCCGTCCTCGCGGACCGAGCACGGCGGCATACCCGAAATGCGCTGGCGTGCAAGCAGCGCGAGCGGTGGGTGCGGCTCGACGCCCAGGACCGAGCGCGCTGTCGAGGCGAATATCGGCAGGTGGAACCCGGTGCCGCAGCCGATGTCGAGGACATCGCGTCCCGCCCAGTCGGCGACGCTCCGCATGGCCGCCTCGATGACGTGCGCACGGTCGACGCCGAGGTTCTCGACCTCGTAGACGTCGGGGGTGTCCCAGATGTTCGGGGACGGGATGATCTCGGTCATCGACGTTCGGCCTCCAGCGTCGCGGGGTGGACGAGCAACGGCAGCAGGGCCCGGTTGCCCCGGGCGCGAACGGCCTTGACCGCCGCGAGGTGCGCCTCGGCGCGCAGCACGAGCTCCTCGTAGGCGGCCTGGCCCATCAGCTCGACGAGCTCGGCCGCGCAGCTGCGGTAGACCGGCTCGCGGCCGACGTGCGCCTCTGGGCTGCCGGAGCAGTACCAGTCGAGGTCGTGCCCGCCCGGCCCCCAGCCACGCCGGTCGTACTCGGTGATCGTGATCTCGAGATAGCTTGTCTCGTCGGGCAGTTCGACGGTCCGGTAGGAGCGGCGGGTCGGCAGCTGCCAGCAGACGTCGGGCTTGAGGGTGTGCGGCGGCGCGCCGGTCAGGACGGCGTGCTGGTGCAGGGCGCAGCCGGCGCCGGCCGGGAACCCTGGCCGGTTGAGGAAGATGCACGCACCGTCGACGACGCGGGTCTTGCGGGCGCCGTCCTCCTTCTCCGACCAGTCGTCCTTCGTGCCGGTCGCGGTGCCGAGGTCGTGGTACTGCCACTCGTCGTGGCCGAGCTCGGCGACGACGGCGGCGACGCGCCTGCGGTCGGCCTTGTCGGTGAAGTGTGCCCCGAGCGTGCAGCAGCCGTCGTCGGGCCGATCGGCATAGATGCCGCGGCAGCCGGCCCCGAAGATGCACGTCCAGCTGCTCGTGAGCCACGTCAGGTCGCACCGGAACCGCTGCCTCGCGTCCGCCGGGTCGGTGAACTCCACCCAGACGCGCGGGAGATCGAGCGGTGCTTCGGCCACCGGCACACTGTAAGCCTCGTCCCGGCCCGGCGCGCGTCATGGTCCGTATGCCGCTCAGCCACCCGCGCTGCCCACCTGGCCGGCCGCGCGGGGCAGTGGCACCGCAGGCGCCGCCAACAGGTCGAGCGGGCACCAGCTCCCGTCGAGCGGGCACCATCCACCGGCCATCCTTGTAAGGTCAACCCGTGACCACGGGTACCCGCCGATGAGGCTCGGTGTCGTCGACGTCGGGTCCAACACCGTCAACCTGCTCGTCGTCGACGCGCATGTCGGGGCCCACCCGCTGCCGACCTTCTCGCACAAGATCGAGCTGCAGCTCGCCGAACACCTGACCCCCGAGGGCAACGTGTCGGACGAGACTGCGGGCCGGCTGGTCGGCTTCGTCCGCGAATGCCTGTCCGTCGCCGACGACCAAGGTGTCGAGGACCTGATGGCCTTCGCAACCTCGGCCGTGCGGGACGCCCCGAACGGCGACGACGTCATCGTCCGCGTGACGCAGGAGACGGGTCTGTCGCTGCAGGTGCTCGACGGCACCGACGAGGCCCGCATGACCTACCTCGCGGTCCGGCGCTGGTTCGGCTGGTCGAGCGGACGGCTGCTGGTGATCGACATCGGCGGAGGCTCGCTCGAGGTCTCGACCGGTCTCGACGAGGAGCCGGACGTCGCGCTCAGCCTCCCGCTCGGGGCCGGGCGCCTCCACCGCGAGCACCTCGACGGGGACCCTCCCTCGCAGGATCAGGTCTCAGCCCTGCGCCGCCGCATCCGCGCCGAGCTCGCCCGCGAGATCAGGCCGGTGCTCACCTCGGGCCCGCCCAACCGTCGGGTCGGCACCTCCAAGACGTTCCGGTCGCTGGCCCGGATCGCCGGCGCCGCACCCTCGGCGGAAGGGCCCTTCGTCCCGCGCGCCCTCTCTCGCGCCGACGCTTCCGACATCGTGAACCGGGTCCGGCCGATGAGCGTGGCCGACCGCACGAACCTGCCCGGTGTCTCCCCGGCGCGGGCACCCCAGCTGCTCGCCGGTGCGCTGGTCGCGGAGGCCGCCATGGACCTCCTGTCGGTCGACTGGCTCGAGATCTGCCCGTGGGCCATGCGTGAGGGCCTCATCCTGCGTCGCCTCGACCATCTCGAGACCTGACTGCCGTCCCGTACAGATCACCAAGACCGATGTCCGAGAATGGGCGCATGACGATCCGGGTGGGCCTGTCGACGGCGTCGGTGTACCCCGACAACGCGGCAACCGCCTTCGCGACCGCGGCCCGGCTCGGCTACACGGCGATGGAGGTCATGGTCTGGACCGACCCGGTCACCCAGGAGCCCGGCGCGCTGCGCGCGCTCTCCGAGCTGCACGGCATACCCATCGTCTCCGTGCACGCACCCACGTTGCTGCTGACCCAGCGCATCTGGGGCGCAGACCCGTGGGGCAAGGTCGACCGCTCCATGGAGCTCGCGCTGGAGGTCGGTGCCGATGTCGTGGTGCTGCACCCGCCCTTCCGCTGGCAGCGTGAGTATGCCGCTGAGTTCGTCGAGGGGGTCGCCGACCGTGAGCGCGACTCGGGTCTCAAGCTCGCCGTCGAGAACATGTTCCCGTGGATCACCGCGCGGCGGCAGATGCTCGCCTACCTGCCGCACTGGAACCCGCTCGACCAGCCCTACCGACACGTGACCCTCGACCTGTCGCACGCGGCGACCGCCGGGGTCGACGGCCTGCAGATGGCGCGCGAGCTCGGGCCGCGCTTGGCCCACCTGCACCTGACCGACGGCCTCGAGACGTTCACCGACGACCACCTCGTGCCCGGCCACGGGACGCAGCCGTGCTCCGAGGTGCTCCAGATGCTCGCCGACACCCGCTACACCGGGCACGTCATCGTCGAGGTCGGCACGCGCAAGCTGACCCCGGACGAGCGGGAGATCGACCTCATCGAGGCGCTCACCTTCGCCGAGCTGCACCTCATGCCGTCCCGCGGTGTCGGCCGGATCTGATCCGGTGACGGTGCGTCCCGACGACCACAATCGGCTGCTCGGCAGGACATTGAGCACGTCGGCGGCTCACCACGAGAATCGTGGTCGTCCGGCGAGACGGGCTCAGGCCAGGCCGAGGGCGGCGGCCTCCTCCCACAGCTCGTCGCGCATCGACGGATGAGCCGCAGACTCGATGATGGCCCGGCACTGCTCCCGTTCGTCGTGGCCCCAGAGCGGCGCGATGCCGTACTCGGTCACGACGGCGGACTGCTGGAACGAGGTCACGGGCTCATCGAGCAGCGGCACGATCGTCGACACGTTCGCCTTGGGGTGCCAGGAGCGCAGCGCGATGAAGGACTGGCCGCCGGGGGAGTGCAGCGCCCCGACGATGAAGTCGGTCTGGCCCCCGAAGCCCGAGTAGATCCGCGCGTTGATCCGGGAGGCGTTCGCCTGCCCGAACAGGTCGACCTCGAGCGCGGTGTTCACCGAGGTCATCGCCCGCTGCTGGGCGATCAGCCCGGGATCGTTGGTCTTCTCGGTGCGCAGCATCCGCACGCGGGGGTTCCGGTCGAGCCAGTCGTAGAGGTCTTGCGTCCCGAAGACGAACGACGTGATCAGGGGATGGTCAGGGTCGAGTGCGCCGGCGTCGTCGAGCGCGAGGACGCCGTCGGAGAACATCTCCGTCCAGACGCGGATCCCCTTGCGGGACAACAGCGCCGCCAGGGTCGCGTCGGGCACGCCACCGATCCCGAGCTGCATCGTCGCGCCGTCCTGGATCCGCGAGGCGACGAGCTCGCCGATGGCGCGGCTGTCCTCGTCGGGAGCCACGGGGGAGTGGGTCGTCAGCGGTGCGTCGATCTCGACGGCCAGGTCGACGTGCTCGACGGGGATCTGCGCGTCACCGAAGGTGTACGGCATACGGGGGTTGACGATGGCGACGACAAGGCCCCCGCGGGCCCGGGCAGCCTCGACCGCCGCAGGTAGCACGTTGACCTCGAGCCCGAGGCTGAGCTGTCCACCGATCGGTGGCGCGCAGTGCAGCAGGACGACCTCCGGCGGCAGCGTCCGGCCGAAGAGCAACGGCACCAGCGAGAGCCGCGACGGCACGTAGCGGAGGCGGGGATGGCGCCGCATCCCGGCGCCGACGAAACAGGTCTCGACCGTCACACCGTCGCGATCCGGCAGGCCGGGTGGCCCGTTGAGGGCGTGCAGGACGTAGGACGGGACACACTCGTCCACGACCCGGACGGCTTCCCACGGGATGGACATGTTGCCGCTGACGACGATGCGAGGGTTGGTCGGCAGGGTGCGCAGGCGGCTCTGGAGCTCGGCGACGGTGACGGTCTTCACGGCCCCATCCTCGCCCAGCAGGGCCCGCGTATGTCGCTCAGCTCGCCCGCTTCTTGCCCTTGCTCGCCTTCTTCGCCGGCTTCTCCTTCTGGCCGGCGTCGACCTCGTCCTGCTGGCCACCGCGCTTGGCGGCCTTTGCGGCGTCGACGCTGCGCTGGAGTGCGGCGAGCAGGTCGACGACCTCGGTCTCATCCTCGGCCGCGGCTGCCCGGGCGGTGACCTCGCCACCCTCGATCTTCGACGCGACGAGGGCCTCGACCGCCTCGGCGTAGTCGTCCTCGAACTCGTCCGGCTCGTAGTCCCCCGCGAGCGAGTCGACGAGCGAGGTCGCCATCGCCAGCTCCTTCCTGGTCGCCTGCGTGTCCTCGGTCAGCACGTCGAAGTCAGCGGTGCGGATCTCGTCGGCCCAGAGCAGGGTCTGCAGCACGATGACCCCCTCGCGGACCCGGAGCACGGCGAGGGTCATCCGGGTGCGGATCGCGACGGTGACCAGCGCCATCCGGTCGGCCTTCTCGAGCGCGTCCCGCAGCAGGACGTAGGGCTTGAGCGAGCTCTTGTCGGGCTCGAGGAAGTAGGACCGGTCGAACAGGAGCGGGTCGATCTGCTCCGAGGGGACGAACTTCTCGATCGAGATCTCCTTGGAGGAGCGCGAGGGCAGACTCCTCATCTCCTCGTCGCTGAGGATCACCATCTGCCCGTCGGACGTCTCGTACCCCTTGGCGATGTCGGCGTAGGCCACCTCCTCGCCGTCGATCGAGCAGACCCGCTGGTAGCGGATGCGTCCGCCGTCCTTCTCGTGGACCTGGCGGAACTGGACGTCATGGTTCTCGGTGGCCGAGTAGAGCCGCACGGGCACGTTGACGAGGCCGAACGACACGGCGCCCTTCCAGATGGCTCGCATGGGTACCAGAATGCCACCCATGCGCCCCATGCTGGCCTCGTCGACGACTCTGGTGCCCCGGGGCGAAGGCTGGGTCCACGAGGTCAAGTGGGACGGGATGCGGGTGCTCGCCGATGTCTCCGAGGGGCGGCTGCGGCTGTTGAGCCGGACCGAGCGTGACGTGACCGTCGCGTTCCCGGAGCTGGGCGGGCTCGCCGACGAGTACCCGGACCTGCTGCTGGACGGTGAGGTGGTCGTCCTCGACGCAGGAGTGCCGAGCTTCGGCGCCATGGCCGAGCGGTTCCACGTCGCCGACGCGCGACGAGCCCGCCACCTCGCGCAGAGCAGACCGGCGACCTACATGGTCTTCGACCTGCTGCGTCTCTACGGCGTCGACCTGACCCACCGGCCCTGGTCGGAGCGACGCGCGACGCTCGAGCGGCTCGAGCTGGGCGGCCCCCGGTGGCAGACCCCGCCGGTCTTCACCGATGGTGAGGCGCTGCTCGTCGCGACGCGTGAGCAGGGCCTCGAGGGCGTTGTCAGCAAACGCGTCGAGTCGATCTACCGTCCGGGGGTGCGCAGCCCGGACTGGCTCAAGCTGCCGCATCGGGTGACGACATCGGTCGTCATCGGCGGGTGGCGCCCCGAGTCGACCTCACCTGGCGGCAACCGGATGGGGGCGGTGCTGGTCGGGGTGCCCGGGGCGGACGGGCTCCACTTCCTCGGCCGGGTCGGTGCCGGGCTGGCGGGCCGAGCCGGGTCGGTTCTCCTGAAGAGCCTGCGCCCACTCGAGACCCAGACGTCGCCCTTCGCCGAGCAGGTGCCCGCCGAGGATGCCGTGGGCGCGGTCTGGGTGCGGCCGGTCCGGGTCGCCGATGTGGAGGCGCTCGGGCTGAGCTCGGGTGGCCGCCTGCGGCAGCCGTCGTGGAAGGGTCTGCGCGGCGACCTCGCCCCCGATGACCTCGGCAGTGGCAGTGGCGGTGGCAGTGGCGGTGGCAGTGCCGAGGACCCGAACGAGGAGGACCGTTGACGTGGCCACTGCGGAGGGCCCGCGGGTCGTCACCGTCGTCGAGGGGCGTCGGCTACGTCTGAGCAGCCTCGACAAGGTGATGTACCCGTCGACCGGCACCACGAAGGCAGAGGTCATCGACTACTACGCGCGGATTGCTCCGGTGATCCTGCCACACCTCGCCGGTCGGCCGGTGACCCGCGTGCGTTTCCCGCATGGTATGTCGGGTTCCGGGTTCTTCGAGAAGAACGTCCCCGCCGGGGTGCCGGACTGGGTGCGTCGGGTGGGTGGGGATCCGGTATTCCCGCTCATCGACGACCTTGCCGGGCTCACCTTCTTTGCCAACCTCAACTCACTCGAGCTGCACGTCCCCCAATGGCGCATTTCCGGCGCCGGCACTCAGGCGGTCGCCCGCAATCCCGATCGGCTGGTCGTCGATCTCGACCCGGGCCCCGGTGTCGACCTGCGAGAATGTGCCACCGTAGCCGTCATCGTGCGGGACCGGTTGACCGGGATCGGCTTGACCCCATTTCCGGTCACGAGTGGCAGCAAAGGGATGCAGGTGTATGCATCCGTGCCGGGCGCGCACAGCAGCGACCAGATCCGCGACACCGTCCAGCAGCTGGCCCGCGAGCTGACCATCGATCACCCGGATCTTGTGGTATGGAAGATGGCCAAGGAATTGCGACCAGGAAAGGTATTCCTGGACTGGAGCCAGAACGTCGCGGCGAAGACGACGGTGTGCCCGTACTCGATGCGCGGCCGGGACGAGCCGACGGTGGCTGCGCCACGGGAGTGGGACGAGGTGGAGCGGGGAGCAACCGGGGAGCCGTTCAGGCAGTTGCGAATCGAGGAGGTTCTCGATCGGGTCTCCCGCCATGGCGACCCAGCCGCCGGGTTGGTCTCCGGATAGGCGAAGGGCCCGGGAAGCCGGGCCCTTCGGCAGCGGGGGGCGTCGCTTGGGCGCCGCTGGGGTCAGTGCGCCTTGTCGTACGCGTTCTGGATCTCGGCCGAGATGCGGCCCCGGTCGGAGACCGTATAGCCACTCGCTCGGGCCCATTCGCGAACCGCGCTGACGTCATTGCGCCGGGATGCGCGGCGGCCACCCGTTCGTTTGGTGCCACCGGTCCGCCGGGCGTGTCCCGCCCATGTCGCCAAGGCGTCCCGGAGCTTTCGTGCGTTTGCATCGGACAGGTCGATCTCGTAGGTGACACCATCCAGACCGAAGGTCACCGTCTCTGCGGCATCGCCGCCGTCGAGATCGTCGACCAGGATGACTTCGACTCGCTGTGCCATGTTTCTCCAAACAGTTCGTCAATCGAGGGGTCAACCGGTTGTGCCGCCGGTTGACACCAAAGTAACAGGAGAATTGGGTGAATGGAGAATTGCGGGCAGGAAACACGCCGGACCGGTGGGTACGCGATGGGTACGCGGGGGGAGATTCGGGCAACTCGTGGACGGAGCGGAGATACCCAGGAGAGCGATGGGATAGTGAGCGTTCGGACCGAACCCGGGCCGCGGCGCCGAGCGATATCCGCGCGCTATCCGCGGCCCTTCGGTTCCGAACCGGTTGACGTCGGCCGGCGTTCGGCCTCCCATTTCGCCTGGGCGATCCGCTCGCGACGGTCGCTCTCGAGGATCGCCTTCATGACGAAGTAGAAGAGCGTGGCCAGCCCGATGGTGGGCACCAACGCCAAGATGTAGGGGACGGCGGCTTGCATGACACCTATCGTCGCACGAGTGGCCGTGTCACCGGTCGCCCCTAGCGTTTCGGCCATGGCGAGGAGAAGTGACAGGTGGTCGGCCGGCTTTCGCTGCACGGAGTGCGGGTGGCGCACCGTCAAGTGGGTCGGGCGGTGCGGCGAGTGCCAGGCGTGGGGCAGCGTCGCGGAGCAGGGAGCACCAACGGCAACTCGCACGGCCGTCTCGCGAGCGAGCGACCCGGCCCGGCCGATCGCCGAGGTCGACATGAGCCATGCCGTCGCGTATCCGACGGGAGTGGGGGAGTTCGACCGTGTTCTGGGCGGTGGGCTAGTGCCGGGCGGCGTGGTCCTGGTCGCCGGTGAGCCCGGTGTCGGCAAGTCGACGTTGCTGCTCGACGTCGCGGCGCGCACGGCCCGCACGGGCCAGACCGTGCTCTACGTCAGCGGCGAGGAGTCGGCTGCTCAGGTCCGCGGCCGCGCCGAGCGGATCGGTGCTCTGGCCGACCGGCTCCTGCTCGCGTCGGAGACCGACCTCGGCACCCTCGTCGGACAGGTCGACCACGCCAGACCCGCCCTGCTCGTGGTCGACTCGGTGCAGGCCGTCGCGAGTGCCGACGTCGACGGGCAGGCTGGAGGCGTCAGCCAGGTCCGTGAGGTCGCGGGCACCCTGATCCAGCTGGCCAAGTCCCGCGGGATCGCGGTGCTGCTCGTCGGGCACGTCACGAAGGACGGGTCGGTCGCCGGGCCGCGCGTCCTCGAGCACCTCGTCGACGCGGTCGTCCAGTTCGAGGGCGACCGGCACTCCCGCCTCCGGCTCGTGCGAGCGGTGAAGAACCGGTTCGGTGCCACCGACGAGGTGGGCTGCTTCGAGCTGCGCGACTCGGGCATCGCCTCACTGCCCGACCCGAGCGGGCTGTTCCTCAGCCAGGCCGGTGATGCCGTGCCGGGCACCTGCGTCACCGTCGCGATGGAGGGCCGGCGCCCCATCGTGACCGAGGTCCAGGCGCTCGTCACCGGCTCCACGCTGCCCTCACCCCGACGTACGACGAGCGGCCTCGACTCCTCGCGGCTCGCGATGATCCTCGCCGTCCTCGAGAAGCGGTCCGGCCTGGCCGCCGGCACGCGGGACGTCTTCGCCGCGACGGTCGGCGGCATGCGCACCACCGAGCCGGCCGCCGACCTCGCGGTCCTGCTCGCGCTCGCGTCGTCCGCGATGGACCAGCCCCTCGCTCGCGACGCCGTGGCGCTCGGCGAAGTGGGGCTGGCCGGAGAGATCCGCCGGGTGCCCGCCCTCGGCCCACGCCTCGGCGAGGCCGCCCGGCTCGGCTTCCGCTACGCCCTCGTCCCGCAGGGACAGCTCGACGTCGCGCCCCCCGCCGAGCTGTCCCCCGTCGAGGTCGCGGACGTTCGCGAAGCGGTCGAGGCGATGGGTCGACTGTGCGGCCCGCGCGCCACGACGGCGGTCAGCAGCGCGACCGCCTAGAATGCGACTCGTCCGGATGCGTCCGGGGTCAGACGGATCCGATGAACGGGGAACGATGGACAGCGGCGACGACGAGTTGCTTCGCGTGGTTCTCGCGGCCGTGGCCCCCGGCACCGAGCTTCGCGACAGCCTCGAGCGCATCCTGCGCGGGCGAACCGGAGCCCTGATCGTGCTCGGCCATGACAAGGTCGTCGAGTCCATCTGTACCGGCGGGTTCGTCCTCGACGTCGAGTTCTCCGCGACCCGGCTGCGCGAGCTGTGCAAGATGGACGGCGCCGTCGTCCTCGACCGTGAAAGGACGCGCATCGTACGGGCCGCCACGCAGCTCGTGCCCGACTCGCGCATCGAGACCTCCGAGTCCGGCACGCGGCACCGCACAGCGGAGCGAGTCGCCAAGCAGACCGGGTTCCCCGTCATCTCCGTCAGCCAGTCGATGGACGTCGTAGCCCTCTACGTCGGCAGCCGCCGCCATGTCGTCGAGGGCTCACCGACAACGCTCTCGCGCGCCGACCAGGCGTTGCAGACCCTCGAGCGCTACAAGTCCCGCCTCGACGAGGTCACCGGCACCCTGTCCGCCCTCGAGATCGAGGACCTCGTCACGGTCCGCGACGTGACGGCGGTCCTCCAGCGCCTCGAGATGGTGCGCCGGATCTCCGCCGAGATCCAGGACTACGTCGTGGAGCTCGGCACCGACGGCCGGCTGCTCAGCCTCCAGCTCGAGGAGCTCGTCGGCGGTCTCGGCAACGACCGCGAGCTGGTCATTCGCGACTACCTGCCAGCAACCAAGGCCGACCTGACCGAGCAGGAGGCACTCGCCAACCTCGAGGAGCTCAACTCGGTCGAGCTGCTCGACCTCGCCGCCGGGGCCCGCGCGGTCGGTTTCCAGATCGTCGGCGAGAGCCTCGACGCCCCCGTGAGCCCACTCGGCTACCGCCTCCTGACGAAGGTGCCGCGCCTGCCACAGGCCATCGTCGAGCGCCTCGTGGAGCACTTCGAGTCGCTGCAGCGTCTCCTTGCCGCCGGCATCGACGAGCTCATGCTCGTCGAGGGAGTCGGCGAGGGACGGGCCCGCGCGGTCCGCGAAGGCCTGTCGCGGCTCGCGGAGAGCAGCATCCTCGAGCGCTACGTCTGAGCCAAGCCGCGAGGCCCGGAGCGGCGATTCGGCTCAGACGTCAAAGGTACGTCTGAACGCTTGGGGGCTCACGGCCGAGGTCCCCCCGAACGACCAGGTTGCTGGGTCCTTCTCGTCACGGCTGGCTACCGTGCGGGTATGCCGCCGAGCCCGCAGACTCTCGACGCCCTCCACGGGCGCGTGCTCGAGTGGTACCGCGGGGCTGGACGTGACCTGCCGTGGCGGCACCCGGACTGCTCACCGTGGGGGGTCTTCGTCTCCGAGGTGATGGCCCAGCAGACTCCGCTGGGTCGGGTCGAGCCGGTCTGGCGGCAGTGGCTGCGACGGTGGCCGACGCCCGCAGCGCTCGCAGCAGCTGCGCCCGGCGACGCAGTCCGAGCCTGGGGCCGGCTGGGCTACCCGCGCCGGTCGTTACGGCTGCACCAGGCGGCCACCGTCATGCTCGAGCGCCACGGAGGCCAGGTGCCGTCCCGCCTGCAGGACCTGCTCTCCCTGCCCGGCGTCGGTGCCTACACGGCGGCTGCGGTCGCCTGCTTCGCCTTCGGCATCCCCGAGGTCGTCGTCGACACGAACGTCCGGCGCGTGCTCGCGCGCACCCTGACCGGCAAGCAGTACCCGGCGCCGGCGCTGACCCGGGCGGAGCGCGACCTCGCCGGCGAGGCGATGCCCGCACAGCGGCATACCGCTGCGGTGTGGAACGTTGCTGTCATGGAGCTGGGCGCACTCGTCTGTGTCGCGCGTGGGCCGCGCTGTGACGCCTGCCCGGTCGCCGACCTCTGCACCTGGAACGTCGTGGGCCGGCCGGCGCACGACGGACCGGCGAGGCGTGGCCAGGCATGGCACGGCACGGACCGGCAGGTCAGGGGGCTGCTGCTGCAACGGTTGCGTGACGCCCGCGCCGAGGTGCATCTCGGGCTCCTCGTCGGGGCAGCACCGCAGCAGCAGGTGATGCGGTGCCTCGACTCCCTGGTCGCCGATGGCCTGATAGAGCCGCTGGACGATGACCGTTACCGGCTGCCCGCCTGAGCACCCACCGGCGTTGCCGGTGCGCCGCCCCGGTCGGTAGCCTGACCCCTCGTGTCCTGCCGACCAGTGACCCGATGAGGACCATGCTCCTGCTCGTCCGCGCCGGCTTCCGGCGACACTCGACCTACCGGCTCGCCCTGCTCGCGGGCCTGACCACGAACTCGGTCTTCGGGGTGATCCGCGCTTCGATCGTGCTGGCCGCGATCGGCTCGGCCGGGTCGGCGATCGGCGGCTACTCGGCGCCGATGGCGGTCGCCTTCGTCTGGTGGGGCCAGGCGCTGCTCGGCACGGTCAACCTGTGGGGATTCCAGGAGGTCAAGGAGCGGGTGCGCAGCGGCGATATCGCCGTCGACTTCCTGCGCCCGCTCGACCCGCAGCTGGTCTACCTCGCCGGGGACATCGGCCGGGCAGGGATCAACTTCGTGGCCCGGGGACTGCCGGCGCTGCTCATCGGTGCGGTCCTGTTCGACCTGGCCTGGCCGCCGAGCCCGGGTGCGTGGCTCGTCGGGGCCGCCTCGGTGGGCCTGGCCGTCGTCGTTGCGTTCGCCGGCAACTTCATCGTCAGCCTCCTCTCGTTCTGGCTCATCGAGGTACGCGGCATCCAGCTCGTCTGGATGATCCTCTCGGGGCTCTTCTGCGGGCTCTACCTGCCGGTGCCGTGGTTCCCCGGATGGCTGCGCACCATCGCGGACTGGTCGCCGTGGCCGGCGATGCTGCAGCATCCGCTCGACATCCTCAGCGGTCGACTCGTCGGTGCCGACCTCGGACTCGTGGTCGCCAACCAGGTCGTCTGGGCGGTCCTGCTGCTCGCTCTCGGCCAGGTCGTCCTCCGGGCCGGGCGGCGCCGCCTGGAGGTGCAAGGTGGCTGACCGCCTCGCGTCCTGGCGGGCGGCCCGTCCCACGGCCGGCGGACTGGCCGACCGGCTGCGTCCCTACCGCGTCATCCTCGCCGCGCGAGCCCGGGCCCAGCTGCAGTACCGCGCGTCGTTCGTCACCGACATCCTCGGCACCGTCGGGGTGGGCCTGACCGAGTTCGCCGAGGTCTGGATCATCTTCCACAACGTCGAGCTGCTCGGCGGACTCGACTTCACCGCGGCGCTGCTCGTCTTCGCCCTGTCCAACATCGGATTCTCCCTCGCCGACATGCTCGTCGGTCACCTCGACACCCTGCCCACCTACATCCGGATGGGCCAGGTCGACGCGTTCTACGTGCGCCCGCTGCCGCTGCTCACCCAGTTCATGACCAGCGACATCTCGCTGCGGCGCGTCGGTCGGTTCGCGGTCGCCGTCGTCGCCCTCGTCGTCGCGCTCACGACCGCAGACGTGCGCTGGTCGGCCGCGAAGGTCGTGCTCATCGCCGTCACCATCGTCAGTGGCACCGCGATCTTCTCGGCGCTCTTCACCGCAGCAGGCGGCCTACAGTTCTTCTTCGTCGACGGCGCGGAGTTCACCAACAGCATGACCTACGGCGGTTCGTATGCCGCCCAGCAGAGCCAGCGCGTCTTCCCCGACCCGCTGCGGGTCCTCTGGACGTTCGTCATCCCCACGGCCTTCGTCGCCTACCTGCCGACGCTGGCGATCCTCGACCTGCCCGGGGACCGGCTTGCGCCCGTGTGGCTGGCCTGGTGCTCGCCCGTCGCGGCCCTCGCCGCCTGGCTGGCCGCCGCCCTATGCTGGCGTGCCGGGACGCGGCACTACCAAGGAGCAGGCGGATGACCAGTCCCCCCAACGGCGCGGCGGCCGGGCCGATCATCGAGACCGTCGACCTCGTCCGGGACTTCAAGCGGACCCGGGCCGTGGACCACCTGAGCGTCGCCGTCGCGGCGGGCGAGTCCGTCGGCTACATCGGGGCCAACGGCGCCGGCAAGTCGACGACCATCAAGATGTTGACCGGCATCCTGCAGCCGACCTCCGGGCTCGTGCGCACGTGCGGGCTCGACCCGATGCGGCGTCGCGTCGACGTGGCCCGCCGGACCGGAGTCGTCTTCGGCCAGCGCTCCCAGCTGTGGTGGGACCTACCACTGCACGAGTCCTTCACCATCCTCGCCGCGATCCACCGGCTCGAGCCGGGGCAGGCCCGGGCCCGGATCGAGCGGCTCGTCGACCAGCTCGAGATGGGACCGCAGCTGGCCGCCCCGGTACGGTCGCTGTCGCTCGGCCAGCGGATGCGCGCCGAGATCGCCGCCGCACTGCTGCACGAGCCGGAGCTGCTCATCCTCGACGAGCCGACGATCGGCCTCGACGTGCTGTCCAAACAGCGCTTGCGGGAGTTCCTTCTCGAAGAGCGGCGCGAGCGAGGCACGACCCTGCTGCTGACGACCCATGACATGGGCGACATCGAGCGGCTCTGCGGGCGGGTCCTGGTCATCGACGAGGGACGGCTCGCGTTCGACGGGACCCTGGCCGGGCTCGCCAGGACCGTCGGTGCGCGGCGGGTGCTCGTGATCGACCTCGCGGAACCGACCGGCGAGCTGAGCGACATACCTCATACCGCGGTGTTGGCCGTGGAGGGGGACGGACTACGGCAGCGGCTTGCCTTCGATGCCAGTGAGACGACGGCCGCCGCCGTGCTCGCTGCGGTGTCGGCGCGGGCCCAGGTGCGCGATCTCGCGATCGAGGAGCCGGACATCGAGGATGTGGTGCGGCGCATCTACGCCGCGTCCGGTCGCGGTTAGAGACCCCGTCGAGTGGGCACGACGGCCCGGTCGAGAAGGCACACCACGGGGCCGTCCGCCTGTCGGTTGTCCGTCCCTGGCCCGGGGCTGAACTACCGTTGCCCCGTGAGACTCGCGCCCCACCCGACGACCAGGCTCGTTGCCTCCGCGACGGCGCTTCTTCTGCTCACCGGATGCTCCTCGGGTTCGACTTCCCCCTCGGCGAGCGGCGCAGCAGTCCCGACCTCGGGCCGGTCAGTCTCCTCGACCGCGACCGAGCCGACGCGGATCAAGGGTGCGCCCACCGAGCTGTCGGCCCTGGTCGAGCGGGTCTACTCGGGATCTGATCTCGGCAGCACCGCCTCGAAGACCGCGGCCGCCGCCCTCGAGGCTCGCACGCCTGTCAGCGGTCCGATCAGCGGCAAGGCCAGCACCGGCAGCTGGAAGGGCCAACAGGTTGCCGTCGTCACCGTCGGCGACGACGTCACCCTCGCCGTCGCGGCCAAGCCCGGCGCCTGGCGGGTCGTCGGCGGCTGGTGGCCCACCCTCGGCGTCCCGAAGCCGGCCCTCGGGTCCGGGCCGCGCTGGGTGCTCGCGCTCGGCTCCGATGCGCGCAAGGGCCAGCCGCTCGACCACACCCGCGCCGACACGATCCAGGTCGTCGGCACCGACGGTGCAGGCGGAGCCGGCCTCATGGGGATGGCGCGCGACCTCTGGGTGCCGCTCTCCATCGGAGGGAAGGGCAAGATCAACTCGGCCATGGCGCTCGGGGGCGCCGGGGCCCAGCTGAAGACGGTCCGCTCCGTGACGAGACTGCCCATCGAGGGCTATGTCGTCATCGGCTTCACCGGCTTCAGGAAGACCGTCGACGAGCTCGGCGGGATCCCCATCGTCATCCCCAGGACCGTCGATGCCTCCCATGCCGGGATCCTCGTCAAGAAGGGCCCGCAGACGCTGACCGGGGCGGAGGCGCTCGCGTATGCCCGGGAGCGAAAGACCTTGCCCGACGGTGACTTCGGTCGTTCGCGGCACCAAGGTGAGCTCTTGTTGGCAGCGGCGGTCAAGGCCAGGCTCGCGGGGCCGACAGCCATGCCGCTCGCCCTGACGACGGTGAGCCGCTATACGAGGACCGACCTCGACGCCGAGCAGATGCTGACCTTCGTCGCGCGGTTCTACCAGGTCAAGCCCGCCGAGGTCGGGCGCAGCGTCGCCCGGGGCGCCTTCGGCTGGGCCGGCGGCCAGTCGATCGTCGTGCTCGGCCCGCAGGCCCGCTCTCTGTTCGCCGACTTCGCAGACGGGAACCTCTCGTGAGCACAGCCCCCGTCATCCGGCGCGCGCGGACCGCCGACATCCGTGACATCCGAGCGCTCGTCAGGCCGCTGGCCGAGCGGCGCATCCTGGTGGCCAAGGACGCGGTGACCTACTACGAGGGGCTTCAGGAGTTCCTGGTCGCCGACGACGGAGGTGTCGTCGTCGGGTGCGGTGCCCTGCACGTCATGTGGGAGGACCTCGGCGAGATCCGCACGCTCGCCGTCGCCGAGAACTACCTCGGCACCGGCCTCGGGGGCCGCATCCTCGAGGAGCTCATGGACGAGGCCCGCCGGCTCGGGGTGGGGCGGCTCTTCTGCCTCACCTTCGAGACGCGGTTCTTCACCCGGCACGGTTTCGAGTCGATCGACGGGCAGGCGGTGACCGGTGATGTCTACGTCGAGCTGCTCCGGTCGTACGACGAGGGCGTCGCCGAGTTCCTCGACCTGGAGCGAGTCAAGCCCAACACCCTGGGCAACACCCGCATGATGCGTGCGATCTGACGGCGCACCGTTCCCACGCCCTTCCCCCCATCGAGAGTGCGCTTCCGCCGTTGATCGAGAGTGCAGTTGTGGGCATCGACAGTGCAGTAGTGGGCATCGGGAGTGCAGTTGTGGGCATCGAGAGTGCAGTTGTGGGCATCGAGAGTGCGCTTCCGCCGTTGATCGAGAAGTGCGCTTCCGCCGTTGATCGAGCGTGCAGTTGTGTTGTTGGCCGACAGTTCAGATCTACGGATCCACTGCACGTTCGATCGGGGTTACTGCACTGTCGATCACAACTACTGCACTGTCGATC
>NZ_JAKDLO010000167.1 GCF_030452765.1 Intrasporangium sp.
ACCCCTGACCCCCTCCATGCCATGGAGGTGCGCTACCAGCTGCGCCACAGCCCCGTGCGATCGCTCGCAGGTCTTCGTCAGGTGCCGCCTCACCGAGGCGACTGCGCAACTCTAGCCAATCCGCGTCGCCGAGCCCAAATCGGGGTCTCGGGGAGTGGCTCACACGTCCCACGGGCCGAGGTTCCACCCGGCGATCCGCCAGTGGTGAGCCCCGGAGAACCGGCTCCGGTCCTGAACGAGCTCGATCCAGTGGCAGTTGTCGAGCCCACGGAAGACCCGGTCGGCCAGACCGAGGTCGAGGCCGACGAGCTCGGTCGCGGCCAGCTTTCCTGACGCACCGTGCGCGACGATGACCGCGGTCTCCCCCGGCAGCAGCTCACGCAGCACGTCCTCGACGGCAGCGGTGACGCGCGTGGCGACCTCTGCACGGGTCTCGCCGGTGCGGCCCTTCGGCACGTCCTCGCCCCGGTCGAGCGCCGCGATGACGTCGGCGTACTGCTCGCGGACCTCGTCGCTGTGAAGGCCCTGCCACTCGCCGACGTCGATCTCCCGGAAGCGGGCGTCGAGGCGCACCTCGAGCCCGGTGATCTCGGCGATCGGGTCGGCCGTCGAGGCAGCCCGCTGCAGGTCGCTCGAGATCAGCAGGACCGGCTCATATGCGGCGAGGTGCGGTGCAGCGGCGACGACCTGCTCGCGCCCCACCTCGGACAGCTCGGTGTCCTTGTGTCCCTGCCAGATGCGAGCCGCGTTGTCCACCGTCTCGGCGTGCCGCATGATGACGACCCGCCGGGGACCTGGACCGGTGCCGCTCATGAGTCGGAGCGACGAGCGGAGCCGGCGTCGACGGTGTCGAGGTCGACCTCGGGGCAGTCCTTCCAGAGCCGCTCGAGGGCGTAGAACTCGCGTTCCTGTTCGTGCTGGATGTGCACCACGATGTCACCGAAGTCGATCAGGACCCAGCGTCCGTCCCGTTCCCCCTCGCGGCGCAGCGGCTTGGCCCCATGTTCGCGCAGCCTGTCCTCGACCTCGTCGACGATGGCGCCGACCTGGCGCTCGGTCGGCGCGGACGCGATGACGAAGACGTCGGTGAGCGGCAGGTGGTCGCTGACGTCGATCGCCACCACGTGTTCTGCGAGCTTGCTCTCGGCCGCGCGAGCGGCCACCTTGGCGAGTCGAAGGGACTGGTCGGGTGCGGTCACAGAACTTCCTGGCTCTGACGGGGCGGCTTCGGAGCCGGCTCGACCCGGGGCCAGGTCGCATGGAGCCCGGAGTAGAGACGGTACTTGTTGATGTACTGCACGACGCCGTCGGGGACGAGGTACCAGACGGGCAACCCGTCGACAACTCTGGCGCGGCAGTCGGTCGAGCTGATGGCCATGGCCGGGACGACCTGCAGGGTGACGCGGTCCTCCGGCAGCCCCTTGCCGGAGAGCTGGTGGCCCGGCCGGGTGACGCCGATGAAGTGGGCGAGGCGCCATAGCTGGTCCGCGTCCTTCCACGACAGGATCTCGGCCAGGGCGTCCGCGCCCGTGATGAAGTAGAGCTCCGCGTCGGGGCGCTCGACCCGCAGGTCACGCAGGGTGTCGATCGTGTAGGTGGTGCCCGGGCGGTCGATGTCGACCCGGCTCACCGTGAACTTGGGGTTCGATGCGGTCGCGATGACCGTCATGAGGTAGCGGTGCTCGGCGGGGGTCACGTAGCGGTCGGCCTTCTGCCAGGGCTGGCCGGTCGGGACGAAGACGACCTCGTCGAGGGCGTATCTGGACTGGACCTCGCTGGCGGCGACGAGGTGGCCGTGGTGGATCGGGTCGAACGTGCCACCCATGACGCCGAGGCGCATGCTCAGTGGTGGTCCTTCGGTGGCTCGATCGCCTCGCGCAGCGCGTCGCTCTGTTCACCCCTCGGCGCCTGCAGCTTGTAGGCCGTGTTGCGGAAGCTCCACGTGATGGCGAGCCCGGCCAGGAACAGGCCGAAGGCGATGAAGAAGAACGCGATGGGAGGCATGGGCAGCTCGTTGGCTGCCTCCTCGGCGGCCTGGGCCAGGAGCAGGACACGATCGGACATGGGCCTCAGCCTAGCGCCCGGGCCACCCGATCCGACCCCGGCGCCCCTCCTCGTCGAACGCGCCGTCTGGGAGCGCCCGGTCAGGTCAGCGGCGCTGCGGGCGAGCCGAGCGGCATACTCGCGTGAGGACCCGTGCCACAGCGAACGCCCAGCCGGGTGACAGGAGAGCCCGACCGGCGCCCGTAGGCTTGGAGTCATGGTCCCCGAGCTGTCCGTCGTGATCCCGATGTACAACGAGGAGGAGGTGCTGCCCCTCCTCGTCGGGCGGCTGCGCCCCCTGCTCGACGGCATCGACGCGACCTACGAGGTCATCGCCGTCGACGACGGCAGCTCCGATCTGACCCCGGCGCTGCTGCAGCGCTTTCGTCGGGAGTGGCCCTCGCTTCGGGTCGTGCGGCTGCGCGCGAACGCGGGACACCAGGCCGCCATCTCGGCCGGCCTCGTCAGCGCCCGGGGCGACTACGTGGTGACCCTCGACGCCGACCTGCAGGACCCGCCCGAGGTCATCCCCCACATGCTCGAGCTGGCCAGGCGCGACGGTGTCGACGTCGTCTACGGGGTGCGCAGCGACCGCTCGACCGACACGTGGTTCAAGCGGGTGTCGGCACGCACGTTCTACGCCCTCATCGGCGCGGTCTCCAAGACCTCGGCCCATGCCGATGCCGGTGACTTCCGCCTCATGTCCCGAGCGACGGTCGACGCGATCAACGGCCTGCCCGACCACAACCGGGTGCTCCGCTTCATCGTCCCGGCCCTCGGCTTCCCGTCCGACACCGTCGAGTACAAGCGGGAGGAGCGGGCCGCCGGAGCGTCCAAGTACCCGCTCCTGAGGATGCTCAAGCTGTCCGTCGACTCCCTCACCGGCTTCTCGGCGGCGCCGCTGCGGGTGGCGACCTTCGCGGGGATCGGTGGTGCCCTGATCGCTGCCCTCTTCGTCATCTACGCACTGGTCACCAGCGCCCGGGGCCGCACTGTCCCCGGCTGGACCTCGACGGTCGCGATCGTCGCGGGGTTCAGCGCGATCCAGCTGCTCTGCGTCGGCATCCTCGGGGAGTACATCGGGCGGATGTACGCGCACCTGCAGGGGCGCCCGACCTACTTCATCGCGTATGACTCGCTGACCGGCCCGCAGCGGCCGGGAGGGCCGACCGACACCGCGCTGCCGGCCGCGTCCTCGCAGCGCGTCGCCTCTGCGCAGGCAGACCGGCCGTCCACGTCACCACGGCCACCAGTGTCGCCGCCGTCATCGGGCGAGGACGGGCAGGGCCGGGTCTCCCCGCCCAGCGAGTCGCATCCCCCCGGCAGCGCGAGCAAACGCTCGGCAGCGGTCAGTCGCGGCGCTGGGCCCGGACGAGCAGGCTGACCCCGGGCCAGCGGTCGACCGGCAGGTAGCGCTCGGCCGTGATCACCGCGCGCAGCCCCAGGTTGACGACGGGGTTGAGCTCCTCGAGGTCCGATCCGGTGCTCGACCGGCGCCGCAGGGCGACGACCGGGCGGAGCAGGACGTTCCAGGACCTGATGCTCCGGATCGCGAAGCCGCCGCGCTCGAGCACCGCGCTCAGGTTGGCTCGCGTGTAGCGCCGGACGTGGTCGACGGCGAGGTCATGCTCCGACCAGAGACGGGGGTCGGCCGGCACGGCGACGAGATACGTTCCGCCGGGCCGCAGGACCCGGTGCGCCTCGGCCGCCGCCGCATCGTCGTCGGGGATGTGCTCGAGGACGTCGAAGGCGACCACGAGGTCGAGGCACGCATCGGTGAGGGGCAGCCGGGTGGCGTCACCCCGGATCACCGTGAGGCCCCGCTCGCGGGCGACCTCGGCGCCCTCGGCGCCATACTCGAGGGCGACCGCGTCCCACCCGTGGTCACGCAGGACGCGGGTGTTCCCGCCTCCCGCGGCGCCGATGTCGAGGGCCCGGCCGGGCAGCAGGCCGCGCAGCTGCCCGGCCAGCAGGTGACGTCGCTCGCGGTACCACCAGTGCGCGTCCTCGAGCTGCGCCAGCTTGCGGACCTCGGTTCCCTCCATGGCTGTTCATCATGCCAGCCCGGGCGGCATCGACCGATACCCCGTCTCAGCGGATCTGGCCGTCGCCCTCCACGATCCACTTCGTCGTGGTCAGCTCGGGCAGCGCCATCGGGCCGCGGGCGTGCAGCTTCTGGGTCGAGATGCCGATCTCGGCCCCGAAGCCGAACTCGCCGCCGTCGGTGAAGCGGGTGCTCGCGTTGACCATGACGGCGGCAGCGTCGACCTCCGCGGTGAACCGGCGGGCGGCCGCGCGGTCCTCGGTGACGATCGCCTCCGTGTGCCCGGTGCCGTAGCGACGGATCCGCTCCATCGCGTCGTCGATCGAGTCGACGAGGGCGACGCTCATCTCGAGCGAGAGCCACTCGGTGCCGAAGTCACCCTCCCCCGCGATGTCGTATGCCGCTCCCGCCGCGTCCGCATACGGCCCGACCTCTGGCGCGACGTGCAGTCGCACGCCGGCGCCGGCCAGGTCGGTGAGGACCTTCGGCAGGAAGTCGGCGGCCACCTCGCGGTGCACGATGAGCGACTCGGCGGCGTTGCAGACGCTCGGCCGGTGGGTCTTGGCGTTGACCGTGATCGCCTCGGCCTTCTCGAGGTCGGCGGCGCGGTCGACGTAGACGTGGCAGACGCCGACGCCGGTCTCGATGACGGGGACCGTCGACTCGCGCACGACGGTCTGGATGAGGGCCGCTCCTCCACGTGGGATGACGAGGTCGACCCGGCCGCGAGCGGTCATGAGGGCACGTCCCGCGTCGTGGCCGCCCTCCTCGAGCAGGGTGATGGCGTCGGCCGGAAGTCCTTGTTCCGCAAGCGCGCCGCGCAGCGCCTCGACGAGGGCGTGGTTGCTGCTCGCCGCGGCGGACCCGCCCCGCAGCAGGACGGCGTTGCCCGACTTGAGCGCCAGCCCGGCCGCATCGACGGTGACGTTGGGGCGCGCCTCGTAGATCATGCCGACGACCCCCATCGGCACCCGCACCTGCCGGACCTGCAGGCCGTTGGCCAGCGTCGAGCCGCGGACGACCTCGCCCACCGGGTCCGGCAGGGCTGCCACGTCACGCAACGCCTGGGCGACCGCGGCGACCCGGTCGGCGTCGAGCCGGAGCCGGTCCTGCAGGCTCTCGGGCATGCCCGAGGTGCGGCCCCGCTCGATGTCCTCGGCATTCGCCTGCAGGATCGTGGGCGTCGCCGCGTCGAGCGCGTCCGCCAGGCGGAGCAGGGCCGCGTCCTTCTGCGCGCGCGAGAGCAGTGCGAGCCGTCGGGAGGCGAGGCGGGCCTGGTCGGCCAGCCCGTTGACGTAGTCGACGACGGTGGGATCGATCGGCTCGGACATGACACCAGCGTAGGCGGCGGACCCGATCCCGCACCCACCTCATCCGGAGGCTGGGACCGGGCCCGGCGGCATACCCTGTGCGTGCCGGCGCGAGGTGGGTCAGCGGCTGTCGTAGCGGACCCGGGCGAACCACAGCCCGACCAGCGAGATGACCGCGACGACGATGTAGTAGAGGCTCGGCGCGTTGAGTGAGCCGGTGACATCGAGCAGCCAGGTCAGGGCGAGCGGGGCGAACCCGCCCATGACGGTGACCCCGATGTTGTAGGCGACCGAGACGCCGGTCGTGCGCACCTCGCTCGGGTAGATCTCGGTGAGCAGCGCCGGCAGCGGGCCGAAGTAGAGCGCCGCGATGACGCCGAGCAGGCCGATGACGAGGACGAACACGGGCACGCTCGGCCTGCTGATGATCAGCTGGAACAGCGGCCAGGCAACGACCAGCGCGGCGATCGCACCCCAGGTCATGACGCGGACCGCGCCGACCCGGTCGGCGAGCATGCCGACGAACGGGGTTCCGACGAGGATGACGAGCCCGGCGACCACGCCGCCGAGGTAGGCGGCGTCGGCCGGGATGTCGAGGCTCTTCACCGCGAAGGTCGGCATGTAGAGGATGAGGTAGATCGAGATCGTCGCGACGCCGATGCAGGCGGCTCCGGTGAGCAGCCGTCCCAGGTGCTCGGTGAAGACGGCCCGGATCGGGGTCTTGTGCGGGGTGCTCTGGGTGAACTCGTCCGTCTCCGTCAGGTGGGCCCGGATGTAGAGCCCGATGGGACCGATGAGGATGCCGATGAAGAACGGGATCCGCCAGCCCCACGTGTAGAGCTGGTCCTTCGTCAGCGTCTCGAACAGGACGAACCCGAACGCCGACGCCAGGAACATCGAGATGCCCTGCGCCGCGACCTGCCACGAGGCGTAGTACGCCTTGCGGTGTGGGGCGGTCTCGACGAGGAACGTTGTCGCCGTGCCGAACTCGCCGCCGGCCGAGAAGCCCTGGACGACCCGGGAGATGAGGATGATGACGCCGGCCCAGGCTCCGACGAGCGCATGGGTCGGGGCCACCGCCATGATCGCGGTGCCGACCATCATGAGCAGGAGGGTGAAGGTCAGTGCCTTCTTGCGCCCGAAGCGGTCGCCGTAGCTGCCGATGAGCATGCCGCCGAGTGGCCGGATCAGGTAGGAGATCGCGAAGGTCGCGAAGGTGAGGATGAGCCCGAGGGTCTCGTCGCCTGCGGGGAAGAAGTTCTCGGCGATGACGACGGCGAACGATGCGTAGACGATGATGTCGAACCACTCGAGCGCGGCGCCGATCGAGCTGCTGACGACGGCCTTGCGGGCAGCGGCGAGCTGCTCGGGGGTGACGGTGGAGGTGTCGGTTGACATGGTGAGTGCTCCGATGTGAGGTATGCCGCTGCGCCTGGACGGTCGGCTGCCGCGGTCTCGTGGGTGGTCAGTCCGAGGTTGCGCGGGCGCCCGCGATGACGGCGTCGACGAACCGCTCGCAGCGAGCGATCTGCTCGAGTGGGATGAACTCGTCCGGAGAGTGGGCCTGGTTGATGTCTCCCGGGCCGCAGACGACGGTCGGGATGCCGCCCTGGTCGAACAGGCCCGCCTCGGTGCCGTAGGCGACCTTGTCGCTCGTCAGCGCGCCGCCCCAACTGCTCGCCAGCTCGACGACCTCTGCGTCGATGGGAGTGTCGAGGCCGGGTGCCTGGGCGACGACGGTGAACTCGACGTGAGCCGCGGGGTTCTCCGCGCGCATGGCCGCCTCGATGCGGTCGGCCTCGGCGCGGAACCGCTCGATCAGAGCGACGGGGTCGACGGCGCCGATCGAACGGAACTCGAACTGGAGGGTGCAGTCCGCCGGGACGGTGTTGACCGCGATCCCTCCCTCGATGAGGTTGACCGTGCACGTCGTGTAGGGCACGTCGAAGGCCTCGTCGTAGGGGCCGTGCTCGCGGAACTCGTCGGCGACGGTGCGCACGTAGCGGGCGAGCTGGGCGGCATACTCGATCGCGTTGACGCCCTTCGGCGTCAGGGACGAGTGGGCGGCGACGCCGTGGAAGTCGACGCGTACGAGGTTGATCGACTTGTGCCCGTGGATGACCCGCATGCTCGAGGGCTCGCCGACGATGCATCCGCGAGGCCGCAGGCCGCGTCCGACCATGTCCTTGACGAGGTCCACGGCGCCGGTGCAGCCCACCTCCTCGTCGTAGGAGAAGGCCAGGTGGATCGGCTCGCGCAGCGGCTGCGCCAGGATCGCCGGGATGCGCGAGACGACGACGCCGACGAAGGACTTCATGTCGCACGAGCCGCGCCCGTAGAGCCGGTCGTCACGCACCTCGGGCGCGAACGGCTCACTGCTCCAGTCCTGCCCGTCGACCGGCACGACATCGGTGTGGCCGGACAGCACGATGCCGCCCTGGGTCGTGCCGTCGGCCGCCGGGAAGGTCGCGACGAGGCTGGCCTTGGTGCCCTCGTCGTTGGGCACGAGGACCGGCTCGACGCCGTGGGTGCGGATCTCGGCCGCGACGACCTCGATCAGTGGCAGGTTGCTGTCGCGACTGGTCGTGTCGATGCGGATCAGGCGAGTGATCCAGTCGAGCGCTGCTGCGGAGGGAGTGTTCGTCGGGGTGGCCTCTTCGCTCATGGCTGCATCGTGGCACGGCCCGGTCGCGTCCGCCCGCGCGGGGCACTTCGCCTGGGTGCTCCGCTGTGACGCATCGTGGTCATGACAACGGCGAGGGTATGCCGCTCACTACAGTTGCGGCGTGTCCCCGCGGTCCGAGATCAGCCAAGCCAAACGCCTGGTCGTCAAGGTGGGGTCGAGCTCGCTGACCGGCCCCGACGAGGGCATCGACCGGGCCCGGCTGGTGGCGCTGGTCAACGCCCTCGCCTGGCGCCATCTCGAGGGAACGCAGGTCGTCCTCGTCTCATCCGGTGCCATCGCGGCCGGGCTCGCGCCGCTCGGGCTCTCGTCCCGTCCGCGTGACCTAGCCCGGCAGCAGGCTGCCGCCAGCGTCGGGCAGGGTGCCCTGCTCGCCGCCTACACGCAGGCCTTCGCCGCCCATTCGATCACCGTGGGACAGGTGCTGCTCACGGTCGATGACGTGACCCGACGGACGCACTACACGAACGCCCGGCGCACCCTCGAACGGCTGCTCGACTTCGGGGTCTTCCCGGTCATCAACGAGAACGACACGGTGGCGACATCCGAGATCCGCTTCGGAGACAACGACCGGCTTGCTGCGCTCGTCGCGCACCTCATCGACGCCGACGCGCTCGTGCTCCTATCCGACGTCGACGCCCTCTACGACGCACCTCCGTCTCGGCCCGGCTCCAGGCGGATCCCCGTGGTCTGCGGCCCCGACGACCTGACCGGCGTCGAGATCAGGGGCAGCAGCTCCAAGGTGGGCTCCGGGGGCATGACGACGAAGATCGAGGCGGCGCGGATCGCCACCGCTGCCGGGGTCACGACGGTCGTGACCGCCGCCGACCGGGTGCGGCAGGTCCTCGCCGGCGAGGACGTCGGCACGGTCTTCCTACCGATGGGGGTGCGTGGGGCGTCACGGCGGCTCTGGCTGCAGCACGCGACGACGGCACGCGGGCGGGTCATCGTCGACGACGGAGCCGTTCATGCTCTTGCACACCGGAAGAAGTCGCTCCTGCCGGTTGGGGTGGTGCGAGTCGAGGGCGACTTCCATGAAGGCGACGCCGTCGACGTGTGCGCGCTCGACGGCCGGGTCGTGGCCAGGGGGCTGACGAACTACTCGGCCAAGGAGCTGCCGGCTCTGCTCGGACGCTCGACGAAAGATCTGGCGCGCGAGCTCGGCCCGGAGTACGAGCGTGAGGTCATCCACCGCGACTTCCTCGTCGTGCTCTGACCTGGGATCTGACCCTGGCTCTGAACCCGGACGACGCCAAGACTTGGAGATGTGGTCAGGCGGCGGCGAGCAGGTCGGCGAGGTGTTGCTCGAGGGGGCTGAGGT
>NZ_JAKDLO010000168.1 GCF_030452765.1 Intrasporangium sp.
TAAAGGATTCCCCAATTCTTGACGGCACACCTCCCGGGACGTCACCGGTGCATGGTCGAATGCGACCGGCGTCGACCGGCGCCGGACCGACCAGGAGGATCGATCTTGAACAAGCGTCAGTGGGGCGCTGTCTCGGGTCTCGCGGTCGGCGCTCTCGTGGCAAGCACCCTCGCGGCCCCCCTCGGGGCGCAGGCTGCTCCCTCGACCCGAGCGCCCATCTCGAGCGACCCCGCGGCTGCCCAGGCATCCCGCCCGGACAACCTACCCAACCCCCTCGCCGAGGCGCAGAACAAGCTGCGCCAGGATGCGGTGCACCAGCTCATCACCGGCCAGGCCACGACCCGCGTCATCAACGGCAACCGCGTCATCGAGCTGACCTCGACCCGCCCGGCGAAGGGCGTCAAGGGCAAGGCCGCCAAGGCACGGACGAGGTACGTCAACTACCCGGTCGACCGCGAGGAGAGCATCTTCACGGTGCTCACCGACTTCGGCGACAAGACCGACCCGCGCACCGACGGCGAGGCAGGGCCGGCGCACAACGAGATCCCCCAGCCGGACCGGGTCTGGGACGGCAACAGCACAGACGACAACTCGACCTACTGGATCGCCGACTTTTCTCGCCAGCACTACCTCGAGATGATGTTCTCTGGCACGAACGACTCGTTCCGCGACTTCTATCTCAAACAGTCCAACGGCCGCTTCCTCGCCAAGGGCGACGTGTCCGACTGGATCCAGGTCCCGTACAACGAGGCGCGCTACGGGAGCAACGAGATCCCGGAGTCGGACGGCTACTGGAACTACGTCAAGGACACGGCCACGGCGTGGTACGACGCGCAGGTCGTGGCCGGCAAGAGCCCGGCGCAGATCCGGTCCTACCTCAGCCAGTTCGACAAGGTCGACCGCTACGACTACGACGGCGACGGCGACTTCAACGAGCCCGACGGCTACATCGACCACTTCCAGGCCATCCACGCCGGAGAGGGCGAGGAGGCCGGCGGCGGGGCTCAGGGCGCCGACGCGATCTGGTCGCACCGCTGGTACGCCTTCTCCACGGATGAGGGCAGGACCGGGCCGGGCTTCAACAAGCTGGGCGGCGTGCCGCTCGGCGACAGCGGCATCTGGATCGGCGACTACACGACCGAGCCGGAGAACGGCGGCCTCGGGGTCTTCGCCCACGAGTTCGGCCACGACCTCGGGCTGCCGGACCTCTACGACACCGCCGGCGGCGACAACGGCACGGGCTTCTGGACCCTCATGAGCTCCGGCTCCTGGCTCAGCCAGAGCCGGACGGAGATCGGCACCAAGCCCGGCTACCTGGGGCCGTGGGAGAAGCTGCAGCTCGGGTGGCTCGACTACGCGACCGTGAAGCCCGGCAAGAGCCGGACCGTCAAGCTCGGCCCGGCCTCCGAGGTGGTGCTCGACAGGTCCAGTAGGTGGCCAGACTCCTACGGGGTCAAGCCGCAGGCCGTCGTCGTGCCACTGCCGGCTCGGACCCTCGTGACCGAGCGGAACACGCCGCACTCCGGCACCGGCGAGTGGTGGAGCGGCTACGGCAACGACCTGAGAGCGACACTGACCCGCAGCCTCGACCTGACCGGTGCCGGCTCGTCCGCGTCGGTCAGCGCCTGGGTGCAGGGCAACCTCGAGGTCGACTACGACTACCTCTATGCCGAGGTCTCGACCGACGGCGGCTCCACGTGGGCCCAGGTGGGCGACGAGGTCAACGGTGTCTTCGACTGGATGCAGAAGTCGTTCGACCTCACCCCGTGGGTCGGCCGGCAGGTCGACTTCCGCTTCCGGGTCGCGACCGACGGTGGTGTGGCGAGCGAAGCCTTCATCGACGACATCGCCGTCACCGTCGACGGCACGGCCGGGCCGGTCGACGACGTCGAGAACGGCCCGGACGGGTGGACCGCCGACGGCTTCACCATCATCGACGGGACGACCTCACGTCAGGTGCAGGACGTCTACTACGCCGAGAACCGCACCTACACCGGTTACGACAAGACCCTGCGGAAGGGGCCCTACAACTTCGGTTGGGCCAGCACCAAGCCGAACTGGGTCGAGAAGTTCCCCTACCAGAACGGCCTGCTCGTCTGGTACAGCAACGGCCAGTACACGAACAACAACACCGTGACGCATCCCGGCGGTGGGCTGATCCTGCCCGTCGACGCGAGACCGAAGGCGATCAAGTTCCCCGGCACACCTGGCGGGGACGCGGTCCTGCTCGGCAACCGCCGTCAGCCGTTTGACGCGACCTTCGGGCTGGAGCGCACGGACGCGGTGACCTTCCACCGCAACGGCTACGGGGTCTACGTCAGGTCGAGCCCAGGGATCCGGACCTTCGACGACTCCAACCCGAACAGGTACTGGGACTCGGCCAACCCGATGGGTTCGACGAAGGTCGCCGGTGCCGGCGTCAAGGTCACCGTCAGGTCGACCTCGCACCGGGGCGAGTACATGACCGTCAGGGTCGTCAACGACTCGAAGTGAGCTCTCTCTACTGACGATCGTCGGCCGCCACGGCGCGGGCCTGCGGGGAGCATCCCCGTAGGCCCGTGCTGTCGTGACAGACCGGCCCGCTCGCGTTGAGTCCTTGCGTTACGTCATGGAAACAGGCATGCGGCAAGATCGAGCCATGAACCGTCAGGAAGAGTTCGTGCTGCGCACGATCGAGGAGCGCGACATCCGTTTCGTCCGGCTGTGGTTCACCGACGTCCTCGGCACGCTCAAGTCCGTCGCCGTCGCCCCCGCCGAGCTCGAGGGCGCCTTCGCCGAGGGCCTCGGCTTCGACGGGTCGGCCATCGAGGGCCTCTCGCGGGTCTACGAGGCGGACATGCTCGCCAAGCCGGACCCGACGACCTTCCAGATCCTGCCGTGGCGTGGCGAGAGCCCCGGCACGGCGCGGATGTTCTGTGATCTGCTCCTGCCCGACGGCACCCCCAGCGTCGCCGACCCGCGCCACGTGCTGCGACGGGCTTTGGGGCATGCGGCCGATCTGGGGTTCACCTTCTACACCCACCCCGAGGTCGAGTTCTTCCTCCTCGAGCAGCAGCGCGGCCCGCGCGGGCGACCGGTGCCCGTCGACGACGCCGGCTACTTCGACCACGTCCCGCACGGCACCGGCCACGACTTCCGGCGAGCCGCGATCACGATGCTCGAGAGCATGGGCATCTCGGTCGAGTACAGCCACCACGAGGGTGCCCCGGGCCAGAACGAGATCGACCTGCGCTACGCGGACGCCCTGTCGACCGCCGACAACATCATGACGTTCCGCACCGTCGTCAAGGAGGTCGCGCTCACCCAAGGGGTCTACGCGACCTTCATGCCCAAGCCGTTCTCGGAGCACCCCGGCTCCGGCATGCACACCCACCTGTCCCTCTTCGAGGGGGACTCGAACGCGTTCTACGAGCCCGGCGCGCCCTACCAGCTGAGCAAGACGGGTCGGCAGTTCATCGCCGGCCTGCTCAGGCACGGGTCAGAGATCACGGCGGTGACGAACCAGTGGGTCAACTCCTACAAGCGCCTCTGGGGCGGCGGGGAGGCGCCGGCACACCTGACCTGGGGACACAACAACCGGTCGGCTCTGGTCCGGGTGCCGATGCACAAGCCCAACAAGGGCCAGTCCACTCGGATCGAGGTCCGCTCACTCGACGCTGCCTGCAACCCCTACCTCGCGTTCGCCGTGCTGCTCGGGGCCGGGCTCAAGGGCATCGAGGAGGGCTACGACCTGCCGCCGGAGAGCGAGGACGACGTGTGGGGCCTGACCGACGCGGAGCGGCGGGCCATGGGCGTCAAGCCCCTGCCGGCCTCGCTCGGGCGGGCGCTGGAGGCCATGGAGGAGAGCGACCTCGTCGCCGAACTGCTCGGCGAGCACGTCTTCGACTTCTTCCTGCGGAACAAGCACCAGGAATGGCTCGACTACCGGCGAGAGGTGAGCCGCTTCGAGCTCGACCGCTACCTGCCCCGCCTCTGAGCGTGGTAGCGGTGGACCGGACCAGCTCGCTCGGGGGCCGGCTCGCCCGGCTCGGCTTCCACGACCTGCCCCGGGCCAGGTCGCTGCTGGCCGATGCCGCTCTCGCACCGCTGCGCGACGGCTCGGACGGCCTGGCCGACGACCTTCTCGGGGCATTGGGCGAGACGGCTGACCCCGACCTGGCCCTGCTCGGTCTGGTCCGGCTCCTCGAAGCGCTCGCCCCGGCGCAGGTGCCGTCCGACACCGGCATCACCGCGCTGACCGACCGGCTGCGCACCGGTGGACCCGGTCGCGACCGGGTGCTCGCGGTCCTCGGCGCCTCGTCGGCCTTCGTCGACCACCTCGTGCGCCACCCCGGACACTGGACCTGCGCCGCCCGGGCGGAACCCCAGCCCGGGCAGCAGGCCCGCGCCGAGCTGGTGGCCGCGGTGACCGAGCCGGGCAAGCACACGCCATACGACGCCCTGCGGATCGCCTACCGTTGCGCGCTGCTGCGGATCGCGGCGCTCGACCTGACGGCGGACGACCCGCTCGCCGTGATGCCGGCCACGGGCGAAGCGCTCGCCGAGCTCGCCGAGGCGGCGCTGGAGGCGGCGCTGGCCATCGCGAGGCACGAGCACGGCCCCGGGCACCAGGTGTGCCGGCTCGCGGTCATCGGCATGGGCAAGACCGGCGGGGGAGAGCTGAACTACGTCAGTGATGTCGACGTCGTCTTCGTGGCCGAGCCGGTGGAGGGAGCCGACGAGGAGGAGGCACTGCGGGTCGGCACCCGGCTCGCGACCGGGCTCATGCGAGCCTGCTCCACCCCGACCCAGGAGGGGTCCCTCTGGACCGTCGACGCGGCACTGCGACCCGAGGGCAGGAACGGGCCGCTGGTGCGCACCGTTGCCAGCCACAAGGCCTACTACGAGCGCTGGGCCAAGACCTGGGAGTTCCAGGCGTTGCTCAAGGCATGGGTGTCGGCCGGCGACCTCGACCTCGGCCGGCACTACAAGGCGGAGATCTCCCCGTTGGTGTGGGAGGCCGCGGGACGCGAGGACTTCGTGACCGACGTGCAGGCCATGCGTCGACGGGTCGAGCAGCACGTGCCGGTCGCGGAAGCGGCCAGGCAGCTCAAGCTCGGGCCGGGTGGGCTGCGCGACGTCGAGTTCAGCGTCCAGCTGCTCCAGCTCGTGCACGGTCGGACCGACCCGACCCTCCGGTCGGCGACCACCCTCGAGGCACTCGCCTCGCTGTCCCGGGGCGGCTATGTGGGCCGGGACGACGCGGCCGCGCTCGACCGCGACTACCGGCTCCTGCGCTGCCTCGAGCACCGGATCCAGCTGTACCGGCTGCGACGCACGCACCTCATGCCGGACTCGGAGGCCGACCTGCGCCGGCTCGGCAGGTCCATGGGGCACCGGAGCAACCCCGGTGCTGCCGTCGTCGCGGACCGGGCCGCCACGGCACGAGAGGTCCGCAGGATCCACGAGCGTCTCTTCTACCGGCCGCTGCTGGCCGCAGCAGCCCGGCTGACTCCCGACGAGGTCGGTCTGTCGCCGGAGGCCGCCCGGGCGCGTCTTGCCGCGCTCGGCTTCCGCGACCCGGCGGGCGCGATGCGTCACATCGAGGCGCTCACCGCCGGGGTGAGCCGACGCGCCGCCATCCAGCGGACCCTCCTGCCGGTGATGCTCGGCTGGTTCGCGGACGAGGCAGACCCCGACGCCGGGCTACTGTCCTTCCGGCGGGTCAGCGACAAGCTCGGCACGATCCACTGGTACCTCAAGATGCTCCGGGACGAAGGGCGGGCCGCCGAGCGGCTCGCGCACGCGCTCGCGCGAAGCCGGCTCGCGGCCGACCTGCTCATCGGCTCGCCGGAGAGCGTCCGGATGCTCGGCGAGCGCGACGGCCTGGAGCCCCGCTCGCGCGAGGTCATCGCGGCCCGGATGCGTGCGGCGGTCGGGCGTCGCGGTGCCGCAGACGATGCCATGCCAGCAGTGCGCGCCATCAGGCGCCACGAGCTGCTGCGGATCGTGTTCGCCGACCTGACCGCCCAGCTCGAGATCACCCAGGTGAGCCGCGCCCTGACAGACCTCGCGGCTGCCACGATCGAGGTGACGCTGGAGGTCGCGACGGCCGCAGTCGTCGCCCGGGAGGGACCGTTCGAGGCGGACCTGCTCGTCGTCGGGATGGGCAGCCTCGGTGGGGCGGAGCTCGGCTACTCCTCGGACGCCGACGTGATGTACGTCCTTGGCCTGCACCCCGGTGCCGACGAGGCGGTCGCCCAGGCTCGGGCGACCACAGTCGTCAAGGAGCTGAGCCGGCTGCTCTCCGGAGCCGGGCCGGAGCCGGCCCTGACCCTCGACGCCGACCTGAGGCCCGAAGGCAAGAACGGACCCCTCGTGCGAAGCATCGAGGCCTACCGGTCCTACTACCAGCGCTGGGCCCTGACCTGGGAGTTCCAGGCCCTCCTGCGTGCCAGCCCCATCGCGGGACCCGACGCCCTTGCGCAGGAGTTCCTCGGTCTCATCGAGCCGCTCCGATGGCCGGCCGGCGGGCTCGACGCGACGCAGGTGCGCGACATCCGCACCCTCAAGGCACGCATGGAGGCCGAGCGGCTGCCCCGGGGAGCCGACCCCAACACCCACGTCAAGCTCGGCGGGGGCGGGCTGACCGACGTCGAGTGGACCGTTCAGCTGGCCCAGCTGTGCCACGCACACGAGGACGCCGCCCTCCGCGTCACCGGCACGCTCCCGGCGCTGCACGCCCTCGAAGAGGCCGGACTCATCCCGGCTCCAGACGCCGACAGCCTCCGGGAGGCATGGTTGCTTGCCAGCCGGTTGCGCAACGCCGGGATGCTGTGGCGAGGACGGCCCGTCGACAGCGTGCCGTCGGACCTGCGCGACGCTGACGGCGTTGCGCGGATCATCGGGATGGAGGCCGGGTCGGGAGGTCGGCTCAGCGAAGTGTGGCGGCGAGTTGCGCGTCGATCGCGACATGTTATGAGTTTCAACTTTTACGACTGACTGACGCGGGGTAGCGTGTGCTCGTGACCAAGGACGTGAGCAGTGCTGCGCCGTCCTTCGTTGACGTTCTGAGGGTGCCGAAGTACCTGCCGATCTTCTTGGTCCAGGCTCTCTCGTTCTGGGGCGACAACATCGCGCGGATCACGATCGCCGCGATCGTGTTCCAGCGCACCCAGTCGCCGCTGGCCACCGCGACGACGCTGGCCGTGAGCCTGCTGCCCACCGTGCTCGGCCGCAGCCTGCTCGGCCCGGTGGTCGACCGGTTCCCGTACAAGTGGGTCCTCGTCTGGAGCCACCTGCTGCGCGCAGCGTGCGTGGCCGGGCTCCTCGTCCTCGTCCTGGCCGAGGCGAAGCTGCTGGCCATCTTCGCTGTGCTGTTCGTCCTCGAGGCGATCGGCGGTGCCGCCTCGGCCTCGCACATGATCCTGATGACCGACCTGTTCCCCGACCGCCGGCTCTACGCTCGGGCCATCGGCCTGAACGCCCTGTCCGAGCAGACGAACCAGGCAGTCGGCTTCGCTGTCGGAGGGGCACTGGTCGCCTGGCTCGGACCTGAGGTGGGCCTGACCGCCGACTTCGTCTCGTTCGTGCTCGCCGCCGTCACGATCCTGGTCGTCGTCGAACTGAGGCCCGTCTCCGGCGAGCGCGGGAGGGGGGTGGGCGGGTTCGTCCGAGACCTGCACCGTGCGATCGGCGACATGGCACACCATCCGGTGCTGGCCCGGTTCATCCTGCTGAGCGTCGCCGCGTGCGTCGGCATCGCCGCCCCGGAGGCGCTGGCCATCCCTATCGCCGGCAAGACATGGTGGGCCGGCATCCTCATGGCTGCGCCCGTCGCCGGGGCCGTCCTCGGGATCATCCTGATCACCCGGCGCGACGTGGTGTGGCAGAACAGCTCGCTCATCCCACTCGCGATGCTCATGCCGCTTCCGCTCCTCGCCACGACGTTCCATCTGCCGTTCGCTGTGCTGGCTGTGCTGTGGTTCGTCAGCGGCACGCTGCAGGCCTTCATGGTCCCGCTCCAGGCGACGTTCACCCTCGTGACGCCCGAGGCGCTCCGGGGGCGGATCTTCAGCCTCGCCGGCGCGGCGTCCGTCGGTGCCGCCGCCGGGTCCTATCTGGGCGCGGGATGGCTGGCAACGCACACTGGGCCCGAGGCGGCTGTCACAGTCTGCGCCGGCCTCTGCCTCATCCTCGTCGCGCTTCTCGGGCTGCGCTGGCCCGATGTCGTCGTCCGCGAGGCCGTCGACGCGGCGTACGCTCCACCCGCCGCCCGCGCCGCCTGACGCCGCCCGCGGCCGCCCGCGGCCGCCAGCGCGGGCGCCCTGGGCTGAGGCAGCCCTGTTGGCCACGACAACTGTCGTTGATTGCACTTGTCGTGGCTCGAGCGGCCAAATCGCCACGACAAGTGCCGACGAGTGCAGTTCTTGAGGGGAGGAGCCAGCACCGTGCAAGCTCGGCCCCCAAACTACGCTGCGTCTTCGTCGGAGGTCGAACCATTCGCGACCTCTTTCTCGACTCCGCTCCGGACGGGTGGCTTACCCATGCCGTCGCTTCCTCGACTCCGCTCGGCCCCCTGACAGCCCCCAGCCTGCGCTGCGTCTTCGTGAGCGCCGTGCAAGCTCGGGCCCCCAACCTGCGCTGCATCTTCGTCAGAGGTCGAAGTACATCTCGAACAAAGGCCTGAGGTTCCAGTTGCCGTTGACTGTTGGTAGTTCCTGATCGTCGCGTTGGGCGTCGATGGCCATCTCGGGCATCCGACGAGAATCTTGCGGACCATTTGCGGACTGCGCGGCCCTGACTGTCGGGTGGTGCTGGTAAACCCGCTTGTCCAGGAACCTATGGCATCGCTCGACGGACGAGAGACCAGGCGACACCTGACTGGTTCGGATCATCTGGGCGACTCGAGCAGGTGAGTCTCCCAGGCCCAAGCCGCAATCTCGACCCGGTTGCGAACGGCGAGCTTGTTCTGGGTCCTCGCGACGTGGGTCTTGACCGTGCTGAGAGATGAACAGCTCGGCGGCGATCTCGCTGTTGGTGCGACCTGCGGCAATGATGTGGGCGACCTCGAGTTTGCGCTGGCTCAGCGCAGCATGCGACGACGCGGGTGGGGCCGCGTGGTCGGCAAGTGCAGGTGCCGGTCGAGCTGATCGAGGCAGCCGTGATCCGGCATTACACGTCACGGGCTGGTGATCCTCACAGGCGCAGATGTGGGCGTTGCACGACGCGCCCCGAGCAGCTGCGGGCAGCCGTGTTGCTCGGAGCGTTCGCCGGGTTGCGCGACGCCGAGGTCTGCGGGATGCGGGTGGGCGACGTCGACTTCATGCGCGGCATCATCAACCCGGCCGGGCAACACCAGGACTCCTGACATGGAGCGATAGTCCGTGTGGCGTCAGAGCGCGGTCTTGAT
>NZ_JAKDLO010000169.1 GCF_030452765.1 Intrasporangium sp.
CCGGTGACGGTGATCGGGATCTGGGCGGTGTTGTCGGCCGGCTGGTCGTCCGGCACCGCCGAGCCCACCCGCGCCGACAGGGCATAAGTGCCCGGGTCGATCGCCCGAACCTCGATCGTGATGGTCGTCGAGCCGGTCGTCACGGTGCCGAGGCGGCAGGTGACAGCGATGCCGGTCGGGGCGGGTTGCGTCTGACAGGACTCCGGTAGCACCGTCGGGGCCAGGCCGGTGGGAATGCTCACCTCGACCACCGTGTCCCTGGCGATGGCGGGACCAGCGTTGGTCACGACGAGGGTGACCGTCGAGCTCGCGCCGGGAGCGAGCGTCGTGGGTGACGCGGAGCCGGCGAGACCGAGCCGGGCGTAGGGCTGCCACGCGGGCTCGGTGTCGGCGCGCATGCCCTCGGTCACAGCGGTGGTCTGGGAACCGTCCGGCCGGATTCGATAGATGAGAGGCCGGTTCGTGAGACCGGCCTGCTGTCCCGCGAAGAGCAGCCAGGTGCCGTCGGGCGACCAGGTCGGGTCGGCGGCGCTCGACAGCTGCGTCCGGCCGGCGGTCGGGATGCTTCCGGTCGGCCCGTCCGCCGACTGGTCGCTGAATCCGAGCACCGTGTCGATCCGGGGCGTGTCGTCGGAGGCGGGATCTGTGGCCACCCGGTCGCCCTGGGCGTCGGCGAGGTGCACGACGCGCAGCCCGCCGCGGGCCGTGTAGGCGATGCGGAGGCCGTCCGGCGACCAGGACGGGCTCCGTCCCGTGATCGTGGGATCGCAGTCGCAGGCCTCGCGATCTGCGTAGCGCAGCTCGTGAACGGCCTTCGTCGCGGGGTCGAGAACCCACAGCGTCGGGCGCAGTCCGGCCGGCGGTGTGTCAGGGGCCCGGCTCGCGTCCGCGGCCAGCGCCGGCCGGGCTGCCGTCGGCGAATCACTCGGTGAAGGGCTCTCCGTCGGCGTCGGTGTCTCGGTCGACTGGGGTGGCGGGATGATGAACGTGAAGAGCTCGTCGGTGCTGACGGTCTGGGGCGGCTGCCCGTACGTGGCAGTGGCTTGGGTGGTCATGTAGCCGTACTGCCAGCCTCCTTCACCAGCGAGGCTGAGCCGGACCGCCTGGGTCGTGGCTGCCTCCGGTTCCAGCGGCCCGAGATCGCACGTCATGGTGCGGCTGCCGTCGGCCGGACCGGAGGTGCGGCAGTTCGACGCCCCCGCCGGCGCGAGCCAGTCGGGCACCTGCACGGTGAGTGTCACGGTGGCGGCCCGTCCACCGTCGTTGCGTAGCGTGATCTCGGCCGTGACCGTGGAGGCCGCCTGGCTGTCAGGCTGGAGCGTGCCCGGTGTCGTCGTCACCGAGAGCCTCGGGGTGTGGTCGACGGTTCGGGAGAAGACGATGCGGGACCCGTCGGGTGCCCACGAGGGCGACGCGTCCCAGGTCCTGCCGCCGCCCCGCCCGTCGGCGGTGGTCGGCTCGTTGTCGGTGACCTGCTCCGCCCGGCGTGAGGCCACGTCGGCAACCCAGAGGTGGGGCGCGATGGTGGCGCAGTCAGGGCACGGGTCGTAGCGCGCAAACGCGACGCGTGTGCCATCCGGTGACCAGGCCGGGTCGACGTCGACGGCTCCCTCGGGCCGGGAGCCGAGCAGGGTGGCGACATGCGCACCGGCCGAGTCCGCCACGACGATCTCGCGCCCACCGTCGCTGCTCGAGCGGCTCCAGGCAAGCCTGGTCCCGTCGGACGAGTATGCCGGAGACGTCTGGTCGACGCCGGCCGTGCCGGCCAGGACCCGGCGACCGGACCCGTCCGCGGCTTCGACCGCGGTGATGTCGGCGCTCCCCGACCGGCGCGTGTACCGCAGTATCGGGCTCATGTAGTAGCTGCGCGGCACCCACGCTGCGTGGGACTCGGCCAGTCCCGGCACCGCCGCAGGCTGGAACTCCGGGTCTGTCAGCGAGCAGTGGAGCACGTCGTCGGAGCCGACGTAGCACGACGCCGTCTTGACGTCACCCGCCGGGTCCGGCTCCGTGCTCGTGAACGCCAGGTCAGGCCCGGAGTTCGGAGACCACGCCGCCTCGGAAGCCTGAGGTGGCAGAGCCTGGCCCTCAGAGCCGCTGTCGAACGGGTCGGCCGGCTCGATGTCCCGAAGCCCGTCCACGTCCTCGAGACTCCACTCCCGAGGCAGGAGCAGGGTGCCGAGCGACCCGTCGGCCCGGAACCGGGTCGTCGTGAAGGTGATGGCGGTGTTGTCATAGACGACCCCGATCGCAGGCTGGGTCTCGGCCGCCGGATCGTCCGTCAGGCGCACCACGCGGCTCACCGTCCCGGTAGGTAGGTCGAGCCGGACGGCCCACAGGTCCCCGAGCGGGTCGGGCTGTTCCCCGTCGAGAAAGGTCCGCGTGCTGCTGAACACGATCGTCGACCCGTCCAGCCAGGCGGGCCAGAGGTCGACGCCGTCGTGGGTCCCGGGAGCGAGCCCGGACCTGCCCGTCAGCGGGAAGGACCCCCACTTGCCGCAGCGTCGCACGGACGCCTGCGACGCGGTCACGGCATCCGGGTCGTCGGTGGCCAGCCAGAGCCGGAAGCCGTCTGGGCCTTGGGCGGCATACGCGATCCAGTGCCCGTCCGGGGAGGGCGCCGGCTGCGACTCGATCGCATCGTCACAGGTCACCCGCTCGCCCGTGCCGCGAGCCGCGTCATCGCCCGTGGGTGCCGGGGCCGCGTAGACCTCGCCCGCGGCGTCGTCGCGCGTGCTGACCCACACCTCGAGACCACCCCCGATCGAGTCGTCGCCCTCGTATGCCGCCGAGCCGGGTGCCGCCGCCGCGGCCGGTGCCGCCGCGGCCGGTGCCGCGGAGGTGGTTGCCGCGAGCCCGGACCCTTCCCCACCCTGCTGCAGGGTGACGCTCTCGATCGACGACTGGTCGGAGGTCAGGGCGATCCGGGGCCCCACCGGTGTCGGCGCCGCCGTGGGTGCCCCATCGACGGGGACAGCCACGAGGGACAGCAAGAGCGCCAGGGCGAGGAAGCCCACGAGGGCACGCGCAGACGGAGCCAGCCCGGCTCGTCGCACCGGCACGCGCATGGCGAGCCTCCTCGCATCCTGCATCGGCGTCCTCCTCCCCACGCTCCCCGCCGAGTCGGTCTGTGCGAACCCGACGACCGGTCAACCTTTCGGGCAGCCACCGAGGGGCGAGCGGGCAGCACCGGTCACGGCTCAGATGAGACCTTCGCGCATCGCGTACGCGACCGCGTGCGGCCGGTTGCGTACCTGCAGACGGGTCGTGATGTCGTGCAGCACGTTCTTGACGGTCCGCTCGGAGTAGCACAGCCGCGAGGCGATCTCACCGGTGCTGTAGCCGTCGGCGACGAGCCGCAGGACCTCGACCTCCCGGTTGGCCAGGCCCTGAAAGGTCAACCCGCGTGGGCTGAGCACCTGGCGCTGGAGCTGCCCGACCTGGTCGAGCAGCCGGCCGAGCAGGTCGGGCGGCACCGTGCCGTCACCGGTCGCAGCCCGCTGGATGATGTTGACCATCCGGCCCGGCGTTGCCTCCTCCCGGCGGAGCAGACCGAGCACGCCGACCTCGATGGCGCTGACGAGCTCGTTGTTGCCGATCCGGCTGGCGATCAGGACGGTTCGCAGACGGCCACCACGCTGGATCCGCCGCAGCAGCTGGATGGTCGCGTCGTCGACGACATCGACGACGACGACCGCGACCTGGGCAAGGGCCACCTCGTCCTCCCCCAGTAGCCGCACCTCAGGGCGTGGGCGCAGCTCGGCGATGACACCTGCCGCGGAGATGGGATCCATGGCCTGGACGTGAACACCGACACGCTCCACGGCGACTCTCCTTCTTCCCCCGGCGTGCGTCGACCGGGAGAACATATGACGACATGTACGACTCGTGAAGCATGGCGCGGTGTCCTCTCCGGGCACTCAACGTCGCCTCAACGGGCAGGTCACCTGCCCTTTCGTGAGCCCTCTCGTCCATCGCCAGACCTGCCCGGCAACGCGACGCTGGAGGCATGAGCACGGTAGCCAGGCTGGATCAGGAGTCCGTGAGCCTCAACGCGGGGGACTCTGCGACCATCCCACTCGAGGTCCGCAACACCGGTGACGTCGTCGAGGACTACCAGCTCGAGGTCGTCGGCGTGCCGGCAGAATGGACGACGATCGCCGACCCGGAGTTCACCCTCTACCCGGGCACGTCGACGGTGACGACCCTGACCGTCAGCCCGCCACGGTCCTGCGAGGTGCCGGCCGGCCGGCTCAGCTTCGGCATCCGGGTCGTGCCGTTGGAGAACCCGGACGACACCGTCGTGCCCGAGGCCGTCGTCGAGGTCCTCCCCTTCCTCGACACGACGGCCGAGCTCGTGCCACGAACCTCCCGCGGGCGTCGCGGGGGCCGGCATCAGGTCGCCATCGACAACCGGGGCAACGTCCCGGTGACGGCGTTCATCGCGGTGACCGACCAGGCCGAGCAGCTCAAGGAGTCGGACACCGAGGGCATCACGGTGGCCCCTGGCCGGGCCATGTTCACGAAGATCAAGGTTCGCCCGGTCGAGCTGCACTGGACCGGGCCCCCCACGACGATCCCGTTCGTCGTCACTGTCACACCGCAGGACAGCCTGCCGGTGGCGCTCCAGGGGACCCATCTGCAGGAGCCCGTCATCCCGAAGTGGTTCGGCAAGGCGCTGCTGATCGCTTTGGCCACCCTGCTCGCCCTGGCGGCGATCTGGGCCTGGCTGCTCAAACCGGCGGTTCAGGCCGCCGCCCGCGACGAGGCTGCTGACGTGGCGCGCCAGGAGGCGCAGGCACAGGCGAAGCAGGTGGCCGCCCAGGCCGCGGAGGCCCAGAAGGCGGCGACGGCGGCGCAGGTCGCGCAGGTCAAGGCTGCGGCAGCCGCCCAGAAGGCGGACACGTCGAACAAGCAGGTGCAGGTGGCCGTGACCGGCGGCGTGCCTCCGCGGGTGGTCACGGCGCCGTTCTCACTGCGTCTGGCGGTGACCGATGCTCGGGCAGGGACGAGCGGCACCGATGCCTTCACGATCCCCAAGGGCCAGAGTCTCAGCATCACCGACTTCGTCCTCGAGAACCCCCAGGGCGACGAGGGGCTGCTGCGCGTGTCCATCGGGAGCAAGATCATCCTCGAGCAGGCGCTCGAGAGCTTCCGGACCACGGACTACCACTTCGTGACTCCCTTCGTCGCCGCGGGCGAGTCGAAGGTGACCCTCACCGTCCAGTGCCGCCTGCCCGGCGCGCCACCCGGCGTCACACCGGCTCCGACGACGTGCCGCGACGCGGTGACGATCGGGGGGCCTCGGTCCCAGCCCGCCCCGAAGCCGACGAAGAAGCCGTGACCTGACCTCATCTCACCGATCCCCTCCCGTATGCCGCTCACCGAGGTCATCGGGCCAGGGTGCCGGTGCGCTGGGCGGCCCCTTTCCCAACGGGCAGATAATGGCCCGATGGAGCACGCCGGCCCGACCCCGCGGGTGGCAACGGCATTGGCGCGGCTGCGGGAGCTCGGCGAGCGGGTCACGCCGGCGCGACGGGCAGTGCTCGAGGTGGTCGATGCTGCCGACCGGGCCGACGAGCACCTGACCGCCGAGCAGATCGGTGCCCGGGTCGCCGAGCTCGAGCCGTCCACGCACCGGGCGACGCTCTACCGCGTGCTGACCTCTCTCTGCGACGCCGGGGTGCTGTCGCACATCCACGTCGGGGGGAACGCGACCGTCTACCACCTGGCTGGGCACCCAAGCCGGACGAGCGAGAGCGGCTCGGGCACAGCGGCATACGCGCCCGGCGAAGGTCCTGCCCACGGGCACGCGCACGTGCGCTGCCTCGTCTGCGGACGGGTCCAGGACGCGCCGACAGACGTGCTCGCCGTGGCAGCGGACCGGCTGCGGGCCACTCTCGGCTTCGAGATCGACACGGGTCACGTGGCGCTGCTGGGCACCTGCGCCCGGTGCACGGGCAGCCAGCCCGGTTGACCTGTCACACCGGCAGATCAGTACATTCCAGTTGGGGATGGTTGTACTCTTGGTTCATGGACGTCGCGGTCAGCACCCTGCGGGCAGAGCTGGCTCAGTGGATCGAACGGGTTCGCGCCGGCGAGGAGGTCGTGGTGACCGACCGGGGGACGCCGGTCGCGCGGCTCGTGCCCGTCGACTCCGCTCCCCTACTGGAGCAGCTGACCCGGCGGGGTGTGCTGACCCGGCCGCGGCAGGGACGTCCGACGGCTCGAGGGGCACGCAGGTCGCGACCCAGCGGCTCGGTGTCCGACCTCGTCAGAGAGCAGCGCCGCTGACCCATGCCGATCGTGTACTTCGACAGCAGCGCCCTGGTCAAGCTCCTGGTCGAGGAGGACGGGAGCGAGATCGCCGCGGCGCTGTGGGACGGCTGCGACGCACCGGTCTCCAACCGCCTGGCTCATCCCGAGGTACGCGCTGCGTTGGCGGCAGCCGCCCGCGCGCACCGGTTGAGCCGGGCCGGGCGAAGCCATGCCGAAGCCATGTGGGAGGAGTACTGGGCGGCCCTTCATGTGGTGGAGCTGAGCGAGGCGATCTCCAGTCGGGCCGGGCAACTCGCCGCGATGCATGCTCTCGGCGGTGCCGACGCCGTCCACCTGGCGAGCGGGCTCGCCGTCGGGGCCTCCGCAACCGTCTTCGCCGTGTGGGACGCGCGGCTTGCCACGGGAGCGCTACGAGCAGGTTTTCAGGTGGCACCCAACCATCCTGACGGGAAGGCCTCGATCAAGGCGTCATAGGTCCGCCCCGGCCTCGAGAAGGGCCTCGATGCCGCGACGGGCGAGGCGGACCATGGTCGGGTTCGTGTCGAGGTAGTAGGGCAGCGCGATGACCGCCTGCGAGGCGACGGCCCCACGAGCCCGCACCCCGGTCAGCCGGCCCGTCGCGCACGAGCAGGTTGGGCGGGATGAGATCGGTGTGGACCCAGCGCGGCGGCCCCGGCCAGTGCGAGACCGCGAGCGCCTCGTCCCAGATCCGGGTCAGCGCCGCGGTGTCGGCGAGGCCGACGTCTGCGTCCGTCTCGCACTGCCGGGTGTCGACTACGTCTCGACGTGGATCATCGGCACGAAGCTGTCCGCGACGATCCTGTTCGTCTGCTTCGTCGCGCCGGCTCTCGTCGTCACGCCGCTGTGGCAGCGCTGTGGCCTCAACCACGACAAGAAGCGCGGCTACCTGCTCGCGTCGGTCCTGCTCGGGGTCGGCGCCCTCGCGGTCGCCACCGCCCGCAGCGTGCCCACTGCCGTCGGCTACGCGGCCGTCACGGTCGTCGGTGTCGGCTACGCGGGCGCGCAGCTGTTCCCCCTCGCGATGCTGCCCGACGTGGCAAGCCGCAACGCCGACGCGCAGACGCGAGTCGGCCTCTACACCGGGATCTGGACGGCCGGGGAGACGCTCGGGCTGGCGCTCGGCCCGGCCCTGTATGCCGCCGTGCTCGCCCTCGGCGGCTACGTGTCCTCCCGAGCGGGCGTCGTCGTCACCCAGGGCGAGCAGGCCCTGACGGCGATCGTCGTCGGCTTCTCGGTCGTCCCGGCCGTCCTCGTCGGGCTCTCGTTCATCCCCCTGGCCCGATTCCCCCTGACGAGAGGATGACCATGGACCTGAGCATGGATGCCGACGAGATCCGGGCCCGCCTGACCGCGCTGCGGACCCACGACCTGCCGACCCACGGTGGGCGTACCCTCGCCTACGTCTACGACTCGGGCCTCGCCGATGCCGATGCGCTCGGGCGGGAGGCGCTGGCGATGTTCGGCTCGAGCAACGGTCTCGACCCGACGGCGTTCCCGTCGCTGCTCGCCATGGAGCAGGACCTCGTGGCTCAGGCCGGCGAGCTGCTCCAGGCCCCAAGCGGTTTCGCCGGTGTGGCCACCTCGGGCGGCACCGAGTCGATCCTGCTCGCAGTCCTCGCGGCACGGGATGCGCACCCTGATGTCACCACGCCGCGCATGGTGCTGCCGACGACCGCGCACGCGGCCTTTCACAAGGCAGCGCACTACTTCCGGGTCGAGCCGGTCCTGATCGACGTCGATCCTGAGAGCAAGCGCGCCGACCCCGACGCGATGACGGCTGCCATCGACGAGCGGACAGTGCTCGTCGTCGCGTCCGCGCCGTCCTACGCCCACGGCGTCATCGACCCGGTCGGCCCGATCGCGGCCGCCGCAGCTCAGGCCGGGGTGCGGTGTCATGTCGACGCCTGCATCGGCGGCTGGGTGCTGCCCTTCCTGCGTGACGACGAGCCGGACCAGCCGCCGTGGACCTTCGCCGTCGAGGGTGTCACGAGCATCTCGGTCGACCTGCACAAGTACGGCTACACGCCCAAGGGGGTCTCGCTGCTGCTGCACAGATCCGCCGACCTGCGGCGTTCCCACTTCTTCGCGTCGGCCTCGTGGCCGGGCTACACGATGCTCAACACGACGATGCAGTCGACCAAGTCGGGTGGACCGCTCGCCGCGGCCCGGGCCGTCGTGAACCACATCGGCCGCGACGGCTACCGTGCGCTGGCCCGCCGGGCACGCGAGGCAACCCTCGCGATCGCGACCGAGGTGAACGGCATACCGGCGCTTTCGCTTGCCGCGCAACCCGACTCGACCCTGGTGTCGGTCACGACGGACGAGACCTGCGACGTCTTCACGATCTCGGACGAGCTGCTCGCCCGAGGCTGGTACACCCAGCCGCAGCTGGCGTTCGGCGACCTGCCCGCGACGTTGCACCTCAGTGTCAGCGCCGCGACCGCAGACCTTCTCGACGAGCTGTCCGGCGACCTTCAGGCCGCTACCGACGCGGCTGTCGCGGCCGGCCCGGTCGCATCCGGCGAGGAGCTCGTCGTCGCGGCCAGTTCGGTCGACCCGGCACACCTGGACGGCGAGACCATCGGGGTCTGCTCGCGGTGGCCGGGATGGCAGGTGACGACGGGTCCCTGGTCCTGCCCGAGCGGATGGCGCCGCTCAACGCGCTGCTCGACGCCCTGCCCGCGCAGCTGCGCGAGGCGCTGCTCCTCGGAGTGCTCGACCGGCTGACCCGACCGTCACGGGTCAGGGCAGATCCCGGCGCATGACGAGGCGGGGCAGCCCGCTCGCCACGGCGTCTCTGCGAGCGCGAGCATCCTCCGCATTGCAGATTCGCCTGCCTTGTCGTGTCACGTGTCGGCGCTGTCGGTGGCGGTGAGTTCGGTGATGGTGCGCCGCAGCCGGTCGAAGGCCGGCTTGGGGGTGTAGTCGTCGCGCAACACCCCGAACCGGTGGAACGGGTCGTCGCGGCTGCTGTCCGCGTCGCGCAGGGTGAACAGCTCCCAGTGGGTGAGGTTCAGCTCGCGCCGGTGTCGATGCACACTGCGCA
>NZ_JAKDLO010000170.1 GCF_030452765.1 Intrasporangium sp.
GGGGCAGCACCGGACCGTCCTCCTGGGCCTTTTGGAAGGATGGGCCCATGACCCGCCACGCCCACTCCGAACGGCTCCTGCTCGCCGACAGCCTCGACCGGCTCGGCCCCGACGCTCCCACACTCTGCACCGGCTGGAAGACCAGGAACCTCGCGACCCACCTCGTGATCCGCGACTCCCGGCCGGACCTCGTCGTCGGCAGGTTCGTGCCCTTCGTCAGCACTCCGGTCAAGAACCAGATCCGCCGGATCGCCCGGAGCGACTACAGCCAGCTCGTGTCTCGGGTCCGCCAGGGCGCACCGGCATGGAACCCGACGTCGTGGCAGGCGGTCGATGAGCGGGCCAACCTGCTCGAGTTCTTCGTCCATCACGAAGACGTCCTGAGGGCCGAGGATGGCTGGGCGCCCCGCCCGCTCGAGACAGAGCTCGAGGAGCACCTCTGGGCCGGTCTACGACGCTTCGCCCGCATCGCGTTCCGGCGCTCACCGACGGGGATCGTTCTCGTCGCCGAGGGCTTCGGACGCCATGCGGCGCGCCTGCCCGACGAGCGCGGCACCGTCGTGCTGCGAGGCCGACCGCAGGAGCTCGTCCTCTACGCGTTCGGCCGCACGGGCGTTGCGCGGGTCGACCTGTCCGGGGACGCCGACGACATCGCGGCGCTGCAGGCAGGTCAGCTGGGCGTCTGAGACAGCTGCTCAGCGCACGAGGATTCCGGCCCCACGCAGTGCCGCCTTGACGTCACCGACGGTGAGCTCACCGAAGTGGAACACGCTCGCCGCGAGCACGGCATCGGCACCGGCGTGCACCGCGGGTGCGAAATGCTCGACCCGCCCGGCACCGCCGGAGGCAATGAGCGGAACCGCCACGGCGGCCCGGACCAGCCGGATCAGCTCGAGGTCGAAGCCGTCCTTCGTCCCGTCGGCATCCATGGAGTTGAGCAGGATCTCCCCCGCCCCGAGCTCGGCAGCCCGGGCGCACCACTCGATCGCGTCGAGGTCCACGGGAGTGCGGCCACCGTGCGTCGTCATGACGAAGTCACCGGTCGGGCTCCCGTCGTCACGCCGACGCCGACGAACATCCGCCGACAGGACGAGCACCTGGGCCCCGAAGCGGTCCGAGATCTCTGCGATGAGCTCCGGCCGGGCGATCGCCGCCGTGTTGACGCCCACCTTGTCCGCACCCGCGCGCAGCAGCCGGTCGACGTCGCCGACCGACCGCACCCCGCCGCCGACAGTGAGCGGGATGAAGACCCGCTCGGCCGTGCGCCGGACCACATCGTAGGTCGTCTCGCGGTCCCCGCTGCTCGCGGTCACGTCGAGGAAGGTCAGCTCGTCGGCGCCCTGCTCCCCGTAGCGTTCGGCGAGCTCGACGGGGTCACCGGCATCGCGCAGGTTCATGAAGTTGACGCCCTTGACCACGCGACCGGCATCGACGTCGAGGCAGGGAATCACCCTCGTGGCCACGGTCATGGCGTCAGGGTAGGCGCCCGGTAGGGTCGCGAGCATGTGGGACCGGATCACGAAACCGGCCGACCCCGTGCACGTGGCGGCGGTCGTCGACCTGGCCCGCCGCGCCGGACCCCGTTGCGGCGCGGTCATCGTCGTTGCCGTCGACGGGCACAGCGGCTCGGGCAAGACCACCCTCGCCGCGGCCGTGGCAGATGCTCTCGTCGCCCAGGTCGTCCACCTCGACCTCGTCTACCCGGGGTGGGACGGGCTGGCCCGGGCCGTGGACATCCTCGCCACCCGCATACTGCGCCCACTCTCACAAGGGCGCTCGGCGGCATACCGTCGATGGGACTGGGAGCACGGCGAGTGGGCCGAGGAGCATCCCGTCCTCCCAGCGCCCTTCCTCGTCGTGGACGGCTGCGGCTCCAGCGTCCTGCCGGCCGGGGCGTATGCCGCCGTGCGCGTCTTCCTCGACGCCTCCCCCGCGCTGCGGCGGGCTCGCGGGCTGGCCCGCGACGGCGACACGTACGCGCCGCATTGGGAACACTGGGCGGCGCAGGAGGACGAACTGTTCGAGCGCGACGGGACCAGACGGCGCGCCGACCTGCTCATCGACACGACTACGGTCTGAAGGTGGCCCCCCTGACCCAGCCGAACAGGCATGCGGGCCGGCCACGCCCGCTGCCGTCCTTCTGGACCATGGTGTGGGCGCTCCTTGCCGTGGCCGTCAACCTCCGCGTGACGATCACCAGCGTCCCCCCTCTGATCGACACGATCTCGGCGGACCTCGGCCTCAGCCATGCGATGGCCGGCGTCCTGACCGCGCTGCCCGTCCTGTGCATGGGGCTCTTCGCACCCCTCGCGGGACGGCTGGCCGACCAGGCCGGTGCCGCGGTCGTCGTGCTCTGCTCGGCGGTGGCGATCCTGCTCGGCACCATCGCCCGCGGACTCGGCGACAACGTGGCGCTCCTCTATCTGGGGACCTTCGTCGCGGGCGTCGGCATTGCGATCGCCAGCACGCTCCTCCCCCACCTGGTCAAGATCTTCTTCCGTCCGAAACGGGTGGGCCTGGTCACCGGTCTCTACATGGCAGGGATGCTCGGCGGGGCGACCCTTGCCTCGGCGGTGGCGGTCCCGCTGGCCGAGCGCCTCGGCTCCTGGCAGGCATCCCTCGGCGCCTGGGCCGTCCTAGCACTGATCGGGGTCGTCGTCTGGGCGCCGTTCACCGTGAGGGTCCACCCACGTCACGTCCGCGCCGAGGCGCCACACGGTGGTCTGCCGTGGCGCAGCGTGACGGCGTGGACGGTCGCGATCTACCTCGCACTCCAGTCGTGGTGCTTCTACTCGAGTGTCGCCTGGCTGGCGCCGACCTACGTCGAGCACGGGTGGTCGACGACCGATGCGGGCTACCTGCTCGCAGCCTTCACCGCGGCGCAGATCGTCTCCGGTCTGCTCGGCCCGGCGATGAGCGACCGCGTGCGCGACATGCGGGTGCTGCTGCTCGTCTCGGCGGCGCTCGGGATCATCGGCAGCTTCGGGATCTACCTGTCGCCACTCGCCGCACCATGGGCCTGGGCCTTCGTCCTCGGGCTCGGGCAGGGGTCCGCGTTCTCTCTCGGCCTGGTCCTGCTCGTGCGTTACGCGAAGAGCCCCTCCGCAACCGCCCGCCTCAGTGGGATGGGCTTCCTCGTCTGCTACACGCTCGCTGCTGTCGGCCCGCTGGCCATGGGCGCGGTCCGCGACCGGGTCGGGACCCTGACCCTGACGTGGCCCATCCTCGGCGCCATCGCGATCATCCAGGGCTTCGTGGCGCTCCGGCTGCGCCCGGGGTTGTCGCAGGTGTCCTGAGCTCGCGTCACCGTCCGGCGACACCGACCTCGCGCCAGGTCTGCCCCCGGTCGGTGCTCTTCCAGTAGCCGCCGAGCGGGTCCGCGGAGAGCGCGTAGTAGACCGAACCACCCGGCGCGCCGACCCAGGCCCAGCCACGCGGCGGCAGGGCGGGTCGGCCACGAGGGGGCGCCCAGGTGGCTCCGCCGTCGGCGCTGAGCTGCATCGAGCCGTGCAGGTCCGGGCTCCCGCCCGAGACGGCGAGCAAGCTCGACGCGTCGGCGGCAGCGAAGGACGCGGACCCGGCGTTCACGAGCCTGAGCCGGTCGGTGCTCACGAGGGTCCACGTCGCTCCCCCGTCGGAGCTCGACTCGACGGCAAAGCCGACGTGGCCGGCCGCACCGCTGGACGGACACACGGCGAGCAGGCTCGATCCTGCGGCCGGGGCGACGATCCGGACACCCTGGCCGCTCCCGCAGCCCTGTGGCCCCGCCGCGTGCAGACCGTCACGTCGCACGGAGACGGGACCCGGCAGGGTGGCGCCCGCGCGTGGTTGCACCCGCGGTGACACGTAGGCCAGACTAGCGTGCCAAGAGACCGAGGCACCGGTGACGCCGGCTCCACCGTCGATGGTGCCCACGACATCTGTGGCGGACGCTGCGGTCACCGGTGCCCGGACCACACTGATGGCACCGTGGCACGTACCGCCGGAGCAGGCCTGCGAAGCGGTGAGGACGACGTCGGTCCCGTCCGTCTCGAGCGAGATGACGTCCCCACCCGGGTGCGCATAGTCGCGCCAGGTGCGGCCACCGTCGGTCGTGCGCAGGATGGCGCCGCCGAAGACCCACCCGACGGAGGGGTTGGCGAAGCGGACGTCGCTGAGCCGGCCGCTCCCGCCGGGCCGACCGGGGGCACCGCCGCTCGGGGTCGTCGGCGCGGCGAAGGTGTGCACGAGGTGCCAGGTGCCGCCGTTGTCGTCGGAGGCGGCCAGTGCGGGGCAGGTCCCACCGGGGCAGGCGAGCACGCCCAGGGCGAACAGGTGCCGGTTGTCGGCTGTCGTCACGGAGCTCATCCGGAAGGACGCCGGCACCGGCAGGAGCGCCGGCACCTGGTTCGTCGTCGCCCGCGGGGCGCCCGTCGGGTGCGAGTCGCTTGTGGTGGGCGACGTGCCAGGCGAGGTGGACGGCTGGGCGGATGTGGTCGGGGTCGGTGGTGTCGCGACGGCCGACGTGGTCGGGGGGGACGACGGTCCGGGGCCTGGCCCGGTGCGAAGCACCCCCCACCCAAGGGCGGCGGCAACGAGCAGGACGGCCGCGGCGAGGACCAGGTAGCGAGTCCAGGGGGTGCTGCTGCTCCGTGCTTCGGAGACGATCCGCCGCCACCGCACCTCGTCGCTCGGCAGGATCGGAGCGGCGTCCCGCTCCCGTGCGAAGAAGTCCTCGACCGAACGGTGGTCCGGCTCCTCGAGGTGGTCCGGCTGGTCCGGGGGGCTGTGGAAATCGTCGCTCATCGCACGCCCTCCAGCTGTGCCGCCATCCGTCGGCGGGCATCGAACAAGTCACGCTTGACGGCCCCCTCGGACTTGCCCAACCGGGCTGCCACGGCCGTGAGGGGCAGGTCTGCGTAGTAGCGCAGGATGACGGGCAGGCGCAGCCGGTCCGGCAGCGCGAGGACGACCTCGCGGACGGTGAGCCGGGTGGCAGGGTCCGGGTCCGACCCGGGCGCCACGACGACGCGCCCGTAGGCGGAGCTCTCGCGGCCCCGCTTGCGCCAGTGGTCGCGCACCAGGTTGGCGGTCACCGTGTAGAGCCAGGCGTGCGGGTCCTGCACCGACGAGTGGTCGCGCAGCAGCCGCACGAACGCCTCGGTGGCGAGGTCGTGGCCGAGCTCACGGTCGCCGACCAGCCGCGCAGCCCAACCGGCGAGCGCACCGTAGTGCGCGTCGTAGATGTCGCGGACCACGCGCTCCGCGTCGCGGTCGGCACCTCGCATCCGGCCTCCCTCTGGCTGGGGGGTCACGTCGGCGATCGGCCCACGGTCCATTGTGGCGCCGTGGGTCGTTCGTCGCCCGGCGACCACCCGCACGTCAGCGCGTGAAGCGGGCGTCGCGGACGGCGTGCAGCTGCCCGTCCTGCTCCGCAGCGTTGCCCACTGCAAGGGTGAGGTAGCCGTCCCTCTCGTCGTTGTGGTACGTCACGTAGGTCGTGCCCGCCGCACCGCTCGCGCCGACCCTGCGCCAGTGCCCACCGCCCGGGTCGGCGTGGTCGAACAGGGTGTCTGCCACCGCACGGGTCGCGTATGTCGCCGTGGCCCGGTGGTCACCGCGCCCCCAAGCCCTCACGAGGCGGTCCGCGTAGGTGACCGGACCGATCGGGTGCGCCTGCGAGAAGCGCACCTCGTACGCGGCATGGCTGCGTCCCTCACTGAGCAGGACGTCACTGACGCCGATCGTGACGGTCCCCCCGCGGGCGTCGTCGTGGTAGGTGACATGGATCGTGCCGGCGGCCCCCTGCCACCAGGTGCGGCGCCAGCTCACACCACCGGGATCGGAGTAGGCGAAGAGGGAGCGGGCCACAGACGCGCTCGCCAACAATCCGACCTCGGGGTGGTCCCCCCGCCCCCAGGCTCGCACGAGGATGTCGGCGTAGGTGACCGGGTTCCTCGTCGGCACGGTGGCGGTGGTCGTCGCGCGCGTGGCGGCGCCGGCGAGCGTCGCGGGCTGGGCGGCATACGCGGCACCGGTAAGCGTGGCCCCGCACAGCAGTGCGGCGGCGGCGCCCGCGACCGCGAGGGATGGTGTTCTGGTCTTCACGGCGTCCTCCCGAGGATCGGGGCGGTGACTCCGCCCGTCACCCGTTGAGACGCCGACCAGGGGCAACAGGTTGGGGCTGGGCGGATCACCCCCAGAAGTCGTCCCAGCCACCGGTCACCTCGACCTGTGCCGCGGACCGCACCCGCTCGGTGACCGCGAACCTGCCTCGGTAGAACAGCAGCGGCCTGCCCGCCTGGACGAGCTCGAGGTCCTGGACCCTCCCGACGACCACGTCGTGGTCACCACTGGCGTGGACCGCCTCGACGGCGCAGTGCACGCGGGCGAGGACGCCGGGCAGGGCAGGCGCGCCGTACGGCGACAGGTGCCAGTCGATGCCCTCGAAGCGTGCTCCGGTAGGTGACCCGAACCGGTCGACGATGTCCTGCTGGGCGTGGCGCAGGATGTTGACGCAGAAGGTGCCCGTGTCACGCATCCGCGGCCACGACCGGCCCCGATGGTCGGCGCAGAACAGGACGAGCGGCGGTTCGAGCGAGACGGAGCTGAAGGACTGACAGGCGAACCCGACCGGCTCGTGCTCGGCGTCGAGGCCGGTCACGACCGTCACCCCGGTGGCGAAGTGGCCGAGCACACGCCGCAGCCGGTCTGGCGTGGGCGGGACCTGCCGGGTGGCCTGGCGGCCGGCCACCGGGTTGTCGTCCTGGTGTCTGTCGGTCATCGAGGCTTCCCGTCGACGTCGGGGTCGGCGGGCTCGCCGAGCTCCTGGATGAGCGCTGCGAGCCGGGTGGCCTCCTGCTCCGCGTAGGCGCCGTCGGCCTTCTGGATCGCCATGACGGCCAGTGTGTCCAGGTCGTCGAGGTCGAGGCTGACCCAGGGCAGACCCCCGCCGAACTGGACGGAGACGATCTGGGCCCACTCGAGGCGCCGGGTGTTGACGAGGTTGCGCACGACGAGGCCCTCGCGGCTGGGCACCGCGCGAAGCGACGCGTACCGCCACGCGAGCAGCGCGATGACCACCCCGATGGCGAAGAACATGAGCCGGTCGACCAAACCCCAGACGGCTTGCCCGGAAACGGTCGGCAGGAGCGCGGCAAGGACGCCGAACAGGACGAGCGAGCCCCACAGGACCCCGAGCGCGACGATGCGCCCCCGGCGAGGCCGGAACGGCGCAAAGGCGGCGGAGGGATCTGGAGCCGCGGGCTCGCTCATGGTGTCAGAGCCGGCAGGCTGCGATGTCGGTGACGAGGATGGCCCGCGCCCCGAGGTCGTAGAGCTGGTCCATGACCCGGTTGCGACCGGATCGCGGCACCATGGCCCGCACCGCGACCCACTCCTCGTCCTGCAGCGGCGAGACCGTCGGCGACTCGAGCCCCGGAGTCAGCCCGGTCGCCTGCTCGACCAGGTCCTTGGGGCAGTCGTAGTCGAGCATGACGTAGGTGCGCGCCGTGCGTACTCCCGTCAGCCGCCGTTCCAGGACGTCGACGGCGACCTCTCGGCCGGGCCGGTTGCCCTTGATCAGCACGGCCTCCGAGTGCAGGATCGGGTCGCCGAAGACCTCGAGCCCCTGGTTGCGCAGGGTCGTGCCGGTCTCGACCACGTCGGCGATGACGTCGGCGACGCCGAGGGTGATGGCGGTCTCGACGGCACCGTCGAGGCGTACCACGTCGGCGCTGATCCCGCGGTCGGCGAGGTCCTTGGACACCAGCCCGGGGAAGGACGTCGCGACCCGCTTGCCCTCGATGTCGCCGACGGCCGCGGCGAGACCCGGCTTGGCGGCATAGCGGAAGGTCGAGATGCCGAAACCCAGGATCATCAGCTCGATCGCGTCGACCCCCGCGTCGAGCAGCAGGTCACGGCCGGTGATGCCGGCATCGACGGTGCCGGAGCCGACGTAGAGCGCGATGTCGCGGGGACGCAGGTAGAAGAACTCGACCTCGTTCTCGGGATCGGTGACGATGAGCTCCTTGGGCTCGCGCCGGGTCCGGTAGCCCGCCTCGCGCAGCATCTCGATCGTCGACTCGGACAGGGAACCCTTGTTGGGCACGGCAATTCGCAGCATCTGGTTCAGTCCTCGGAGGTCAGAGATACGTGTAGACGTCGTCCAAGGTGACGCCCTTGGCGATCATGAGGACCTGGACGTGGTAGAGCAGCTGGCTGATCTCCTCGGCCGTCTCGGTCCGCGACTGGTACTCCGCGGCCATCCAGACCTCGGCCGCCTCCTCGACGATCTTCTTGCCGATCTCGTGGACACCCGCGTCGAGGGCGCGCACGGTGGCGGAGCCCTCCGGACGAGCGGCTGCCCTGTCGGCCAGCTGCGCGTACAGCTGCTCAAAGCTCTTCACAGGGTCACAGCCTAACGAGGAGTATGCCGCTCACGACCGGCCGCTCACCGCGTGACCGACTCGCCGGGCGGGGTCACCGCACGACCGACCCGACGGGCGGGGTCACCGCGGGCCGGGCCGAGTCACCGCGTGCGGGGCGCAGCACGTCGCGGAGCACGGCGACCGTCGCGACCGCCGCCGTCGCGGCCTCGTGGCCCTTGTCCTCGACCGAGCCCGGCAGACCCGCCCGTTCGAGGGCCTGCTTCTCGTCGTCGCACGTCAGCACCCCGAAGCCGATCGGGGTGCGGGTGCGGGTCGCCACCTCGGTGATCCCGGCCGTCGCGGCCTGGCAGACGTACTCGAAGTGCGGGGTGCCCCCGCGGATGACGACGCCGAGCGCGACGAGCGCGTCGTAGCGCTCCGCGAGCACGGCGCACGCGACGGGCAGCTCGAAGGCGCCGGGCACGCGGACGACGTCGACGTCGGTCACGCCGGCCTCGACCAGGCCCCGGCGGGCGCCGTCCAGCAGGCCCGTCATGACCTGCTCGTGCCAGCTGGCGGCGACGACCGCGACGTGCAGCCCGCGTCCGTCGGTCGAGATCTCGGGCACGCCGGCCTTCATGCGGTCTCCTCGTCCGAACGATCGAGGACCAGGTCGTGCCCCATCCGGTCGCGCTTCGTCTCGAGGTAGTGCTCGTTCTCGGCGCTGACGCCGGTCTGGAGCCGCTCGACGGCGACGACGTCGACACCGTGCGCCCGCAGCGCGGCCACCTTGCGTGGGTTGTTGGTCAGCAGCACCACCTGGCTCACCCCGAGGTCGTGCAGGATCGCGATGGGTGCGACGTACTCGCGGGCGTCGACGGGCAACCCGAGGGCGGTCTGCGCGTCGACGGTGTCGGCGCCCCGGTCCTGCTCGGCGTAGGCGCGCAGCTTGGCGACCAGCCCCACCCCCCGACCCTCGTGGCCGCCGACGT